>NZ_JBFAAD010000017.1:0-162174 GCF_040639555.1 Streptomyces sp. NPDC023838
CCCTCGTACTGGACGTACGTGGGCTTTCGCCCGGTGCGGCGAGAGTGCGTGCCAGGCGTCGCAGGACAGACGGGAATTTGACGACAGGCCCTAGGTGGGGTCGAGCCCGTGGCCGCGCAGCCACGGCAGTGGGTCTATCGGCGACCCGCCGCCGGGGCGCACCTCGAAGTGCAGGTGCGGACCGGTGGAGTTGCCGGAGTTGCCCGAGTACGCGATGACGTCACCGGCCTTGACCGGGCCGGACCGCAACTTGGTGCTGGAGAGGTGGCAGTACCAGGTCTCGGTTCCGTCGGCGGCCGTCACTATGGCCATGTTGCCGTAGGCGCTGTTCCACTGCGTACGGATGGTGCCGTCGGTCGCGGACATCACCGGAGTGCCGTACGAGACCGGGAAGTCGATGCCGGTGTGCACCGACATCCAGTTGACGCCCGCCTGGCCGAAGTACGCGCTCAGCCCACGCTGCTTGACCGGCAGCAGGAACTTCGGACGCGCGGCCTCCTTGCGCGCGGCCGCCTCGGCCTTGCGCTGCTTCTCCGCCTGCTGGCGGGCCTTGAGGTCGAGACGTTCCTGCGTACGGCTGGCGCGGTCGGCGAAGTCGCCCGCGCCCGCGCTGAGGTTGGCGAGCTGGGTGTCCAGCTTGCTGTTGGCGGCGACCGGCTTGACCGAGGACGGGTCGGAGGCGGTGACCGCCGCGGCGTCGCTCTTGCCCTCGCCACCGAGCCCGCTGACGGACGCGGCCGCGACGCCGGCGACCCCCATCACGCACACGGACGGCACCGCGACGGTGAGCAGGGCGGACCGCTTGGCCGGACTGCGCCGACGGCTGCGGGTGCCTCCGGCGGGGCGGCGGGGGGTGAGGGGAGCGACGGCGACCAGCGGCTCGACGCCGGACTCGTCGTCCAACTCCCCTTCGGGGAGCGGCGTTTCGAGACCGTCGTGGTGGCCGGTCCCGTCGGACTCGGGGTCGAGCACGGGGAACTGGGAGGTGCTCTCGGCGGGCGCGGGGAACTGCGAGGTGCTCTCGGCGGGCGCCTCGACGTGCTCGTAACCGTGCTCGTACGCCTGCTCGTGCCCGGCTCCGGGCTGGGCGACGGCGGCGTGCACGTCCGAGGCGCCGTGTGCGCCCATGCTCTCGACGCCGACGTTCCAGGCGGCCGTGTTGTACGTCCCCGTCTCGTCGTACGCACCGGCCACGTACCCCGCGCCGGGCACGGTCCACTGCCCGGTCGTGTCGTAGGCGGCGCCGTACGCGAACGCGGTGGTCTCGAACTGCCCGGTCTGCTGCGCCTGGTTCCAGGCGCTCGCGTCCCACTGCCCGGTGACATCGGGCCCGGCCGACTGGGCGGGGATGGTCCACTGCCCAGTGGTGTCGTACGAAGTCTGCTGGTGTTGGTGCTGATACTGCTGCGCGCCGTAGGTGTCCCACTGGCCCGTGTCGTACGTACCGGTGTGGCCCGAGTCGTAACCGCCGGGCAGGGCACCGAAGAGCGGGTCGGTGTTGAGGGCGCCGGTGGCGTCCGCCGTGGAATAGCCGTCGTATCCGGCGTACCCGGCGTGGGCGTGCTGGTCAGTCACCAACTTCTCTCTCGCCTCGGCAACAGGACCTGGGTTCGGGGGCCCTGGGGAGGGGCTCCCGTGGGGGAAGCAGTGGCGCGACTGTACCCGGCGGTACGCGACAGCGACAATCTTCCGCAGGTTTTATTGGAAGAGGAAACGGGCAATCAGCGTCTTTCGGCGGACTGCGGGCAGAGGCTTGGTCTTGCGTTCGAGGAATGTTCGAGAAAGTGGGCGGCGGGGGCGGGTTGGCGGCGGGTTGGCGCGGACTGTCGACGGGTTGGCGTCGAGTTGCGTCGGTTTGGCGGCGGGTCGGCGGCGGGTCGGCGGCGGGTCGGCGGCGGGGCTCAGGCGACGGAGAAGGTCTCGCGCGAGCTTCCCGCTTCTCCCTTCTGTCCCTCTCCTGCCGTCTCCACGGTCAACACCTGTCGTATGCCGGTCGCGACGGTCGGGTGGACCGGCAGGGCGAGATGCCCGATTCCTGATACCCGTATGTTGTGGACGGTCAGATCGGGGTGGTCGATACGGGCCGTCTCCACCGGGACCATCAGCGTGTCGAGGTCGCTCCAGAAACTCACGAACCGGGTCCGGCAGCCGGGGGCGGGCCGGCGCAGCTCCTCGACGACGTCGGAGCCGGGGCACATCTGGCGGACGATCGGGTGCGCGCTGATGAGCTGCGCCGAGCGGGTGCCCGCGTGCGGGGTGCCGAGGGTGACGAGCGTACGGACGCGCGTGTCGCCGCCGAGGCGCTGGACGTAGTAGCGGGCGATCAGACCGCCGAGGCTGTGCCCGACGATGTCCACCTCGGTGTGCCCGGTGCGCGCGCAGATCTCCTCGACGTGGCGGCCGAGCAGCTCGGCGGCGGTGCGGATGTCGCAGGTCAGCGGTGAGTAGTTGAGCGATTCAAGATGCCGCCAGCCGTGCCGGGACAGGGAACGGCGCAGCAGGACGAAGACCGAGCGGTTGTCGATGAAGCCGTGCAGCAGCACGACGGGCGGCCGGGCGCGCCCGGCGGTCGGCAGCTGCGGTGCGTCCTCGGGGACGGGGTCTCTGCGCTCGGCCGCCACGCCGGAGGGGTAGAGGACGAGATGGCCGGCCAGGACGGCGAGGTCGAGTGCGGTGGCGCGCAGCATCGCGGCGGAGACCCAGGCGCGGCGCAGACACTGCGGAAGGAGCGGAAACACCTGCACGGACGACCTCCCGAACGGCACGCCGGGAGGACGGCTCCGTCCCCCGTGTGCCCTCATGGGGGCGCCCCCGCGCCCCACGAAAACGCGCTCGTCCAGAACGCTGTGGGCCGGACCTCCGTGCTGTGCGGCTGACGGCACGGTGGTCCGGCGCCCTTCAGAGCGGCTCCTCTTGCGGCCGACCTGGCTGGTCCGGCGCGCGGGCGGCGGACAATCGGGTACGGCGGCGCAAAACGAACATGTCCCACTGTGTGATTTCCCCCTCCCCGGCCACCGTGAAACGGCGCCTTGCGGGATGCTGTAGATAACGTTCGTTCACTTCAGTTCGTTCACTTCAGTTCGTTCACTTCAGTTTGTTCACCTCGTGTGGTCGTGTGGAGGCAGTGATGGGTGTAACCGGTCCGATCCGCGTGGTGGTGGCCAAGCCGGGGCTCGACGGGCACGACCGGGGCGCCAAGGTCATCGCACGGGCGCTGCGCGACGCGGGCATGGAGGTCATCTACACCGGCCTGCACCAGACGCCGGAGCAGATCGTGGACACGGCCATCCAGGAGGACGCGGACGCGATCGGCCTCTCCATCCTCTCCGGCGCCCACAACACGCTGTTCGCGAAGGTCCTGGAACTCCTGAAGGACCGCGACGCGGAGGACATCAAGGTCTTCGGCGGCGGCATCATCCCCGAGGCCGACATCGCCCCGCTGAAGTCCCTCGGCGTGGCCGAGATCTTCACGCCCGGGGCGACGACGACGTCGATCGTGGAGTGGGTCAACGCGAACGTTCGCGCGGCGGCGGGGGCGTAAGGGGGGCCTGCTGTTGGCCTGCGGCCCGGCGCGGCGCGCCCGCGCGACGGAGCGGCATATGCCTCGGCCCCGCGCCCCTGAAGGCCTGACGGTTCGTCGGGTGCAGGTCCGCTCGGGCTGGTCGCGCCCGCGCGGCGGAGCCGCATGTGTCACAGCCCCGCGCCCCTGAAGGGTCCGGCCGTCCGTCCGGCGGGTGCCGGTTTGTTTGGGCTGGTCGCGCACTTCCTCGCGCCCCTAAAAGATCTGCCCGTCCGTCGGGTGCGGGTCCGTTTGGGCTGGGGGCCTGGTTTCCTGCGCTTCTGTAGTAGGTGGCCGGTTCCGTGTTTTTAGGGGCGCGGGGAACTGCGCGATCAGCCACGTGCAGCCCGCAGACGAACAGGGGCCGGGGCGCAGCCCCTGGGAGGTTGGCCTCGGCCGCCCGCCCGCCCCCGGAGGGTTAAGGGAACGGGCGGGGTGGGGGAAATCAACCCCCCAACTCCACCCGCATCGCCCCCCGCAACCGCAACGTCCCCACCAGCCGCTGAAACGCCTCCGCCCAATAACCCCCCGCCCCCGGCGACGCCCCTTCCTCCTCCGCCGGCACAGCCGTCAGCCCCTCCAGCCTCCCCGCCTCCGCAGGATCGAGGCACCGCTCCGCCAGCCCCATCACCCCGCTGAAGCTCCACGGATAGCTCCCCGCGTCCCGCGCGATCTCCAGCGCGTCCACCACGGCCCGCCCCAGCCCCGCCGACCACGGCACCAGACACACCCCCAGCAGCTGGAACGCCTCCGACAACCCGTGCGCGGCTATGAACGCCGCGACCCACTCCGCCCGTTCCTCCTCCGGCAGCGTCGACAGCAGCTTGGCCCGCTCGGCCAGCGACACCGTCCCCGCGTTGCCTCCCGGCGGGGAGGACGGGGTGCCGAAAAGCGCACGCGCCCACTCCGCGTTCCCCTGCCGCACCGCCGCCCGGCACCACGCCGCGTGCAGCTCGTCCCCCCAGTCGTCGGCGACCGGCAACGCCACGATCTCCCGCGCCGAACGCCCCCCGAGCCGCCCCGCCCAGCCCCCCAGCGGCGCCGCCTCCACCAACTGGCCGAGCCACCAGGACCGTTCACCCCGCCCGGTCGGCGGCTTCGGCGCCACCCCGTCGTGCTGCATTCCCGCGTCGCACTCGTGCGGCGCCTCCACCGCTATCCGCCCGCCGCCCCCGTCCCCCGACCGGTCGAGTGCGACGCACGACGCCGCCCGCGCCGCCATCCGCCCGGCCAGCGCGGACGCGGGCAGCGCCGACAACAGCTCGGCGGCGGTCGACCGGACGTTCCGGCTGCGGTCCGCGAGCGCCCGCTCCAGGAACGGCTCGTCCTCCCCGCCGAGCCCCGTCCGCAGCGAGTCGAGGAACATCAGCCGGTCCTCGGCCCGCTCGGCCGCCCACGTCGTGGCGAGCAACTCCCGCGCGGCTCCGGGCTCGTACGCCCGTACCGCCGCGAGCAGCGCCACCCGCTCCGCGAACAGCCCCTCCTCCCACAGCCGCCGCACCGCCTCGGCGTCCGAGGGGTCGGGCAGGACCGCGCCGCCCGCCCCGCCGCGCAGCGCGAACCGCCACTCCGGGTTCAGCCGGGCCAGCCACCTCCCGCGCGGCCCGGCGAACTCCAGCGCCTGCGGCCGCAGGTCCGTACGCGCCCGGGCCGCGTCCAGCAGCGCGGGCAGCAGCGCGGGCGGCGCCCGGAAGCCCCGTTCGGCCGCCGCGCTCAGCCACTGCGGCAGCAGCTCCGCCAGATCCGGCGCCGCTCCCCGCCGCCCCCCGGAGTGCGCCGCCGCCGAACGGTCCGCGAGCAGCTGTCCGAGCCGTCGCCGCGCGGCCTTCGGCAGCTCCGGCCGCTCATCGTCCGGCGCCCTCCCGGGCCGTACGGACGCGGGCGCGGGCCGAAGCCCCGCCCGGCGGCGGACGGTGTGCAGCGCGGCCTCGTCGAGGAGCGCGGCGGGCTCCCCGGCAGCGGGCCGCCGCTCGGTCCCGAGCAGCGCGGCGGTGACGAGCTCCTCCCAGGAACCGCCGTCCCTGGCCCGGCCCCCGGTCCTGGTCGCGGCAGCGGGCACCGTGGCCTCCCCTCCATGCATATGTGCAACCTCCTGTACGTGAGCGTGTACCTGTACGTGTACGTGCCTACGCGACGCGGTGACGGCAGCCGTCAGGGCAGCAGCCCTCACCGCAGCGACACCATCTCCCCCTCCGCCCACCCCGCCAGCGGCGCGAACCCCCGATGCCCGCACTCGCCGAACACGGTCACCGGGCCGCCGCCCGACAGCGCGACCAGCTTCCACAGACCCGCCCGGTCGGTTGCGCCCGCAGCGACAGGCAGCGCCAAGTCCCTCTCGGGATCCGCGAGTTGCCACCGTCCGCCGCCGCCTCCTTCGCCCGACGGCACCGGTATGACCCCGCTCAGCGTCACCGGCCACGCGTCCAGCCACGGGTCGTCCCGCAGCGCCCGGCCGTACCGCTCCAGCGCCTCGCCCGTCGTGCCGCCGGGCGGCGGGCCCCCGGCCGGGAGCGGCGCCCCGAACCGCTCGCCCAGCGCGGCCCGCAGCTGCCCGCCGCCCGGGTACGGCGTGAGCTCGGCGTCGATCGCGAGGCCGACCGGCAGGGCGAGCTCGGGCGCCCGGCCCGCCGCGCCGAAGTCGAGCAGCATCGCCGCACGGCCCGACTCCCGCCCGTACAACCAGATCCGGCGCGTGGTCAGCTTGGCGTCGGCCGTGTCGTACTGGGCCAGGACCTGCCAGATGTCCCGCACCGGCGGCCCCTGCGGCGGCGCGGGCACCCCGACCCGCGAGCGGACCGTGGCGGCCAGCGCGTCGGGCAGCGTCTCGCGGCCCAGCCAGGCCCGGTCGAGCAGATGCAGCAGCGCGCACTCCTCCAGGAGCCGCACCGGCCAGCCCGGACCGGAGCCCGGTATCGCCCCCAACTCCCTTACTCTGCCCGCCAGTCCGGGCGCCTGCGCGTCGACCATGCGGGCGGCCGTCTCCTCCCACAGCCCGTACCCCGGCCGCTCGGCCGCCGCCAGGCCGACCCGCAGCAGGTCCTCCAGACGCTGCTCCAGCTCGCTCGCCCCGGCCGTGACCCGCTCGGCGCGCTTCTCCGCGCGGCGCCGGGCCGCCTCCGGATCGGCGGTCCGCGCCTCGGCCGGGCTCGCCGCCCCGTCCCCCTTCTTCTCCGCCCGCTCCCGCCGGCTGCGCAGCCACTGCCCGGCCCAGCCGGGCACCTCCCCGTCCGCGACAGCCGGTACCGCCTGCTCGTCCGCCGCCCAGAGCAACAACAAGCCCAGCGCGTGCTTGCACGGGAACTTCCGGCTCGGGCAACTGCACTTGTATCCGAGCCCGCCCGCGCCCGTCCCGCCCGTCCCCGTCCCGCCCGTGTCGACCACCGTCTGGTACGGCCTGCTGCCGCTGCCCTTGCACAGGCCCCACACGCTTGAGTTGTCGCAGCCGCTCTCGGACCACGGCCCGGCCGTGCCGAGCTTGCTTCCCGCCTTGCGTGACGCGGCGTCAGGAGCCAGGGCCAGCACCTGTTCCGCAGTCCAGCGCACCCCCTGCTGATTCATGGTTTCGAAGGTAGACGCCCCCACTGACAATGGCTCTGGAGACCGCTCTGACCTGTGGGTTCACCCTCGCCGAGGCCGATTGTCAGTGGCGTGGTGCACCGTGGAGTCACATCGGGTCGACTGATCTGGAGGGGGATCCATGACCGTGTCCGAAATCCATTCCGCAGGCGCCGCGAGCGGTGTCGAGGCGGCCACCGCCGAGGCCCTGCGCCCGCACGCCGAGCACGCGTTCGCGCACGAACTCAAGGCGCTGGCGGCCGCCGACGACCGGCCCAGGCCCGCCCGGTGGCAGCTCTCGCCGTGGGCCGTCGCCACGTATCTGCTCGGCGGCACCCTGCCCGACGGCACGGTGATCACGCCGAAGTACGTGGGCCCGCGCCGCATCGTCGAAGTCGCCGTCACGACCCTCGCCACGGACCGGGCGCTGCTGCTGCTCGGCGTCCCCGGCACCGCCAAGACCTGGGTGTCCGAACACCTCGCCGCCGCCGTCAGCGGCGACTCCACGCTGCTCGTGCAGGGCACGGCCGGCACCCCGGAGGAGGCGATCCGGTACGGGTGGAACTACGCGCAACTGCTCGCGCACGGCCCCAGCCGGGACGCCCTGGTGCCCAGCCCGGTCATGCGGGCCATGGCCGAGGGGATGACGGCCCGGGTCGAGGAGCTGACCCGTATCCCCGCCGACGTGCAGGACACGCTGATCACGATCCTGTCGGAGAAGACGCTGCCCATCCCGGAGTTGGGCGACGAGACCCAGGCCGTGCGCGGCTTCAACCTCATCGCCACGGCCAACGACCGCGACCGGGGGGTCAACGAGCTGTCGAGCGCGCTGCGCCGCCGCTTCAACACGGTGGTGCTGCCGCTCCCGGCGACCGCCGACGAGGAGGTCGACATCGTCTCGCGCCGGGTCGACCAGCTCGGGCGCTCGCTCGACCTGCCCGCCGCGCCCGACGGCATGGACGAGATCCGCCGGGTCGTCACCGTCTTCCGCGAGCTGCGGGACGGGGTCACCGGCGACGGCCGCACCAAGCTCAAGTCCCCTTCGGGGACGCTCTCCACGGCCGAGGCGATCTCGGTGGTGACGGGCGGCCTGGCGCTCGCCGCGCACTTCGGCGACGGCGTGTTGCGCTCCGGCGACGTGGCGGCGGGCATCCTCGGCGCGGTCGTCCGCGACCCGGCGGCGGACCGCGTCATCTGGCAGGAGTACCTGGAGACGGTGGTGCGCGAGCGGGACGGCTGGAAGGACTTCTACCGCGCCTGCCGAGAGGTGTCGGCATGACCGCGCTGCCCCCGGCCACGGCGGATGCGGTCGCGCCGGACGCGGTCGCGTCGCATGCGGGCGTGCCGGACGTGGGCGGGCCGGATGCGCGCGTGCCGGACGTGGGCGGGCCGGATGCGGGCGTGCCGGACGTGGGCGGGCGGGACGTGGGTGGGCCCGGCGCCATGGACCCCGCGCCCGCCCCGCCCGGCGGCCCTTGGCTGCTCGGTGTGCGGCACCACGGGCCCGGGTCGGCGCGGGCCGTGCGGGCGGCGCTGGAGGCGGCGCGGCCCCGGGCTGTGCTGATCGAGGGCCCGCCCGAGGCCGACGGGCTGCTGGCGCTCGCCGCCGACCCGGACATGCGGCCCCCGGTCGCGCTGCTCGCCCATGTGGTGGACGATCCGCGCCGGGCCGCGTTCTGGCCGATGGCCGAGTTCTCGCCGGAGTGGGTGGCGCTGCGCTGGGCCCTGGACGCGGGCGCGGAGGTCCGCTTCATCGACCTCCCGGCGGCCCACTCCCTGGCGGAGGAGCCGGCGGCGGGGGAGGAGCCGCCGGAGACGGAGCCGCTCGGCGGGACGGACGACGAGCGCGACGGACGGGGCGGGCCACAGGAGCGGCAGCCGGCCCGGGACGGCGAGGGCGGGGCGGAGGAGCGGCAGCCCGCGCTGCGGGTCGACCCGATCGGCGTGCTCGCCGAAACCGCCGGATACGACGACCCGGAAGCCTGGTGGGAGGACGTCGTGGAGCACCGCGACGGCACGCCGGGATCCGATCCGTACGGCCCGTTCACCGTCCTGGGCGAAGCCATGACGGCGCTGCGCGAGACGTACGGGGACGGCGGCCACGCGCGCGACCTGATCCGCGAGGCCTACATGCGCCAGCAACTGCGCACCGCCCGGCGCGAGTTCGGGGACGAGGTCGCGGTGGTGTGCGGCGCGTGGCACGTGCCCGCGCTCGCCGCCCGGACCACGGTCGCCGCCGACCGCGCGCTGCTCAAGGGCCTCCCCAAGGTGAAGGCCGAGCTGACCTGGGTGCCCTGGACCCACCGCCGCCTCGCCCGGCACAGCGGCTACGGGGCGGGCATCGACTCGCCCGGCTGGTACGGGCACTTGTTCGGCGCCCCCGACCGGCCCGTGGAGCGCTGGATGACCAAGGTCGCCGGGCTGTTGCGCGAGGAGGACCGGCAGGTCTCGTCCGCCCACGTCATCGAGGCGGTGCGGCTCGCCGGGACGCTCGCCGCGATGCGCGGCCGCCCGCTGCCGGGCCTGACCGAGACGACCGACGCGGTGCGGGCGGTGATGTGCGAGGGCTCCGAGGTGCCGCTCGCCCTCGTCCAGGACCGCCTCGTCGTCGGCGATGTGCTCGGCGAGGTCCCGGACGCCGCCCCGGCCGTCCCGCTCCAGCGCGACCTCACCCGCGCCCAGCGCGCCCTGCGGCTCAAACCGGAGGCGCTGGAGCGGGAGCTGGAGCTCGATCTGCGCAAGGAGACCGACGCCGCGCGCAGCCGTCTGCTGCACCGGCTGAGCCTCCTCGGCATCGGCTGGGGCGAGCGGACGGCGTCCCGGAGCAGCACCGGCACGTTCCGGGAGAGCTGGCGGCTGCGCTGGGAGCCCGAGCTGTCGGTGCGGGTGGCCGAGGCCGGGGTCTGGGGCACGACGGTCCTGGCCGCCGCCACCGCGCGCGCCGAGTCGGAGGCCGCCGGGGCGACGGTCCTGGGCGAGATCACCGCGCTGGCCGAGCGGTGTCTGCTCGCCGAACTCTCCGACGCGCTCCCGGTGGTGATGCGCGCGCTCGCCGACCGGGCCGCGCTCGACACGGACGTCGCCCACCTCGCCCAGGCGCTGCCCGCCCTGGCCCGCACGCTGCGGTATGGAGACGTGCGGGGCACCGAGACAGCCGCGCTCGGGGAGGTCGCGGCCGGGCTCGCCGAGCGGATCTGCGTCGGCCTGCCGCCCGCCTGCACGGGCCTGGACGCGGACGGCGCCACCGAGATGCGCCGCCGCATCGACGACGTCCACACGGCCATGGCCCTGCTCCCCGAGGCGTCCGAGAGTCCGGTGACCCTGCGGGACCGCTGGGCTTCGGTGCTGGCCAGGCTGGCCGGACGGGACACGGTGGCGGGGGAGATCCGGGGCCGCGCCGTCCGCCTGCTCCTGGACGACGGACGCCTGGAGGACACCGAGGCCGAGCGCCACATGGGCTTGGCGCTCTCCGTGGGGACACCGCCCGGCGAGGCGGCCGCCTGGATCGAGGGGTTCGTCGGGGGCGCGTCGGGCGGCGGGATGCTCCTCGTCCACGACGAGCGCCTCCTCGCCCTGGTCGACACCTGGCTGACCGGCGTCCCCGCCGACGCCTTCACGGACGTACTGCCGCTGCTGCGCCGCACCTTCTCGGCGTACGAACCGGGTGTGCGCCGCACCCTCGGCGAGCTCGTCCGGCGCGGTCCCGGCACGACCGGCCCGGCCGCAGCCGACGCGGGCGTCCCCGGCTTCGGGGCCGGGCTCGACGAGGAGCGCGCCGCCGCCGTGGAGCCACTGCTGCGGCTGCTCCTCGGCGGAAACACCCCCGGCTCCGGCGCCCCGCCGGAGCGGTCCGACCACCTGGCATCCAGCCCCCTGGAATCCGACCACCCGGCAGGAGTAGCGAAATGAGCACGGAACAGCTCGGCCCGGTCGCCGGCGAGCGGCTGCGCCGCTGGCGGATGGTGCTCGGCGGGGAGCAGGGCGCCGACGGCACGGGCTGCGCGCTCACCGCGCGCGACGCCGCGATGGACGGCGCCCTGTCCGCGCTCTACGGCGGCTCCGGCGGCCGGGGATCCTCGAAGGAGCGGGGTGCCGGGCTAGGCGCCTCGGCCCCGAGCGTCGCCCGCTGGCTGGGTGACATCCGTACGTACTTCCCCAGCTCCGTCGTCCAGGTGATGCAGCGCGACGCCATCGACCGGCTCGGGCTCTCCGCGCTGCTCCTGGAGCCGGAGATGCTGGAGGCCGTCGAGGCGGACGTGCACCTCGTCGGCACGCTCCTCTCGCTCAACAAGGCGATGCCGGAGACCACCAGGGAGACGGCCCGCGCGGTCGTCCGCAAGGTCGTCGACGACCTGGAGAAGCGGCTGGCCACGCGGACGAAGGCGACGCTCACGGGCGCCCTGGACCGTTCGGCCCGGATCAGCCGGCCGCGCCACCGGGACATCGACTGGGACCGCACCATCCGGGCGAACCTGAAGAACTACCTGCCGGAGTACGGCACGGTCGTCCCGGACCGGCTGGTCGGGTACGGGCGGGCCGCCCAGTCCGTCAAGAAGGACGTGGTGCTCTGCATCGACCAGTCCGGCTCGATGGCGGCCTCGGTGGTGTACGCCTCGGTCTTCGGCGCCGTCCTCGCCTCCATGCGCTCCATCTCCACCCGGCTGGTCGTGTTCGACACGGCCGTCGTCGACCTCACCGACCAGCTCGACGACCCGGTGGACGTGCTGTTCGGCACCCAGCTGGGCGGCGGCACCGACATCAACCGCGCCCTCGCCTACTGCCAGTCGCAGATCACCCGTCCTGCCGACACCGTCGTCGTACTGATCAGTGATCTTTACGAGGGAGGGATCCGGGACGAGATGCTGAAGCGGGTGGCGGCGATGAAGGCGTCCGGGGTGCAGTTCGTGGCCCTGCTCGCCCTCTCCGACGAGGGCGCCCCGGCCTACGACCACGAGCACGCGGCGGCCCTGTCGGCCCTGGGAGCGCCCGCCTTCGCCTGCACCCCCGACCTCTTCCCGACGATCATGGCGGCGGCGATCGAGAAGCGGGCTCTGCCGATACCTGACACGCTGTGAGCAGGTGATCTGTGACAGGTATCACCGCTCCGGTGTGATCTGCGATTTAGGGCGGCCGCTCTGGCGGGGATAACCTGCGAGACGGACATGCCGCGTACCCGGCCACCGTGTACGCCTCCCTCAGTGACAGCGCCGTCACGTTGCCCTTCGCGGCACGCCCACGCAGAAAACGAACCGCGAGACCACTGAAAAGGGACGGACGCGCGTGGACCTGTTCGAGTACCAGGCGAGGGACCTCTTCGCCAAGCACGGTGTACCGGTGCTGGCCGGTGAAGTGATCGACACGCCTGAGGCAGCCCGCGAGGCGACCGAGCGGCTGGGCGGCAAGTCCGTCGTCAAGGCGCAGGTGAAGGTCGGAGGCCGCGGCAAGGCCGGCGGCGTGAAGCTGGCGGCGACGCCGGACGAGGCCGTCGCCCGCGCGACGGACATCCTCGGCATGGACATCAAGGGCCACACGGTCCACAAGGTGATGATCGCCGAGACCGCTCCCGAGATCCTCGAGGAGTACTACGTCTCGTACCTCCTCGACCGCACCAACCGGACCTTCCTGGCCATGGCCTCGGTCCAGGGCGGCATGGACATCGAGGAGGTCGCGGAGAAGACCCCCGAGGCCCTCGCGAAGGTCCCGGTCGACTCCAACGACGGTGTGACCATCGAGAAGGCCCGCGAGATCGTCGCCCAGGCGAAGTTCCCGGCCGAGGTCGCCGAGCAGGTCGCCGAGGTCATGGTGACCCTGTGGAAGACCTTCGTCGCCGAGGACGCGCTCCTCGTCGAGGTCAACCCGCTGGCCAAGGTCGCCTCCGGCGACATCCTGGCCCTCGACGGCAAGGTGTCCCTGGACGCCAACGCCGAGTTCCGCCAGCCGGAGCACGAGGCGCTCGAGGACAAGGACGCGGCCAACCCGCTCGAGGCGGCGGCCAAGGCCAAGGGCCTCAACTACGTCAAGCTCGACGGCGAGGTCGGCATCATCGGCAACGGCGCGGGTCTCGTCATGAGCACCCTCGACGTCGTCGCGTACGCCGGTGAGAACCACGGCGGCGTGAAGCCGGCCAACTTCCTCGACATCGGCGGCGGCGCGTCCGCCCAGGTGATGGCGAACGGCCTGGAGATCATCCTCGGCGACGCGGACGTCAAGTCCGTGTTCGTCAACGTCTTCGGTGGCATCACCGCCTGCGACGAGGTCGCCAACGGCATCGTCCAGGCGCTGAAGCTCCTCGCCGACAAGGGCGAAGAGGTCACCAAGCCGCTGGTCGTGCGCCTCGACGGCAACAACGCGGAGCTGGGTCGCAAGATCCTGTCGGACGCGAACCACCCGCTCGTGCAGCGCGTGGACACCATGGACGGCGCGGCCGACAAGGCCGCCGAGCTCGCGGCTGCGAAGTAAGGGACGAGGTCAGACACCACCATGGCTATCTTCCTCAACAAGGACAGCAAGGTCATCGTCCAGGGCATGACCGGCGCCACGGGCATGAAGCACACCAAGCTCATGCTCGCTGACGGCACCAACATCGTCGGCGGTGTGAACCCGCGCAAGGCCGGCACGTCCGTCGACATCGACGGCACCGAGATCCCGGTCTTCGGCACGGTCGCCGAGGCGATGGAGAAGACCGGCGCCAACGTGTCCGTCCTCTTCGTGCCGCCGGCGTTCGCCAAGGCCGCCGTGGTCGAGGCGATCGACGCCGAGATCCCGCTCGCCGTGGTCATCACCGAGGGCATCGCGGTCCACGACTCCGCCGCCTTCTGGGCGTACGCGAAGGCCAAGGGCAACAAGACCCGCATCATCGGCCCGAACTGCCCCGGTCTGATCACGCCGGGCCAGTCCAACGCCGGCATCATCCCGGGCGACATCACCAAGCCGGGCCGTATCGGCTTGGTGTCGAAGTCCGGCACGCTGACGTACCAGATGATGTACGAGCTCCGTGACATCGGCTTCTCGTCCGCCGTCGGCATCGGTGGCGACCCGGTCATCGGCACGACGCACATCGACGCGCTCGCCGCGTTCGAGGCCGACCCCGACACCGACCTGATCGTCATGATCGGTGAGATCGGCGGTGACGCCGAGGAGCGCGCGGCCGACTTCATCAAGGCCAACGTGACCAAGCCGGTCGTCGGCTACGTCGCGGGCTTCACCGCGCCCGAGGGCAAGACCATGGGCCACGCCGGCGCCATCGTCTCCGGCTCCTCCGGCACGGCGCAGGCCAAGAAGGAGGCCCTGGAGGCCGCGGGCGTCAAGGTCGGCAAGACGCCGACCGAGACGGCCAAGCTGGCGCGCGAGATCCTCGCCGGCTGACCCTTCCGCACGTACGTGGGCCCGCACCCCTGCCGGGGGTGCGGGCCCGCGCGCGTTCCGCCGGGCTCAGCGGATCTGCGGAACCAGCCGTTCCGGCCCGTGGGCGGGCTCTTCGAGCAGCTTGCGGTGGAGCTCCAAGTCCACCTCGCTCTGCCGCTGCGGGCCGCTCTGGAGCGGGACGCCGCCGATGCGCTGCCCCGGGGAGACCGGCGGGATGTAGCGGGTGGGCGCGGTGGAGAGCGTGAAGGCCGTCGCGCCGACGATGACGGCGGTGAGGGCGACGGCGGCGCGCGTCCAGACCCGGATGCGGCGCTCGCCGCCGCGGCGTACGCGCCGGGGGCCCGGCAGCCGGGGCACGGCCCGCGGCTCGGCGAGGGCGAGTTCGCCGATGCGCCGCCGCAGCAGCGCGGCCAGCGCCTCCGGGGTGGTGGCCGCGGCGAACTCCGGCACCCGGAAGGCGACGGCCTCGCGGGCGTGCAGCACCCGGTTCGCGGTGGCCGGGGTGCTGGCCTCGGTCTCGGCGGCGGTCTCGGGCAGGTCGATGCCTAGTCCGTCGTAGAGCAGGAGCGTACGGCGGTACGCGGGCGGCAGATCGAGCAGCGCGCGCAGCAGCCTACGTAGCTCGGGGTCTGCCGGGGGGTGGTCGGGGTGCTTGTGCGCGCGGCGGAAGCGGTGCCAGGGGGAGAGGGCGTACTCGTGCGCCGCCGCCCGTACCCACCCCGCCGGATCGGCGTCGGTCGCGACCTCGGGCCACCGCTGCCAGGCGAGGTGGAAGGCGCGTTTGACGGCCTTCTTCGCCAGCCGCCGCCGCCCGGTGAGCAGATACGTCTGCTGTACGAGAAGGGTGCAGTGGGCGGCGTACAGCGCGTCGAAGGCGTCGGCGGGGGTCTCGAAGACGGGATGGGGAGGCTCGGGGGCGGGGACCGCGTCGGGCGAGGCCGCAGCTGGAGCCGGGGACGGGTCCGGGGATGACTCGTCCGCCTCGGCGGGGAGAGAGGGCGCACCGTCGAGCGCGGGGGCCGGTACCGGCACGGGGCCATGGGTGTGGGCCGCGTCGTGGCGGACCGGCGCCGGGGCCGGGGGCTTGGCGGCGCGCTTCGCGGCGGAGCGGGGGCGGTAGGTGCCCAGGCGCTTGGCGGGCGTGCCGGGTTTGATGCGGGTGGCAGGGGTGGCAGGGGTGGCAGGGGTGGCGGGTGCGACCGGGGTCGCGGGGGTGGCGGGGGTGGCGCCCGCGCCCGGACCGGCCTGCGTATCCGGGGCCGACGGGGCGTCGGCGTGCCCGTCGGGTTCCGGCGGGGCCCCGCCGGAACCCATGACGGCCTGTTCCTCCGGGTTCGGGTCGGGGTCCGAGGCCGGGTTCGGGGCCGGGGGCAGGGGCGGCGGCGACATGGAGGCACCGGTGTCGGACGTGCGCTCTGTCATGAAGGGCTCCCAGGACTCCCCGCGAAGGCCGAGACGGCCGTACCGCCCGCAGCCTTACCCCGAGCGGAAAAGTACATAAACATATATTGGGCGACACGGCGGGCATTTTCCTGCTTACGCGGAGAAAGCGCGTGTCGTTGGCAGCATGGCGGCGTGACACAAGTGAGCGATCGCGGCCTGATGTTGCCGGCGGCCCAGGGCCGCTCGTCCGTACTGGCCACCTGCGCGCTGCGCGGGGCGATGGCGGCGGGGCTCGGCCTCGGCGCGCTCGCCGTGCTGGTGACGGTGGTGTGGATCAGCTCGCCCTACCCCGACAGCGGGCCCGGCGGCGTGCTGCGCGCGGCTGCCTCGCTGTGGCTGCTCGCCCATGGAACGCAACTGGTCAGACCCGACACGCTCAGCGGCGTGCCCGCTCCGGTGGGGATCGTGCCGCTGCTGCTCGTCGGGCTGCCGGTGTGGCTGGCGCACCGGGCGGCGCGGGACGCACTGGCGTACGAGGGCGACGGGGGGGACGACAAGGGGGAGGACGAGGCGGCGCCGGAGGAGGCTGCGGGGCTGCCGCCCGTGTGGGCTGCTTTCGCGGCGCTGACCTGCGGGTATCTCGTGGTGGGCGCGGCGGCGGCGCTGTACGCGTCCGACGGGCCGCTGCCCGCCGCGCCCTTCAGCGCCGCGCTGCACCTGACCCTGGTGGCGTCGGGCGCGGCGGCGGCCGGGCTGTGGACCGCGTACGGCCGCCCGCGCGCGCCGCTGCCCGGCTGGGTGCCCGGGGTGGTCCGCCGGGTGCTGGTCCATCGTCGTACGAATACGGTTGTACGAGCCGGGTCAGCCGGGGTGGCGGTGCTGCTGGCGGGCGGGGCGCTGCTCGCCGGGACGGCGCTGGTGTGGCACATCGGCGAGGCCCAGGACGCGTTCGTGCGGCTGGCGGAGGACTGGCCGGGGCGGCTCGCGGTGGCGCTGCTGGGGCTGGCGCTGGTGCCGAACGCGGCGGTGTGGGGGGCGGCGTACGGGCTGGGGCCGGGGTTCGTGCTCGGCGCGGGCGCGGTGGCGACGCCGCTCGGGGTGGCCGGGACCTCGGCGGTGCCGCACTTCCCGCTGCTGAGCGCGCTGCCGACGGAGTCGCACGGGAACTGGCTGACGTGGTCGGCGGCGGCGCTGCCGGTGCTGGCCGGGCTGGCGGTCGGGTGGTGGACGGCGCGGCGGGCGACGGACGAGGCGTGGGGGCGCGGGGAGACGGCGCTGGCGGCGGCGTACGGGGCGGCGGCGTGCGGGGTGGCGCTCGCGCTCCTGTCCGCGCTGTCGGGCGGCCCCCTGGGCACGGAGCGCCTGGCGGCGCTGGGCCCGGTGTGGTGGCGGACGGGAGGGGCGGCGTTGGTGTGGACGGGGGTGGTGGGGGTGCCGGGGGCGCTGGTGCTGCGGTGGTGGCGGGGGCGGAGGGCGGCGAAGCCGCCGGTTTCGGGGGTGCGGGGTGAGGGGGTGGCCTCGGGTGCCGCCCCGGGCGGGTTGCCCGTGCGGGCGGCGGTGCGGCGGTGGTGGGTGCGGCTTGCCTGGTGGCGGCGGAAGGCTGGGGTGGGGGAGTCGGGGGGCGCGGCCGGTGCGGCCGGGGCGCGCTGGTGGTCGCGCTTTGCCTGGCGGCGGCGGAGGGGTGAGGCGGGCGGGGTGCGGCGGTGGCGGGCGCGGCTTGCTTGGCGGCGGCGGAAGGGCGAGGTGGTGGAGTCGGGGGACTTCGAGCCGTACGACTTCCTGCCGGCGGGGGCGTGGCACGACAACGGGGCGCGGGAGATGCGGTTGGCTGCGCCGCGGGAGGCTTCGGGCGGGCTGATGCCGGAGCTTGCGGCGGGGGGCGGGGTGCCGGGGGTTGGCGTGCCGCCGGGGTTGGCTCCGCCGGGTGTGTCGCCCGAGGCGGGCGGGGTGCCGGGGGTTGGCTTGCCGCCAGGGTTGAGCGGGGTGCCGGGGGTTGGCGTGCCGCCGGGGTTGGGCAAGGTGCCCGGGCCGGGCGGGCTGCCGGGGTCGGGTGTGTTGCCGGAGGCAGGCAGGTTGTCGGGGCCGGATGTGCTGGCTGAGGCGGGCGGGATGCCGGGAATTGGGGAGCGGCCCGAGGTTGCGGTGCGGCCGGAGCCGGAGCCGGAACCCGAGCCCGGGCTCGGGGCGCTGAGGGAGTCCATCGCGCCGGAGGCGGTGGCGCCGCGGGATCCGGGTGAACCCAGGCCGACGGGCTCCCCCCTCCCTGAACCGGAGGGCGAGCCCCCGGCACCCCACTAGCCACGATGTCCCACCCGCCCGCCCGTTCGGCGGGGTTGGAGAGGCCCGGGTCTCTGGTGGTGGGTTGCCCCTCGTTGGCGGCTGCGGCTCGCTGGTCGTGGCGCCCGCCTGCGGCGCGATGTCCCGCCCGCCCGCCCGTTCGGCGGGGTTGGAGAGGCCCGGGCCTCTGGTGGTGGGTTGCCCCTCGTTGGCGGCTGCGGCTCGCCGGTCGTGGCGCCCGCCTGCGGCGGGCCGGGCACGTCCCGCCCGCCCGGCCGTTCAGCAGCGAAGGCGTGGCTCAGGTCTCCGGTGGTGCGTTGCTCCTCGTTGGCGGCTGCGGCTCGCCGGTCGCAGCGCCCACCTGCGGCGGCCGATGTCCCGCCCGCCCGGCCGTGCAGCAGGGTTGGAGAGGCCCGGGCCTGGTGGTGGGTTGCCCCTCGTTGGCGGCTGCGGCTCGCCAGTCGCAGCGCCCGCCTGCGGCGGGCCGGGCACGTCCCGCCCGCCCGGCCGTTCAGCAGCGAAGGCGTGGCTCAGGTCTCCGGTGGTGCGTTGCTCCCCGTTGGCGGCTGCGGCTCGCCGGGGCACCCGTTCGCCCGTGCAGCAGCGAAGGCGAAGCCCGGGGCCTCCGGCGGTGGGTGTCGCCCCCGTCGGCGGCTGCGGCTCGCCGGTCGTGGCACCCGCCTGGCGGCGGGCGATATCCCGCCCAGCCGCCGGTCGTGCGGCGGCTGGGCGGCTCGGCCGAAGCCCGGCCTCTCGTGGCCGCCGTGGCCCCGCCGACCGTCGCCCCGCCCGTCGCGGCGCCCCCCTGGCGGCGGGCCACGCGTCGAAGCCCAGCCCGACGGTCCGTCAAGAAGCCGCCGTCGCCCGCACCTCGTGCTCGCCCTACTCCTTGACCCCGAACAACGGCACCAGCGGCTTCGGCAGCAAGTCGTTGCAGGCCAGGGAGCCCGTCTTGGTCAGGGCGTCGTCCACGCACGTGTAGTAGTCGCGGTACACGATCTGCATCGTGAACGTCGCCGCCACGATCGACAGGGACAGGATCGCCGTCACCAGGCCCGTGACCGCCGCCGTCGTCTGGGGCTTGGCGGGGGGCGGCGGCGGGGCCGACGCGGGGTGGGCCGGGGTCGTCTCCGGGGGCTTCGGCTTGGCGCGGAGGGAGCTGATCGCCCAGTACAGCGCCAGGGAGCCGAGCAGCAGCGCGACCTCCGGCATGTCGAACAGGGCGAAGAAGAACGCCCACATGCCCGAGAGCAGTGCGTAGCGCGCCCGGCGCTGGGCCGGGTCCGTGGGGTCCCAGCGCAGAGCCGGGCCCTGCGGCGGCTTCTGGCCTGAACCGGGGCCAGGGCCGGGCCCGGGCCCGGGCCCGGGGCCGGAGCCGCGCTCCGGGTCCTCGGGGCGGTTGCCGAAGCCGCCCTGGCCGGGGCCGGGCTGGCGGCTGCTCCACTGGCTGCCCCAGGGGGACGAGCCGTCCGCCGGACGGCGCGGCCGCCACGGCTGGTCCGGACGCCCCTCCGGCGGCGGCGCGAACGGATTGTCGTCGGCGGCCGGCTGGTCGGAGCCCCCGCGCTGGTCGGAGCCGCGGTGCTGGTCGGAGCCCCCGCGCTGGTCCGAGCCGCGGTGCTGGTCCGAGCCCCCGCGCTGGTCCGAGCCGCCGCGCTGGTCCGAGCCCCCGCGCTGGTCCGAACCCCCGTCGGCACTGCCGTCCGGCGCCTGCCCCGCACCGCCGGTGGCCGAGCCCTCTCCCCGGACTCCGTCCTCCCGCGCGTCCGGGGCGCCCGCGGCTTCCTCCCGCCGCGACGACGTCGAGTTCGTCGAGTTCGTCGAGTTCATCGGATTCGTCGACTTCATCGGAGTCGTCGAGCTCATCGGATTCGGCGAGTTCGGCGAGTCCATCGGCTCGGTCGGCTCCGTCGGGTCCGTCGAATCCGTCGTCGCGGGGGACTGGCGTTCTGCGAACGGCTGGTCGCGTCGGTCCGGCATCTGGTGAACGTCTTCCCCTCGGACCCCTGGCCAAGGGGGTCGCATTCGTCGAGCATTAGGTGTCGAGCAATACGTGTCGAGCAATACGTGTCGAGCATTAGGTGTCGAGCATCAAGCTTCGCGCATCAGGCGTTGAGCCCGGGTCCGGTGTCACGTCGGCCCCGGCCCGCTCCCGCCCGGGAGTCCGGCCAGACGCCCGCCGTGCTCCCGCCCGGGAGTCCGGCCAGACGTCCGCCGTGCTCCCGCCCGGGACCCCGGCCAGACGCGCTCGCGGCGCCGTCCTCGGGCGGCGCCTCCCCAGACGCTACCTGCCGGGCCTGCCCCCGTCCCGTGGGGGCGGTTCGGTGTGCCGGTATCGTTGCTGACGGTCGGCGCTTTCGTAGGGTTCCCCGTATCAAGGGGGGCGACTCGTTCGTATGACCATACAAAGGACCAGTGAAGGACCGACAAAGGTGCGTGTGCGTCGCGGGCGGTGTCCGGCCGGGCGCCAGGCCCCGCCCGCCCGGCGAGGCGCAGCGCGCGCACCCGCACAACGACCCACCACGCCTCACCCCGTACGCGAGAAAGGGCCCAGCCGTGGCCTCCCCGCCCCCCTCCGCCGCTCCGGCGCGCCTCGTCGTGCTCGTCTCCGGATCCGGTACGAACCTCCAAGCCCTGCTCGACGCCATCGCCGCCGACCCGGAGGGGTACGGCGCCCGGATCGTCGCCGTGGGGGCGGACCGGGGCGGGATCGTGGGGCTGGAGCGGGCCGAAAAGGCTGGTCTGCCCACCTTTGTCTGCCGGGTGAAGGATCACCCCACCCGTGAGGCCTGGGACCTCGCGCTCACCGAGGCCACCGCGGCGTACGCGCCGGACCTCGTCGTGTCCGCGGGATTCATGAAGATCGTGGGAAAGCACTTCCTCACCCGGTTCGGCGGGAAGGTCGTCAACACGCACCCCGCCCTGCTGCCCAGTTTTCCCGGCGCCCACGGCGTCCGTGACGCCCTCGCGTACGGCGCCAAGGTCACCGGATGCACCGTCCACTTCGTCGACGACGGCGTCGACACCGGCCCGATCATCGCCCAGGGCGTGATCGAGGTCCGGGAGGACGACACGGAGGACGCGCTCCATGAGCGCATCAAGGAAGTCGAGCGAAGGCTGCTCGTCGACGTCGTGGGGCGGCTGGCCCGCGACGGATATCGCATTGAGGGACGAAAGGTTCTGTTGCCGTGAGTAGCAAGCGGGAGATCCGTCGCGCGCTGGTCAGCGTCTATGACAAGAGTGGGCTGGAGGAGCTGGCGCGCGGGCTGCACGCGGCCGGGGTCGAGCTCGTTTCCACCGGGTCGACGGCCGGGCGCATCGCGGCCGCCGGGGTGCCCGTCACCAAGGTCGAGGAGCTGACCGGCTTCCCCGAGTGCCTGGACGGGCGGGTCAAGACGCTGCACCCGCGCGTGCACGCCGGGATCCTCGCCGATCTGCGCCTGGACGCGCACCGCGAGCAGCTGGCGGAGCTCGGCGTCGAGCCGTTCCAGCTCGTCGTGGTCAACCTGTACCCGTTCAAGGAGACCGTCGCCTCGGGCGCCTCCGCCGACGAGTGCGTCGAGCAGATCGACATCGGCGGGCCCTCGATGGTCCGCGCCGCCGCCAAGAACCACCCGTCGGTGGCCGTCGTCACCAGCCCCGAGCGGTACGCGGACGTGCTCGCGGCCGTCGAGAGCGGCGGCTTCGACCTGGAGGCCCGCAAGCACCTGGCCGCCGAAGCGTTTCAGCACACCGCCGCGTACGACGTGGCCGTGGCCTCCTGGATGACCAATGTGTACGCGCCCGAGGAGGGCGCCGCACTGCCCGGCTTCCTCGGCGGGACCTGGGAACGCAAGTCGACCCTGCGCTACGGGGAGAACCCGCACCAGGCCGCCGCGCTCTATACGGACGGACAGCCGGGCGGCATCGCCAACGCCGAGCAGCTGCACGGCAAGGAGATGTCCTTCAACAACTACGTGGACACCGAGGCCGCCCGCCGGGCCGCCTACGACCACGACGAGCCCTGCGTCGCGATCATCAAGCACGCCAACCCGTGCGGCATCGCCGTCGACGCCGACCTCGCCGCCGCCCACCGCAAGGCCCACGAGTGCGACCCGCTGTCCGCCTTCGGCGGTGTCATCGCGGTCAACCGTCCGGTGACCGTGGCCATGGCCGAGCAGGTCGCGGAGATCTTCACCGAGGTCATCGCGGCCCCGGCGTACGAGGACGGCGCGGTCGAGATCCTGGCGCGCAAGAAGAACATCCGCGTCCTCAAGGTCGACGGCACCCCGCACCAGCCCGGCGACCTCAAGCCGGTCTCCGGCGGCGCCGTTCTCCAGCAGACCGACGTCTTCCAGGCCGAGGGCGACGACCCGGCGAACTGGACGCTGGCCACCGGCGAGGCGCTCTCCGCGGACGAGCTCAAGGAGCTGGCGTTCGCCTGGAAGGCGTGCCGGGCCGTCAAGTCCAACGCCATCCTGCTCGCCAAGGACGGCGCCTCGGTCGGCGTCGGCATGGGCCAGGTCAACCGGGTCGACTCGGCGAAGCTCGCCGTGGAGCGCGCGGGCGAGGAGCGCGCGCGGGGCTCGTACGCCGCCTCGGACGCCTTCTTCCCCTTCCCCGACGGTCTGGAGATCCTGACCGCCGCGGGCGTGAAGGCGGTCGTGCAGCCGGGCGGCTCGGTCCGTGACGAGCTGGTGATCGAGGCCGCGAAGAAGGCGGGCGTGACGATGTACTTCACCGGCACGCGCCACTTCTTCCACTGATCGTGTACGCGAAAGGCCGCACCCCGCGTGCGGGGTGCGGCCTTTCGTCGGCAAGTGGCTCAGTAGCGCGGGCGGTTGAACCAGGCCGCGCCGTCGCGGGTCATCATGGCCGCCGCCATGATGCCGCCGAAGACCATCCACAGGATGGCCGAGATCAGCGCCCCCGAGGAGCTTTCGTTCGCGGCGCCGACCAGGATGAACAGGCCGACCACCGCGCCCAGGATGCCGTAGACCATCGTCGTGATGCGGACGCCCTGGTAGCCCTTGGAGAGGCGGACGCCGAGGGTGATCGAGAGCGCGGTGAGGCCGAGGAAGATGAGAGCGAACACGAAGAAGATGCCGGCGGCGGCGTGGCCGATGTCACCGAACGGGGTGTCGCCGAAGGTGTCGTCCGTCTTGTTGGACACGTCGTTCGTCACGGCCGCGCCGTACAGGGCGAAGATGCCGACCAGGGCCTGGACGGCGCCCACGATGAACAGGAAGACGCGCGCGGTCTGCATCAGGCCCGGCATCTGCGGCGGCATCACCATGCCGCCGGGGTAGGCCGGGTAGCCGGGCTGCTGCGGGTAGCCGTACGGCTGCTGCGGCGGTGGGCCCTGGGGCGCGGCCGGGTAGCCGTAACCGGGCGGCGCCTGCGGCGGCGGGGGTGCCTGGCCGTACGGGTTGTTCGGGTCGCCGAAGCTCATGACGGGATTCCTCCGTTGTTCCGTGCGGGGACGACGCGGCCCGAGCGGAGGAAAGTTGGTGTGTGAGCGGTCCGCCCCCCGGCACTGCCCGCGGTACTGCACAGATCATCGTTCTAAAGAAGGCATAAGTTTGTCCAGCCGGAAGCTGGATGTGTTGTGCAAGTGCAACTTGGGTGATCGAGTATCGCCCTGGAAGAATGGGAAACATGACCGCCCAGATTCTCGATGGCAAGGCCACCGCCGCAGCGATCAAGTCCGATCTGGCCGTCCGCGTGGCGGCCCTCAAGGAGAGGGGGGTCCACCCCGGTCTCGGCACTGTCCTGGTCGGTGAGGACCCCGCCAGCCAGAAGTACGTGGCGGGCAAGCACCGCGACTGCGCCGAGGTGGGCATCGCCTCCATCCAGCGCCACCTGCCCGCCACCGCCACGCAGGAGGAGATCGAGGCGGTCGTCCGGGAGTTGAACGAGGACCCGGAGTGCACCGGCTACATCGTCCAACTCCCGCTCCCCAAGGGCATCGACGAGAACCGCATCCTCGGTCTCATGGACCCGGCCAAGGACGCGGACGGGCTGCACCCGACCAACCTCGGCCGCCTGGTGCTCAACGAGCCCGGCCCGCTGCCCTGCACGCCGTACGGGATCATCCAGCTGCTGCGCAAGCACGGCGTGGAGATCAACGGCGCCGAGGTCGTGGTGATCGGCCGCGGTGTCACCATCGGGCGCCCGATGCCCCTGCTGCTGACCCGCCGCTCCGAGAACGCGACGGTGACGCAGTGCCACACCGGCACCCGTGACCTCGCCGCGCATCTGCGCCGGGCCGACATCATCGTGGCCGCCGCCGGGGTGCCGCACCTGGTCAAGCCCGAGGACGTCAAGCCGGGCGCGGCCGTCCTCGACGTCGGCGTCAGCCGCGACGAGAACGGCAAGATCGTCGGGGATGTGCACCCCGGGGTCACCGAGGTGGCGGGCTGGATCTCGCCCAACCCGGGCGGTGTCGGCCCGATGACCCGCGCCCAGCTGCTGGTCAACGTCGTCGAAGCGGCGGAGCGCGGCACAGCCGCGAGCTGACCGGAAAGGGACCGAGGCATGGACGCCGATACGAGTACGGGGGACGGCGGCACCGGCGGGGGCGACCCCGTCGAGCCGCCGGCGAGCGGCGCCCAGCCGTCCCCGGGGGCCGGGGCCTCCGTCAACGGGACCGTGGCCGCCGCCACCCCCGCCCCCCGCAAGGCCTCCCGGCGGTTCCCCTCGGTCACGCGGGACACCGCGCGGCCCGAGGGCGGCGGGCGGGCGGCCTCCGGGGCCTCGCCCGCGCCCGCGCGCCAGTGGCCGCTGCTGACCGTGCTCGGGTCGACCGGGCTCGGGCTGCTGCTCGTCTCCGTGGACCTGTTCCGGGTCGGGCTGATCATCGTCGGCCTGGCCCTGCTGGCGGGTTGTGTGCTGCGCTGGATGCTGCCGTCGGTGGGCATGCTGGCGGTGCGCTCCCGGTTCACCGACATCAGTACGTACGGCTCGCTCGGCGTCCTGATCGTGCTGCTCGCGCTGGTGGCGCAGCCCAAGCCCTGGCTGGACATCCCCTTCCTGGAGGACGCGGTCCGGTTCACCGTGCGCTGACGTTCCCCGTGGGTTGACGGACCCACGCGCCCCGGCGTGCGCGCGCTGAACGGGCGCGTACGGCGATGCGTACTCCCGTACGTACAACAGAACGGCGCCCGTCCTCTCCCCCGTGGGACGACGGGCGCCGTCTGTCCCCCGTGGACGTAAGCGTCATGCACGCGCCAAGGCGGCTGCAAGGGAAACCGGAGGCCTGTGGCTCGGAGGTGACCGTTCCGCAACTGTGTGTGCGTCGGGCAACAGCCCGTCTCCGGGCGGCGGGGGCCTTGGTGACGGCATCCCTCCCCGATGGGAGGATGGGGGCGGAACCGGGGCCAAGGGTGTGTCGGGGGCGGCACCGGTCTCGGGGGCACATCAGGCACGTATGGGGGGACAAGGGGGAAGCACATGGCTCGCTGGAAGGCGCTGCCGGAGGAACTCGACCCGCAGGTGAGGGAGTTCGCGAGCCAGCTGCGCAGGCTGGTCGACCGCAGTGGACTGAGCCTGGCGGCGGTCGCCGACCGCACCGGCTACAGCAAGACCTCGTGGGAGCGCTATCTGGGTGGACGGCTGCTCGCGCCCAAGGGCGCGATCGTCGCGCTCGCCGAGGTCACCGGCACCAATCCCATCCATCTGACCACCATGTGGGAGCTGGCGGAGCGCGCCTGGAGCCGCGCCGAGATGCGCCACGACCTGACGATGGAGCAGATCCGGATATCCCAGGCACGGGCGGCGCTCGGCGAGTTCGGCCCGCCTCCCGGGGGCGGCGGCCCGCAGAGCCCTCCCCAGCGCACCGCCGAGCCGCTGCCGACCGCACCGCGTCCGCCCGGGATGGGCGTCCCCGTGGCCGAGCCGGGCGCGGGCCGGGGCGTACCGCCGCAGGGCCCGGACCGGGGCGTACCGCCGCAGGGCCCGGACCGGGGCCAGGGAGGCGGCCCCGGGACCGGCGGGCGGCGCGGGCTGATGATGGTGGTGGCGGGTGTCGTGGGCGTCCTGCTCGTCATCGCCGCGGTCGTGCTGCTCACGGATCTCGGTGGCGGCGGCGACGGCAAGGCGGTTGCGCAGCCCACGCCGACCCCCAGCACCTCGGCGCCCTCGCTGCCCGCGGGAGTGAAGTGCGCCCGCGACAGCTGCACCGGACAGGACCCGGAAGTGATGGGGTGCGGCGGCGCGTTCGCCAAGACGGTGTCGTCCGCGAAGGTCGGCACCACGCTGGTCCAGGTCCGCTACAGCCAGACCTGCCAGGCCGCCTGGGCCCGCATCCAGCAGGCCGCGCCCGGCGACCAGGTGCGGATCAGCGCGGGCACCACGGCGGGCGGGAGTGGGACGGTGGACGCGGACAAGGACGCGTACACCAAGATGCTCGCGGTCGAGGGACCGGCGTCGGCGAAGGCGTGCGCCACCCTCGTCTCGGGCAAGAAGGGCTGCACGGTGCCGCAGTGAGCCGCCCGGAGGACGGGGTGAGGCGTCCCACAGGGGGGTGGGGGTTCGAGGTGGCCGGGTTCGGATAGCCTGACCGCTGGATATCTCTTCACGTCAAGATTCAGTTCGGGATCGCCCCGGCGGGTCCGGGCGCGCACCGAGCGGGACCTTGACGTGAAGAGATAGCCGGAACTAGGGGCAACCCCCCATCACCTGCTGTTCTAAACGGAGATCGCCATGACCCGCACTCCCGTGAATGTCACCGTCACCGGCGCGGCCGGACAGATCGGCTACGCGCTGCTCTTCCGTATCGCCTCCGGTCACCTGCTCGGCGCGGATGTGCCGGTCAACCTCCGTCTCCTGGAGATCCCGCAGGGCCTGAAGGCCGCCGAGGGCACCGCCATGGAGCTCGACGACTGCGCCTTCCCGCTGCTGCGCGGCATCGAGATCACCGACGACCCGAACGTCGCGTTCGACGGCGCCAACGTGGCGCTGCTCGTCGGCGCCCGTCCGCGGACCAAGGGCATGGAGCGCGGCGACCTGCTCTCCGCCAACGGCGGCATCTTCAAGCCGCAGGGCAAGGCCATCAACGACAACGCGGCGGACGACATCAAGGTCCTCGTCGTCGGCAACCCGGCCAACACCAACGCCCTCATCGCGCAGGCGGCGGCCCCGGACGTACCGGCCGAGCGCTTCACCGCGATGACCCGTCTGGACCACAACCGGGCGATCTCGCAGCTCGCGAAGAAGACCGGCGCGGCCGTCTCGGACATCAAGCGCCTGACCATCTGGGGCAACCACTCGGCCACCCAGTACCCGGACGTCTTCCACGCCGAGGTCGCCGGCAAGAACGCCGCCGAGCTCGTCAACGACGAGGCGTGGCTGGCCGACACCTTCATCCCGACCGTCGCCAAGCGCGGCGCCGCGATCATCGAGGCCCGTGGCGCGTCCTCGGCCGCCTCGGCCGCCAACGCCGCCATCGACCACGTGTACACGTGGGTCAACGGCACGGCCGAGGGCGACTGGACCTCCATGGGCATCCCGTCGGACGGCTCCTACGGCGTCCCCGAGGGCCTCATCTCGTCCTTCCCGGTCACCGTCAAGGACGGCAAGTACGAGATCGTCCAGGGCCTGGAGATCAACGACTTCTCGCGCGCCCGCATCGACGCGTCGGTGCAGGAGCTCAAGGAAGAGCGGGACGCGGTGCGCGAGCTCGGCCTGATCTGAGTCTCGGCCTGTCTGAGTCTCGGCCTGTCTGAGCTCGGCCTGATCTGAGTTCGGCCTGATCCGGGCTTCGGTCCGGACGCAGCCGCAACGCCGAAAAGACCACCCCCGGCAGCCCCACCAGGCCGCCGGGGGTGGTCTTTTGGCGTAGCTGACGTATCTCCTCAGCCCGTGCGCAGCTGCTCCGCGACCTCCCGTACGGCCTTCATCGCGCGGCGCTGGAGGCCCGGGCCGAACGTGACGCGGGCGGCGCCCAGTTCGCCCAGGCGGCGCGGGGTCGGGCCGTCCGCGAGCCCGACCTGGTTGACCGGGGCCGGCACGGCGGCGGCGATCTTCGGCAGGTGGTCGGCGGGGGCCCCGTACGGGTAGACGCAGTCGGCGCCCGCCGCCACGTACGCGCGCGCCCGCGTGATCGTCGCGTCCAGGTCGGTGACGCCCTCGATGTACGTGTCCACGCGCGCGTTGATGAAGAGCCGGTCCCCGGCCTCCGCGCGCACCTCCGCCAGCCAGTCGGCGTGGCGCGCCGGTTCCTTGAGGACGCCGTCGGCCGAGTCCTCCAGGTTGCAGCCGACCGCGCCGGTGTCGAGCAGCCGGGCCACCAGCTCCTTGGGGGCGAGGCCGTAGCCGCCCTCGACGTCCGCCGAGACGGGTACGGAGACGGCCCGGACGATCCGGGCGACGGCCGCGAACATCTCGTCCCCGGGCGTCTCGCCGTCCGCGTAGCCGAGCGACGCGGCGACCCCCGCGCTCGGCGTGGCGAGCGCCGGGAAGCCCGCCTCCTCGAAGACGCGGGCGCTGGCCGCGTCCCACGGGCCGGGCAGGATCAGGGGGTCGCCAAGGGCGCGCCCGTGGTGCAGGGCGCGGAAGGTGGCGACGGGGGTCAGCTGTGCCATTCGGTCTCTCCGGGTGCGGTGCGGCGGGCCACCATCAGCCGGTTCCAGCTGTTGATGGCGGTGATCGTGGCGATGAGGTGGGCCAGTTCGGTCTCGTCGAAGTGCTTGGCCGTCAGTTCGTACAGCTCGTCGGGAACGAATCCGTCGGTCAGAACCGTTATGCCCTCGGTGAGGGCGAGGGCCGCACGCTCGCGCTCGCTGAAGCGGTCGCCCGCTTCCCGCCAGGCCGCGACGAGATCGAGCCGTCCCTCGGTCTCGCCGTGCTCGCGCGCGAGGTCGAGATGCATGTCGAGGCAGAACGCGCAGTGGTTGAGCTGCGAGGCACGGACCATGACCAGCTCCGTCAGGGTCGGGTCGAGGGTCTTCTTGGCGGCCGCGCTCACGCCCGCCAGGGCCCGGTAGACCTCTTGCGGAACCTGCCAGGAGCGCGCGGTCACTTGTACATCCCCGGCGTGTAGTGGCCGGGGACCATGCGGGTGGTGACGCCGAAGCGGTTCCAGGCGTTGATCACCGTGATGGCGGCGATCAGATGGCCGAGCTCGGTCGCGTCGAACTGCCGGGCCGCCTTCGCGTACACCTCGTCCGGCACGAAGCCGTCGGTGAGGACCGTGATCGCCTCGGTCAGCTCGATCGCCGCCAGCTCCCTCTCGGTGTAGAAGTGCTGGGACTCCTCCCAGGCGCTGAGCTGCACGATCCGCTCGACCGACTCGCCCGCCGCCAGCGCGTCCTTGGTGTGCATGTCCAGGCAGAACGCGCAGTGGTTGAGCTGCGAGGCGCGTATCTTGACCAGCTCGTGGATCACCGGGTCCACCCCGTGGCCGGCCGCCGCGTCCAGCTTGACCATGGCCTTGTAGACCTCGGGGGCGGCCTTGGCCCAGTGGAGGCGGGGGGCCTGCTCGGCCGCGTAGGGGGCGTCCTTGCTCTCGTCGCCCTCGCTCACCGTGTTTCCGTTCGTCGACATGAAAGTGACCGTACGCGGCACATGTCACACGGGTATGGTCCATTTTCATGGTGGAATCCTGGGCCACTTCCTCCGGAACCCTGGCCGAAGTCTTCGGTGTCGACCTGCATGTGGAGGTGGGCGCGGGCGGGCTGCGCGCCGGCCTCATGGACGCGCTGCGCGAGGCCGTGCGCGGCGGCAGGCTCGCCCCCGGCGCCCGGCTTCCCTCGTCGCGCACGCTCGCCGCGGACCTGGGCGTCGCGCGCAACACGGTGGCCGACGCGTACGCCGAACTCGTCGCCGAGGGCTGGCTCACCGCGCGACAGGGCTCCGGGACCCGGGTCGCCCAGCGGGCCGCGCCGCGCCGCCCCCAGCCGGCCGGGCCCCGCGGTTCGGCGCGCCGCAAGCCCGCGTACAGCCTGATCGCGGGCAGCCCCGATCTGGCGTCCTTTCCGCGCGCCGAGTGGCTGAAGGCGTCCCGGCGGGCACTGACGGCCGCGCCCCACGAGGCCTTCGGCTACGGCGACCCGCGCGGCCGCATCGAGCTGCGCACGGTCCTGGCCGACTATCTGGCGCGGGCGCGCGGGGTCTACGCGGAGCCCGAACGGATCGTCGTCTGCGCGGGTTTCGTGCACGGGCTGACGCTGCTGGGGCGGGTGCTGCGGGCGCGCCGGGTGAAGGCGGTGGGCGTCGAGGCGTACGGCCTCGACGTGCACTGGAACATGCTGGTACGGGAGGGTCTGCGCACTCCACCCCTGCCCTTCGACGAACACGGCACGCTGACGGGCGAGTTGGGGTCGGTGAAGGGTCTGGGGGCGGTGCTGCTGACGCCCGCGCACCAGTTCCCGGTCGGGGTCGCCCTGCCGCCGGAGCGGCGCGCCGCGGTCGTCGACTGGGCGCGGGCCACGGACGGGCTGATCCTGGAGGACGACTACGACGGCGAGTTCCGCTACGACCGCCAGCCGGTCGGCGCGCTGCAGGGCCTCGACCCCGAGCGCGTCGTCTACCTTGGCACGGCCAGCAAGTCGCTCGCGCCCGGGTTGCGGCTGGCCTGGATGGTGCTGCCCGAGCGGCTGGCGGGGGAGGTGGCGGAGGCGAAGGGGGACATGGACTGGTCGTGCGGCGCGCTGGACCAGCTGACGCTGGCGGAGTTCATCGCGTCCGGGGCGTACGACCGGCATGTGCGGGGGATGCGGCTGCGGTACCGGCGGCGCCGCGACCAGCTGGTGGCGGCGCTGGCCGAGCGCGCGCCGGAGGTCCGCGTCTCCGGCATCGCGGCGGGCCTGCACGCGGTCCTGGAGCTGCCTTTGGGCACCGAGCGCGCGGTCATCCAGGCCGCGGCCTGGCAGGGCCTGGCCCTCCAGGGCCTCTCCGCCTTCCGCCACCCCACGACGGGGGTGTCCCGGGACGCGCTGGTGGTGGGGTACGCGGAGCCGACGGACAGTGGGTGGGCGGGGGCGCTGGACGCGCTGTGCCGGGTGCTGCCGTAGCCCCACCCCGCCCGTTCCCTTAACCCTCCGGGGGTGGGTGGGGGTGAAGGCGGCTTCCCGGGAGCCTGCGCCCCCAGACCCCTGTGGGGCTTCGCCCCCAGCCCCTGTTTGTCTGCGGGTCGCATGTGGCTGGTGGCGCAGTTCCTCGCGCCCCTTCGGTGCCGCTGCGCGGCATCCCTGGGCCTCGCTGTTTGTCTGCGGGTCGCATGTGGCTGGTGGCGCAGTTCCTCGCGCCCCTTCGGTGCCGCTGCGCGGCATCCCCGGGCCCGCTGTTTGTCTGCGGGTCGCATGTGGCTGGTCGCGCAGTTCCTCGCGCCCCTTCGGTGCCGCTGCGCGGCATCCCTGGGCTTCCAACCCCCGGAGGCCACGAGGCAGAGACGCGCATGTCACAGCGGGGAGGGGCCACTACGCCGCGTCCACCCCCGTCGGCGCCTCCCCGAACCGTGTCAGCGTCAGCGCTCCCGCCACCGCCACCGCGAACCCTCCCACCGCCAGCCACCCCAGCCCCGCCCGTGTGTGGTCGCCCAGCCACACCACCCCCACCAGCGCGGGCCCGATGGTCTCGCCGAGCACCATCCCGGCCGTGGCCGTCGTCACCGATCCCCGCTGGAGCGCCGACGTCAGCAGCAGAAACGCCGCGCCCCCGCCGAGCAGCAACGCGTACAACGCCGGGTTGGCGAAGTCGATGGAGTCGATGAGCCGCACCGCGACCTCCACCACCCCGAACCCGCACCCCGCCCCGAGCCCGAGCACCAGCGCCCGCGCCCGTCCGGGCAGCCGCCCGGCCACGGCCCCGGCCAGCAGGATCGCCGCCGCGACCCCGAGCAGCGCCCAGGGCAGCGCGGCGGGCCCGTCCTCGTGCCCCTCCTCGCCGGAGGCGAGGCCGAGCATCGCCAGCCCGGCGCAGACGACCCCGACGGCCGCCCACTCCGCCCCGGACAGCCGCACCGCCAGCACCCGCGCCGCGACCACGGCCGTCACCGCGAGCGACGCGGCGAGCGCCGCCCCGACCGCGTAGATCGGGACCGCCCGCAGCGCCACGATCTGGAGGACGAATCCGAGCCCGTCGAGCCCGAGCCCGGCCATGTACCGCCACTGCCGCACGGCCCGCAGCAGCAGCGCCGGATCGACCCCGGCATCGGACCCCGCCTCGGCCGGGACCGCCCGGGCCGCCACCGCCTGCAGAACGGTCGCGGTGCCGTAGCAGACCGCCGACCCCAGCGCACAGATCATCCCAAAGAGCACAGACGGACTGTAATGGAAGGGAGTTCGGGCGGCGGGGGAGAGCGGATTCCCGGTCCCGTATGGCCGGGAACTAGGGTGTGGCCGGTTCACGTCCCAGACAGATGTACGAGATCACGAGGATCACGAGGGGGAGGCCCGCACATGCGTAGATTCCGGTCCACAACGGTCGTGCTCGGCGGCATGGGCGTGCTCGCCGCCACGCTGGCGGCGTGCTCCCACGAGCCGGACCGCCGCTGCGTCGACCCCGTCTCGCACAAGGAACTTCCCAAGTACGAGTGCAAGAGCGGCGGCCACGGCTCGTACTACTACGGCGGCTACACCCGCAACGGCGCCGTCTACGGCGGCTCCTTCAGCCGGTCCGGATCCGGCTCCTCCACCTCCTCCGGCACCTCGGGTTCCTCCACCTCCTCCGGCTCCTCCGGCGGCGTGGACCGGGGCGGCTTCGGCGGCCACTCCGGCTCGGGCGGCGGCTGACCGATGCAGCGGCACCGCATCGACCCGCGCCCCGGCTGGCAGCAGACCGTCGAGGCCCAGGGCCTGATCTACCCCCTGACCCGCTACCCGGACGGCTCGCTGCGCCCGTACTGGGACGAGAGCGCGTACTACTCCTTCACCCTCCCCGAGGTCGAAGCCCTGGAGGAGGTCGTCGAGGAGCTGCACGGGATGTGCCTCGCGGCGGCCGCGCACATCGTCGAGCGGAACCGTTTCGCCGACCTCGGGATCACCGACCCGGCGCTCGCCGCCCGGGTCGCCGAATCCTGGCACCGCCGCTCCGAACTCCCGTCCGTCTACGGGCGTTTCGACCTCCGGTACGACGGTACGGGCCCGGCCAAGATGCTGGAGTACAACGCCGACACCCCCACCTCGCTGGTCGAGGCGGCGAGCCCGCAGTGGTTCTGGATGGAGGAGCGCTTCCCCGGCGCCGACCAGTGGAACTCGCTCCACGAACGCCTGATCGCCGCCTGGCGGCGGCAGGCCCCGCTGCTCCCGCCCGGCCCGCTCCACTTCGCCCACTCGGACGACGACGAGCTCGGCGAGGACCTGATGACCGTCGCGTATCTGCGCGAGACGGCGGAGCAGGCGGGCATCGAGACGCAGGCGCTCTCCGTCGAGCGGATCGGCTGGGACAGCCTGACCGGCCGCTTCGTCGACGACCGCCTCCGGTTCATCCGCAGCTGCTTCAAGCTCTACCCGTGGGAGTGGCTGACCACGGACCGGTTCGCGCCGCACGTCCTGGAGACGCTGGACAACGGCGGCGGCACCGGCAGCACCTGCTGGATCGAACCCGCCTGGAAGATGCTGCTCTCCAACAAGGCGCTGCTCGCGATCCTCTGGGAGCTGTACCCCGGCCATCCGAACCTGCTCCCGGCGTACCTGGACGGCCCGCGCGAGCTGGCCGGCACCGCCGGATACGTCTCCAAGCCGCTGCTCGGCCGGGAGGGCGCCGGGGTCGAGATCCACGCCCCGGGCACGCCGCCCGTCCTGCGCGACGAACCCGCCTGCTACCAGGCCCTCTCCCCGCTCCCCGACTTCGACGGGAACCGGGTCGTCCTCGGCGCCTGGGTCGTCGAGGACGAGGCGGCGGGGCTCGGCATCCGCGAGTCCTCGGGCCTGGTCACGGACGAGTACGCGCGCTTCATCCCGCACGTGATCCGCTAGCCGGGGCCGGGGCCGATGCCGGGGTCTGGACCGGGGCGGGGCTCGGCACCGAGCCGTGCTCAACGGCCCTGCTGCGCAAGCCGGTTGTGCCGGCCGAGCCCCGCCTCGGCGCCCGGCCGGGGCTAGGCCCAGCCGGGCGCCCGGACAGGCCTTAGTCCTGGGCCAGCACCGACCGCAGCTGGTCGAGCCCCCAGTCCAGGTCCTCCTTGCTGATCACCAGCGGCGGGGCGATCCGGATCGTCGAGCCATGGGTGTCCTTGACCAGGACGCCCCGGTCCATCAGCCGCTCGGAGATCTGCCGCCCCGTCCCGAACGCCGGGTTGATGTCGACGCCCGCCCACAGGCCGCGCCCGCGCACCGCCTCCACCGCGCCGGTCCCGGCCAGCAGGCCCAGCTCGTGGTGGAGGTGCTCGCCGAGCTCGGTCGCCCGCTGCTGGTACTCACCGGTACGCAGCATCGCGATCACCTCAAGCCCGACCGCGCACGCCAGCGGGTTGCCGCCGAAGGTCGACCCGTGCTCGCCGGGCCGGAACACCCCGAGCACCTCCGCCGAGCCCACCACCGCCGAGACCGGCACGACCCCGCCGCCGAGCGCCTTGCCCAGCACATACAGATCGGGCACCACGTCCTCGTGCTCGCACGCGAACGTCTTCCCCGTCCGGCCGAGACCCGACTGGATCTCGTCCGCGATGAACAGCACGTTCCGCTCGCGCGTCAACTCCCGTACGCCCGGCAGATATCCGGCCGGCGGCACCAGCACCCCGGCCTCGCCCTGGATCGGCTCAAGCAGCACCGCCACGGTGTTCTCCGTGACGGCCGCCGAGAGCGCGGTCAGGTCCCCGTACGGCACGATCTCGAACCCCGGCGTGTACGGCCCGTAGTCCGCGCGCGCCTCCGGGTCCGTGGAGAAGCTGACGATCGTGGTCGTACGGCCGTGGAAGTTGTTGGCCGCGACCACGATCTTCGCCCTTTCGGCCGGCACGCCCTTGACCTTGTACCCCCACTTCCGGGCGGTCTTCACGGCCGTCTCGACCGCCTCCGCCCCGGTGTTCATGGGCAGCACCATCTCCTTGCCGCACAACTGCGCGAGCTGCCCGCAGAAGTCGGCGAACCGGTCGTGGTGGAACGCCCTCGACGTGAGCGTCACTCTCTCCAGCTGCGCCTTGGCCGCGTCGATCAGCCTGCGGTTGCCGTGCCCGAAGTTCAGGGCCGAGTACCCGGCGAGCATGTCGAGGAAGCGGCGCCCCTCGACATCGGTCATCCACGCGCCCTCGGCCGAGGCGACGACGACGGGCAGCGGATGGTAGTTGTGCGCGCTGTGAGCCTCGGCAGAGCGGATGGCGTCCGATGTAGTCGACACGGGGTCTCCGTTTCATCGTGCGGCGTGGGACGGGGCAGGGCCCAGTTTCTCTCGTCACTCGGATGCTGGACGGGGAAACCTTGATTCCCGGTGTGCCGGTTAGGGTGGTTGTACGTACGGCGACTGGCGCACGGGGAAGCGACCTCGGGGAAGCCGTGCGTGCCACGCGCACGAGGTGCCGCCCGCCTGGGCACCCCGGGACCACGACGGACCCCGGAGGACGCCATGAGCCTGCCCCTTTCCCACCCGGCCCTTTCCGCCACCGACCCCGAACTCGCCGCGCTCGTCGCCGCCGAGGAACGGCTGCAGTCGGACACCCTGCGGCTGATCCCCAGCGAGAACTACGTCTCGCAGGCCGTCCTCGAAGCCTCCGGCACGGTGCTGCAGAACAAGTACAGCGAGGGCTACTCGGGCCGCCGGTACTACGAGGGCCAGCAGAACATCGACCAGGTCGAGACGCTCGCCGTGGAGCGGGCCAAGACGCTCTTCGGCGTCGAGCACGCCAACGTCCAGCCCTACTCCGGCTCGCCGGCCAACCTCGCCGTCTACCTCGCCTTCGCCGAGCCCGGCGACACCGTGATGGGCATGGCTCTGCCGATGGGCGGCCACCTCACCCACGGCTGGGGCGTCTCCGCGACCGGCAAGTGGTTCCGCGGCGTCCAGTACGGCGTACGCCACGACACCGGCCTGATCGACTTCGACGAGGTCCGCGAGCTCGCCCTCAAGGAACGACCGAAGATCATTTTCTGTGGCGGCACCGCCCTCCCCCGCACCATCGACTTCGCGGCCTTCGCGGAGATCGCCCGGGAGGCGGGCTCCGTCCTGGTCGCCGACGTCGCGCACATCGCGGGCCTGATCGCCGGTGGTGCCCACCCGTCCCCGGTCCCGCACGCGGACGTGATCTCCACGACCACCCACAAGACCCTGCGCGGCCCGCGCGGCGCGATGCTCATGTCCCGCGAGCAGTACGCCAAGGCCATCGACAAGGCCGTCTTCCCCGGTCTCCAGGGCGGCCCGCACAACCAGACCACCGCCGCGATCGCCGTCGCCCTCCGCGAAGCGGCCCAGCCCTCCTTCCGTGACTACGCCCAGGCCGTCGTCGCCAACGCCCGGGTCCTCGCCGAGCAGCTCCTCGCGCGCGGCTTCGACCTGGTCTCCGGCGGCACCGACAACCATCTGATCCTGATGGACCTCACCCCCAAGGACGTCCCGGGCAAGGTCGCCGCGAAGGCCCTCGACCGGGCCGGGATCGTCGTCAACTACAACACCGTTCCGTACGACCCGAGGAAGCCGTTCGATCCCTCGGGCATCCGGATCGGCACCCCGTCCCTCACCTCCCGTGGTCTCGGTACGGAGCACATGGCCGCCGTGGCCGACTGGATCGACCGGGGCGTCGGCGCGGCCCGCGCCGGCGACGAGGACGCGCTCTCGGTCATCCGCGCGGAGGTGGCCGAACTGATGGCCGCGTTCCCCGCGCCGGGGCTGCCGACGGACTAGGGTCTGCCCCTCCCGGCCGGTGGCGGCGCGGTGGCGGGCCGAGGGTCGCGCTGTGTTCCTCGTCTCATTCACCATGATCCGTACCGGCCGGGATTCCGGGGTTCCGGGTTGGTGGCTTCGTCCGGGGAGCCGGGCGCCGGTTCGTATCCACAACGGTTTCCGAGGTGTCGGCGGCACCTGAGAGAATGATGAGCATGGCCTCTGATCGCGCGCCCGTCGCCCACCACCACCCTCAGGGGAATGGCTTCGCCATGCAGCATCGCCCGCGAGTGCTCTCCGGAATCCAGCCCACGGCAGGCTCGTTCCACCTCGGCAACTACCTCGGTGCCGTCCGCCAGTGGGTGGCGCTGCAGGAGTCCCACGACGCGTTCTACATGGTTGTGGACCTGCACGCGATCACCGTTCCGCAGGACCCGAAGGAGCTGCGCGCCAACACGCGGCTCGCCGCCGCGCAGCTGCTGGCCGCCGGGCTCGACCCGGAGCGCTGCACGCTCTTCGTGCAGAGCCACGTGCCGGAGCACGCCCAGCTCGCCTGGGTCATGAACTGTCTGGCGGGCTTCGGCGAGGCGTCCCGCATGACGCAGTTCAAGGACAAGTCGGCGAAGCAGGGAGCCGACCGCGCCACGGTCGGCCTCTTCACGTACCCGATCCTCCAGGTCGCGGACATCCTGCTCTACCAGGCCAACGAGGTCCCGGTCGGCGAGGACCAGCGCCAGCACGTCGAGCTCACCCGTGACCTGGCCGAGCGCTTCAACGGCCGGTTCGGGGAGACGTTCAGGATCCCGGCGCCGTACATCCTCAAGGAGACGGCGAAGATCTACGACCTGCAGGAACCGTCGATCAAGATGAGCAAGTCGGCGTCCACGCCGAAGGGCCTGGTCAACCTGCTCGACGAGCCGAAGACCACGGCCAAGAAGGTCAAGAGCGCGGTCACCGACACGGAGACGGTGATCAAGTACGACGCCGTGAACAAGCCGGGCGTCTCCAACCTGCTGACCATCTACTCCACCCTCACCGGCAAGACGATCGCCGAGCTGGAGACGGAGTACGAGGGCAAGATGTACGGGGCGCTGAAGACGGACCTCGCCGAGGTGATGGTGGAGTTCGTCACGCCGTTCCGGGACCGGACCCAGGAATATCTGGACGACCCCGAGACGCTGGACTCTGTCCTGGCCAAGGGTGCGGAGAAGGCGCGGGCGGTCGCGGCCGAGACGCTGGCCACGGCTTATGAGCGGGTGGGCTTCCTGCCCGCCAAGCACTGAGCCGCGCCGGCGCGGCCGGGGCGCGGGGCGCGCGCCGGGGCCGTGACGGGTGGCCCGGGCCGGGCGACCCCCGGCCCGACCTGGGGTCCCGCCCAGGGCTCTGGTCAGAACGGCGGCGCGCCCGCCACACTGCACACTGACGGACACAGACGTACCCGGACAACGACGGAGGAGAACGACGTGGGGACCGTAACGCTCGGCGTTTCGATCGCGGTCCCGGAGCCGTACGGCAGCCTGCTCCAGGAGCGGCGCGCGGGCTTCGGGGATCCCGCCGCGTACGGGATTCCCACGCATGTCACCCTCCTTCCGCCGACCGAGGTCGACGCGTCCCGCCTGCCCGCGATCCGGACACATCTGGCCGAGGTCGCGGCGGCGGGGCGGGCGTTTCCGATGCGGCTGTCGGGGACCGGGACGTTCCGGCCGCTGTCACCGGTGGTGTTCGTGCAGGTCGTCGACGGTGGGGCGGACTGTGCGTGGCTGCAGCAGCGGGTGCGGGACGAGGCCGGGCCGCTCGTGCGCGAGCTGCACTTTCCGTACCACCCGCATGTGACGGTGGCGCACGGCATCTCCGAGGAGGGGATGGACCGGGCGTTCGCCGAGCTGGCGGGGTTCGAGGCGGAGTGGACGTGCGGGGGGTTCGCTCTGTACGAGCAGGGCGGGGACGGGGTGTGGCGGAAGCTGCACGAGTACGGGTTCGGGTTGAGCGGGGTGCCGGCGCAGGGCGGAACGCGGGACGAGCCGTCCGTTCGGGCGTGAGGTTTCGCCCCTCCCCGGGCCTTCCGGGGAAGGGGGCAGGGCGAGGCGCTCTGCCGGGGGCTCCCCCCACGCCCGCCCCCCGAATTCACACCGGCAGCCTCCTGACCGAATTCACACCGGCAGTCTCCTGAAAATCGGGCGTGGCACGTGCCGCAAGGCCGACATGACCACCCTCAGGGTTCCGGGGACCCACACCACCTCCGCGCGGCGCCTCAGGCCCGTCTCGATGGACTCCGCCACCGCCTCCGGGGTCGTGGCCAGGGGGGCCTCCCGGAGGCCCGTGGTCATCTTGGTGCGGACGAAGCCGGGGCGGACCACCATGACGTGGACGCCCGAGCCGTGGAGGGCGTCGCCCAGGCCCTGGGCGAAGGCGTCCAGGCCCGCCTTGCTGGAGCCGTAGATGAAGTTGGCGCGGCGGGCGCGTTCGCCCGCCACCGAGGAGAGGATCACCAGGGAGCCGTGGCCCTGGGTCTGGAGGGCCTTCGCGCAGACCAGGGAGGCCGAGACCGCGCCCGTGTAGTTGGTCTGCGCGACCCGCACCGCCGCCAGGGGCGCGCCCTCGTCCCGTACCTGGTCGCCCAGGATCCCGAACGCCAGCAGGACCATGTCGATGTCGCCCTGGGTGAAGACCTTGCCCAGGGCCGCCTCGTGCGACTCCGCGTCCAGCGCGTCGAAGGCGAGGGTGTGCACGTCCGCGCCCAGCTCGCGCAGCTCCCTCGCGGCCGCGTCCAGCGACGGCGAGGGCCGGCCGGCCAGCCAGACCGTACGGGTGCGGCGGGCCACCAGGCGGCGCGCCGTGGCCAGGCCGATCTCGGACGTACCGCCCAGGACCAGCAGGGACTGGGGGGCGCCGAACGCGTCCTTCATCTTGTAGCTCCTCGCGAGTGGGGTCCGTCAGAGGTTCAGGCGGCGGGAGAGGTCGGAGACGAAGACCCCCTCCGGGTCCAACTTCCGGCGCAGGGCACGGAATTCGGGCAGGCGGGGGTACATCCCCTCCAGCACCTCCGGCCGCACCCTGGCGTCCTTCGCCAGGTACACGCGCCCGCCCGCGCCCGCCACCTCCTCGTCGAGCTCGTCCAGGAAGCCGCCCAGGCCCGGCAGGCGCGCCGGGATGTCCAGGGCCAGGGTCCAGCCGGGGAGCGGGAAGGAGAGCCAGCCGGGGTCGGCCTCGCCGAAGCGCTTGAGGACCGCCAGGAAGGACGGGCAGCCCCGGTGGGCGATCCGGCGCACCACGCGGCGCAGGGCCTCCTCCCGGCCGTGGCCGACCACGAACTGGTACTGGACGAAGCCGCCCCTGCCGTAGATCCGGTTCCAGTGCGGGACGCCGTCCAGGGGGTGGAAGAACGTCGAGAGGGGCTGGAGCTCGCCCGTGCGGTGCTTCGGTGCCTTGCGGTACCAGAGTTCGTTGAACGCCGACACCGAGGGCCGGGTCAGGAGGCCTTCCGGGAAGTACGTCGGGGCTGAGGGCAGTTGGGGCGCCTTGAAGCGCAGGGGCGTGCGGCGGGCGCGCCCCCGCAGTGCGTCCAGTGGTGCGTGGTCGCCCCTCGTCAGGACCGCCCGGCCCGTCCTCACGCCCCGCGCCAGCAGGTCGATCCACGCCACCGAGTAGCGGTAGCGGTGGTCCGTCGCCGACAGCCGCGCCATCAGGTCGTCCAGGTCCCTCGCCCGTTCCGTGTCCACCGTCATCCACGACGTCTGTACGGGGTGGAACTGGAGCTCGGCGGCGAGGATCACTCCCGTCAGGCCCATTCCGCCCGCCGTCGCCTCGAACAGCTCGTCGGTGGGCTTCAGTGTGCGGACCGTTCCGTCCGCCGTCAGCAGGTCCAGCGCGCGCACATGGCGCGAGAACGCGCCCGAGCCGTGGTGGTTCTTGCCGTGGATGTCCGCACCGATCGCGCCGCCGACCGTGACGTACCGCGTCCCGGGCGTCACCGGCACGAACCAGCCCAGCGGCAGCAGGACCTCCATCAGGCGGTGCAGGCTCACGCCCGCCTCGCACACCACCACGCCCGCCTCGGCGTCGATCGTGCGGATGCGGTCGAGGCCGGTCATGTCCAGGACGGCGCCGCCCGCGTTCTGCGCGGCGTCGCCGTACGCCCGGCCCAGGCCCCGGGCGATGGACCCGCGCGCCCCGCCCGCGAGGACGGCGGCCGCCGCCTCCTCGTACGTACGCGGGCGCAGCATCCGGGCGGCGGCCGTCGGGGCGGTGCGGCCCCAGCCGGTCACGGGAGCCGGGGTGGGTGCCGGGGCCGGGGCCGGGGGCGGGGTCGAGGCCGGGGGAGTGGCGGCAGACATGGGAGCGACCGTAGCGAGGGTTTTATCCCTTGTGGCGCGTTATGCACTATTCGTTGTGATACTCACCGAAATGGGTGATTGCGTGAGTGTCAAGCGGCATTGACGCGCATCTGGCGTCCGCTCCGGGGAGAGTCGCGTACGGCTGACGGCCGATCGGCGGGGCCGTCTCACGGAATTGGGGTGGCAGATGCGGTACTCCGACGCGGACCACCGGCTGCTCTGCGCGCTGCGCGACTGCGGGGCGGAGCCACGGGTGGCCGCCGTCGCCCGCGCGTTCTCGCTCGCCGGGGAGCACGGGGCGGTGTGGCTGGCGGCCGGGGCGCTCGCCGCCGCCGTCGACCGGGAGCGGCGCGGCGGATGGCTGCGCGGGGCCGCCCTGGTGGGGGCCGCGCACCTGGCCAGCATGGGCGTGAAGCGGGTGGTGCGGCGGCCCCGGCCGCGACTGGCCGCCCGGGAGCCGCTGGCGCGTACCGCCGGGCGGCACTCGTTCCCCAGCTCGCACGCCACCTCGGCGGCCGCGGCGGTCGTGGCGTACGGCGCGCTGCGGCCCGCCGGGGCGCGCCTCGTACCGCCGCTCGCCGCCGTGATGTGCGTGTCCCGGCTGGTCGTGGGCGTCCACTACCCCTCGGACGTGCTGGTCGGCGCCCTCCTCGGCGCGGCCACGGCCCGGCTGGGGGCGGGCTGGGTGGACCGAGCCGGGCCGGGCGTGGGGTGGCCGGACCGTCCGGCGGGCTCGACGTCCCGCCCGGCCCCCGCCGCCCCCGGAGCCCCCTCATGACCCGGCCCGGGGCGCTCGTCGTGCTGGAGGAGCAGGCGGCCCGGCGCCCGGGGCGGCGCGCGCTCGGCGTGCCAGGGGGCGTGCTCAGGACCGCGCGCCCCCGACAGTGGATCAAGAACGTGCTCGTGGCCGCCGCGCCCGCCGCGGCCGGGCAGCTGGACTCGCCGCACACCCTGCGCCAACTCGCCCTCGTCTTCGCGCTGTTCACGGCCGCCGCCTCCGCCGTGTACCTGGTCAACGACGCGCGCGACGCCGTCGCCGACCGCGCGCATCCGCAGAAGTGCCACCGGCCGGTCGCCACCGGGCAGGTGCCGGTGCCGGTCGCGTACGCCGTCGGGGGGCTGCTCGCGCTGCTCGCCCCGCTCGGCGCGGCCCTCACCTGCAACGCCATGACGGCGACCCTGCTCACCGGGTACGTGGCGATGCAGCTCGCCTACTGCGTCAAGCTCAAGCACGTCCTCGTCGTCGACCTGGTCGTGGTCACCGCCGGGTTCCTGATGCGGGCCATGATCGGCGGGGTCGCGCTCGCCATCCCGCTCTCGCGCTGGTTCCTGATCACCGCCGGGTTCGGCGCGCTGTTCATGGTCGCGGCCAAGCGGTACTCCGAAGCCGTCCAGATGGAGGGGCGCGGCGGCGCGACCCGCGCGCTCCTGGACGCGTACACCACCGGCTATCTGCGGTTCGTCTGGCAGCTCGCGGCCGGCGTCGCGGTCCTCGCGTACTGCATGTGGGCGCTGGAGAGCGGCGGCATGGCGGGCGGCTCGCTGCTGCCGTGGCGGCAGCTGTCGATGGTCCCGTTCATCGGCGGGATCCTGCGGTACGCCGTGTTCGCCGACCGGGGAAGCGCGGGCGCCCCCGAGGACGTCGTCCTGCACGACCGGGCGCTGGTGGTCATCGGTCTGGTGTGGATCGCGCTGTACGGGCTGGCGGTGGCCGACCTGTGAGGCGTGCGGCGGGGGAGCGAACGCGGGCGCGCGGGGCGTGGGGAGGCGTGCGCCGAGCCGAGCTCGTCGGCTTCGCGCTGGCCGGGATCTGCGCGTACGCCGTCGACCTCGGCCTCTTCGTCTGGCTGCGCTCGGGGCTCGGGTGGGACCCGGTCACCGCCAAGTGCCTCTCGTTCGTGGCGGGGTGCACGGTCGCATACGCCGGCAACGCCTTCGGTACGTACCGGGGCAGCCGGGCCGGGCGGCGCGAGTACGCCGTCTTCTTTGCCGTGAACATCGCGGGAGCGCTCGTGCAGCTGCTCTGTCTCGCCGTCACGCACTACGGCCTCGGCCTCACCTCGCCGCGCGCCGACACGCTCTCGGGCGCGGTCTTCGGCATGGCGCTCGCCACCTGCCTGCGCTTTTGGGGGACACGCACGCTTGTCTTCGGGGCGAGGAAGGGTACTCGGACGTCATGGACTGGCTGACAAAACTTCCCGTCGTCGGGCCCTGGGTGGTCCGGCTGATGCGGACGCACGCGTGGCGTTCGTACGAGAGACTCGACCGGGTGCGCTGGTCCCGGCTCGCCGCCGCGATCACCTTCATCAGCTTCCTCGCGCTCTTCCCGCTGCTCACGGTGGGCGCGGCGATCGCCGCCGCCGTGCTGACCCCGGGCCGCGTCGAGAAGCTCCAGAAGAACCTCGCCGAGCAGGTCCCGGGCATCTCCGACCAGCTCGACCTGCAGGATCTGACCCGCAACGCGGGCACGATCGGCGTCGTGGCCGGGGCGCTGCTGCTGTTCACCGGCATCGGCTGGATCGGCCAGATGCGCGGCTGTCTGCGGGTGGTGTGGGACCGCGACGACGACGAGGGCGAGAACCCGTTCCTGGGCAAGCTCAAGGACGGCGGGGTGCTGGTCGGCCTCGGCGGGGCGGGGCTCGCCTCGTTCGCCGCGTCCTCGATCGGCTCGACGGCCGTCGGCTGGACCGCCGACCAGCTGGGCATCGACCAGAACGGCGTCGGCCGGGTCTTGCTGCGGATCGTGGCGATCGCGGTGGCGGCCGCCGCCGACTTCCTGGTCCTGATGTACGTACTGACCCTGCTGCCCGGGGTCTCCCCGCCGCGCCGCCATCTGGTGACCGCCGGGATCATCGGCGCGGTGGGGTTCGAGCTGCTGAAGGTGCTGCTCGGCGGCTATATGCAGGGGGTCGCCACCAAGAGCATGTACGGGGCGTTCGGGGTGCCCATCGCGCTGCTGCTGTGGATCAACTTCACCGCGAAGCTGCTGCTGTTCTGCGCGGCCTGGACGGCCACCCCGGCCAAGGAGGACGACCCCGGGCTCACCGCTTCCGGCGAACCAGCTCCGGCAGCGGCCAACGGCGATTGACCAGGAACACCCCGGCGGCGACGACCGCCAGCACGCCGCCCGCGATGGCGAGCGCGGTGCCGATGCCGCCGGAGCCGGGCCCCTGGCGGGCGGTGACGGCCGCCTTGGCGGGGTCGGCGGCGGTGCCCGCCGAGGGCGTCGAGCCCCGCGGTGTGCCGGTCGGGGCCGCCGACCTGGGCGGGACCAGCTCGCCCACCGGGGTGACCTTGCCGGCCGCCGCGAAGCCCCAGTCCAGCAGGCGGGCGGCCTCCTTGTAGACGGCCTGGCCCTCGGAGGAGTCCGGGTTCATCACGGTGACGAGCAGCACCCGGCCGTCGCGCTCGGCGACACCGGTGAAGGTCGCGCCCGCGTTGCTGGTGTTGCCGTTCTTGACGCCCGCGATGCCCTTGTACGGGCTGAGGCCGTTCTCGCCGGTGAGCAGCCGGTTGGTGTTCTGGATCTCGAAGTAGTCCCGCTCGTTGTTCTTGCCCTCGACGCCGGGGAACTTGGCGGAGGCGGTGGAGCAGTACTCGCGGAAGTCCTTCTTCTGCAGGCCCGAGCGGGCGAACAGGGTGAGGTCGTACGCGCTGGAGACCTGGCCCGGTGCGTCGTAGCCGTCCGGCGAGACCACATGGGTGTCGAGCGCCTGAAGGTCGTCGGCGTGCGCCTGCATGTCCTGGACGGTCTTGGGCACGCCGCCGTTCATCGACGACAGGACGTGCACGGCGTCGTTGCCGGAGCGCAGGAAGACGCCGAGCCACAGGTCGTGCACGGTGTACGGCAGGTTCTCGTGGACGGGGACGATGCTGCTGCCCTCGCCGACGCCGTCGAGGTCGGCCGGGCTGACCGTGTGCACGTCGGTCTTGGGGAACTTCGGCAGCACGGTGTCCGCGAAGAGCATCTTCAGGGTGGAGGCGGGGGGCAGCCGCCAGTGCGCGTTGTGCGAGGCGAGCACCTGGCCGTTCTCCGCGTCCGCGACGATCCAGGAACGCCCGGTCAGCTCCATCGGCAGCACCGGCGCCCCCGCGCCGAGCTTCACCTGGGTGCCGGGCTTCCCGAGCAGCGCGCCGCCGACCGTCGACATCGCGGCGGGCGGCGGGTCGGGGTCCTTACGGGCCTTGCCCGCCTTGCCTGGATCGGACGGCTTGCCCGGTTGGCCCTGGGTGCCCGGTTTTTCATCATTCGGCAGCGCCGACGCGGGCGCGGCGGTGAGCGCGGGCAGCAGCGCGGCGACGGCGACCGCCAGTGCGATTCTCGCGGGCTTCTTCACAGCAGACACGGACGAGAACGTACAGGTCCGCGCCGTCGTTCCGAACACCGGAGGGATGACCCGCCGGGAGCCGCCACCCGCCCGGCTGCGCCCGCTTCGCCCCGGTGATACTGATTCCATGAAGCTCAGCAGCCGCGTCTCCTGGTTCCTGCTCGTGTTCGGAGTGTGGAGCTGGATCATCTGGATCACTTTCGTCAAGAACCTGTGGAAGGACGGCAGCGGGCTGGCCTTCGACGGCGCGGGCGACCCGACGGCGTACTTCTGGGTGCACCTCACCCTCGCCGTCGTGTCCTTTCTCCTGGGGACGGGCGTCGGCCTCACCGGGTTCCGTTCCGTACGCCAACTGCGCGGGGAGACCGCCGGTGCCGCCGGATCACGGACCGCTAACGAGTAGGTGCGACCCCCTTGTCACGCGCGGCTAACGAGTAGCTGTGTAGTGAAGATTTTCTCTTCCGAATGTGAAACCCGTGTGATTGGGTGATCGCCATCACAGGGGTGCCCGGGGGGTCGGGCGCGCCTGAAGGGGTGGGGCGTTCCGAGGAGAGCACGACGATGCGGTCGATCCGTATGCGGGTTCTGGCGACATGTGCGGTAGTGGTGGTCGCCGGTGTGGGGGGATGGCAGCTGCTGCCGTCCGACGGAGAGAAGAAGGACCCGATCGCGGTCGGGACGACGGACGCGATCACGTCCCTGGACCCGGCCGGCGCCTATGACGCCGGATCCTGGGCGCTCTACAGCAACGTCTACCAGACGCTGCTCACCTTCAAGCCCGGCTCGGCGGTGCCCGTGCCGGACGCGGCCAGCGGCTGCAAGTTCATCGGGCTGAAGCTGATGACGTATCAGTGCGAGCTGCGCGACGGGCTGACCTTCTCGTCCGGGCGCAAGATCACCGCGGCCGACGTCAAGTTCTCGTTCGACCGGGTGCTGAAGATCAACAGCGATGTGGGCCCGGCTTCGCTGCTCTCCTCCCTCGGCTCGGTCCAGGCCGACGGCGACACGGTCACCTTCAACCTGAAGACGAAGGATGCGACCTTCCCGTCCAAGCTCGCGACCGGCGCCGGGTCGATCGTGGACAGCGGCGCGTACCCGGAGAAGTCGCTGCGCAAGGGCAACGGCGTGGTCGGCTCCGGCCCGTACCTGCTCAAGTCGTACAAGCAGGGCCAGAGCGCGGTCCTGGAGCCGAACCCCGACTACCGGGGCGCGGTCAGCAAGAAGGGCCTGCCCATCGCGGTCCACTACTACGCCGAGTCCGACCAGCTCAACCAGGCGTGGACGGACAAGCAGGTCGAGGTGGCGCACCGCCAGATGCCGCCCAAGGTGCTCGCCAAGCTGTCGCCCGGCGACCCGGCCATCCGCATCAGCGAGACGCCCGGCGCCGAGACCCGCAACCTGAACATCAACGTCCGCCCCGGCCACCCGCTGGCCAAGACCAAGGTGCGCCAGGCGCTGGCCGCGCTGATCGACCGGCCCGCGCTGGCCGCCGGGGTCTACGACGGCACGGTCGAGCCGCTGTTCTCGCTCATCCCGCAGGGCTTCACCGGCCACAGCACGGCCTTCTTCGACGCGTACCCCAAGGTGGACGTGGCGAAGGCGAAGGGACTCCTGAAGTCGGCGGACGTCCACATCCCGGTGAAGTTCACCCTCGCCTACCGCAAGCTCGGGGCCAACGGCGCTGAGGCGGAGCTGCTGAAGGCGCAGCTGGAGAAGGGCGGCCTGTTCGACGTCGACCTGCTCTCGGAGGCCGACTGGCCCAAGATGCAGAAGAACTACGCGGCCGGTGTCTACGACGCGTACACCGCGGGCTGGGTCGCGGACTTCCCGGACCCGGACAACTTCAGCCAGCCGCTCGTCGGCACCGGCAACAGCCTGCACACCGGCTACTCGGACAAGGCCGTCGACGCCATCATCCAGCGGACCCAGCAGTACAGCGACCGGGGCCGCACCGCCGACGACTTCAAGGCGCTCCAGGACAAGGTCGCCGAGGACGTGCCGCTGGTCCCGCTGTGGCAGGGCAAGGACTACGTGGTGAGCAGCCGCAGCGTCGGCGGCCTCCAGTACCTCTCGGACGGCACGGGCGTGTGGCGGCTGTGGGAGCTGGGCTGGATCTGAGTCACGGCTTCTTGCGGGCGGTCGCCGCCTGGGCCATGCCCGGCAGGAAGTCCGTGAACAGCTCGTGGACCTCGTGGACCAGCGGGCGCAGCACCCGGAAGCGGGCGAGCGCCACGCCGCGCGTGGTGAGCTTGGCGCCGCGCGCGGCCAGCCGGTAGCTGCGCTCACGGCCCTCGGACCGGTCGAACACCCAGTACAGCACCAGGCCCATCTGGGAGAGCCACATCAACTCGGGCAGGACGTCCACGAGTTCGGCCGGGACCTTGGTCTTCGTGCCCGCCAGCACCTCGCGGTGCACGTCGATGGCCGCCTCGCGGGCGTGCTCGGACTCCGGCGAGAAGGGGCTGAGCGGGCTGTCCGGGTCGGCCGCGTTCTTGAAGAACTGCGCCGCGAACTCGTGGTACGGCGCCGCGATGTCGAGCCAGGCGCTCAGCACCCCGGCGAGGCGCGCCTCCAGATCGGTCTCGCGGTCGAGCACGTCCCGGACGGCGGCCTGGTGCTCGGCGGCGATCCGGTCGTAGAACCCCTGGATCAGGTGCTCTTTGCCGGCGAAGTAGTAGTACGCGTTGCCGACCGAGACCCCGGCCTCCTTGGCGATGGCCCGCATGGTCGTCTTGTCGTAACCGAGCTCCTGAAACAGCCGCATGGCGGTCTCCAGGATCAGGGTGCGGGTCTGCTCACCCTTGGCGGGACTCTGCTCGCTCCGGGGGACCTGGTTCTCTGCTGGCACGGCATGAGCCTAAACGGCCACGGAACTGCCGGTGCCATCAGTCCTGCTTCGGCTCCTGCTTCGGCTCCTGCTTGCGCTGCGCTGCCGAGAGGACCGCCGTCACATCAAGGGTGACCTCGGCGCCGATCGACTCGGGCAGGGTGACGAGCTCGCCGGGGGCGTGGATCCGGTGGGTGTCGTAATCGTCTGCGACTGGGTCGGTCAGGACATGAAGGCGGTTGTGCTTCCGGTCGACGATCACGTAGACCGGGAGATTGGAGTTCGCGTAGGCGGTGACCTTGGTGCGCAGGTCGGTCTGGTAGTTGTGGGAGGTGACTTCCAGGACGAGGCGGAAGGCGATGGGGTCGTAGCAGTTGTTCTCGACGTGGTGGTCCTCGAAGTCGGCGTCGACCACGGCGAGGTCGGGGATGGCGTAGTCCTCGCGGCCTTTCTGGAGCCAGAGACCGACTCCTTGGAGCACCTTGACCCGCTCGCTGTGCAGTCCCGCCATCAGGAAAGGGACCATGAGGTCGGTCAGGGCGCGGGCGTGGGCGCCGTCCGGGGGTGGCGACACGAGGATCTGGCCTCCGATGATCTCGACGCGGTAGCCGGGAAGCCGTTCCATGATCTGGTCGGCCGCCCCGCGGAGTGACTGATCGTCCTCGGGACGCTCAGTGGGTGCTTCGCCATAGGGCTGCTCAGCGGGTGCTGCGGACATCACGTGCCTCCCGTGGGCTGCTGTCGAGAGCATCATCGTAGGACGGGCGCGCGCCCGCCGGGGATCACGGCGCGTTCACCCGGGCGAGCGAGCGCGCGGCTTCCGAGCGGGCGCGCGGCCGTGGTCAGGCCTCGGCCCGGGCGAGCACGGGAGCGTCCTGCACCGGGCGGCCGAACCGGCGTACCCCCGGCACCGCCGCCGTCGCCAGGCAGGCCCCGCCCACCACGAACGCGGCGACCAGCAGCGGCACTTCGGGTCCCCAGGCGTCGGCGGCCAGGGGGCCGAGGGCGTATCCGACGGGCATCGCCGCCAGGGAGAGCAGCCAGTCGTACGAGGTGACGCGGGCCAGGGCGTGGCCGGGGATCGCCGACTGCACCGCGGTCTCCCAGACCGGCGAGAGGAAGCCGAGCCCGAGCTGGGCGATTCCGTACGCGGCGATGCAGACCGGCGCCGGGGCGGAGAGGGCGAGGAGGGTGAGCGGCAGGGCGTAGGTGGCCAGGCCCAGATTGGCCGTCAGGATGGGGCGCCTCGGCTTGGCCCGCCCGGCGAGCAGCGAGCCGAGCAGCAGGCCCACCGCGCCCGCCTGCATGAACGCCAGCCAGAACGTCTTGCCGTCGAACTGCTCGAAGGCGATGGCCGGTCCCAGCGTCATCAGGACGGCGGCGGCGCCGTTCCACGCGGAGTGGGCGAACAGGCTGGTCCAGTACCAGTCCCGCGACCGCATCTCGCCCCAGCCCTCCTTGAGGTCGGCGGCGAGCGAGCGCCGGACCAGCGGCACGTGCCGCACCCGGATCGTGCTCAGCAGGGCCGCGCTGACCGCGAAGGAGGCGGAGTCGAGTACGAAGGCCCAGCCGGGTCCGGCGGTCAGGATGAGCACGGTCGCGAGCGCTGGGCCGCCCACCCGGGTCGCGCTGTTGACCACGCCCATCAGGGCGTTGGCGCGCTGCAGGTTCTCCTCCTCGACCGTGCCGGTGATCAGTGGGGCCATCGCGGGCATGGCGAACGCGGAGGCGGCGCCGCCGATCGCCTCGGCGAGCGCGATCTGCCACAGCCGGGGGTCGCCGCCGAGCAGTTCCACGCCCACGAAGAGCTGGGTGGCGCACCGGACGCAGTCGGTGGCCAGGGCGACCGTACGGGCGTTGAAGCGGTCGCCCGTGACGCCGCCGAAGGGCAGGAGCAGCAGCTTGGGGACCATCGAGCAGCCGAGCACGATCGCGAGGTCGGCCGTGGAGCCGGTCGCCATGTAGACGGCGAGGGCGAGCGCCGCCGGGATCACGGCGTCACCGAGCAGGGACAGGGACCGGCCGATGAAGAGCAGCCGGAACGCGCGGGCGCGGAGGGGGTGGGGAGGCGAGGGCAGTGAGGGTGGCATGCGCCGAATGTATTTCGGTTCCGAATAATTCGTCAACGAAATATATGGAAGCGAAAGAGTTGGGGGAGCCGACGTACGATCAGGGCATGGAGCGCGCGGAGGAGGCCGAGGGGAAGCGGGACTGGACCGACGGGCACGTGGAGCAGTGGCTGCCGGTGCTGCCGGGGCTCGACCCGGTCGTCGAGGGCGCGGTGACGCGGATGAAGAAGCTCACCGACCACCTTCGGCGGGTACGGGAGCGGTCCCTGGTCGACTTCGCGCTCGACCGGCCCGAGTTCGACACGCTGCACAAGCTGGCGGGGCGCGGGGGTACGGCGACGCCGTCGCAGCTGGCGGCCGACCTCGACCTCGCGCCCGCGTCCGTCACGGGGCGCCTCGACGCGCTGGAGCGGCGCGGATTCGTCCGCCGTACGCCCTCCGTCACCGACCGCCGCAGGGTCCACGTCGAGCTGACCGACTCCGGCCGGGCGACCTGGCGGGGCGCGATGGACATGCTGGGGGACGAGGAGTCCCGGGTGCTGGGCGCGCTGTCGCGCGGTGAGCGTGAGCTGCTGAACGACATGTTGCGGCGGATCATGGTGGTCGCCGAAGGGCGTTGAGCCCGGACACGCGAAAGGCCCCGCCTCCCGGACCGGGAAGCGGGGCCTTCGCGTACTGCTCAGGGAATCAGAAGCGGCGCGTGATCAGCGCGCGCTTCACTTCCTGGATCGCCTTGGTGACCTCGATGCCACGCGGGCAGGCGTCCGTGCAGTTGAACGTCGTGCGGCAGCGCCACACGCCGTCCTTGTCGTTCAGGATCTCCAGGCGCTGCTCGGCCGCCTCGTCACGCGAGTCGAAGATGAAGCGGTGCGCGTTGACGATCGCCGCCGGGCCGAAGTACTGGCCGTCGTTCCAGAACACCGGGCACGACGAGGTGCACGCGGCGCACAGGATGCACTTGGTGGTGTCGTCGAAGCGCTCGCGGTCCTCGGCCGACTGCAGACGCTCGCGCGTCGGCTCGTTGCCCTTCGTGATGAGGAAGGGCATCACGTCGCGGTACGCCTGGAAGAACGGGTCCATGTCCACGACCAGGTCCTTCAGGACCGTCAGGCCCTTTATGGCCTCGACCGTGATCGGCTTCTCCGGGCTCAGGTCCTTGATCAGCGTCTTGCAGGCGAGCCTGTTCTTGCCGTTGATCCGCATGGCGTCCGAACCGCAGATGCCGTGCGCGCAGGAACGCCGGAAGGTCAGTGAGCCGTCGAGGTCCCACTTGATCTTGTGGAGACCGTCGAGCACACGCTCCTTCGGGTCGATCTCGACCTGGAAGTCCTGCCACTGCGCCTCGTCGGAGACCTCCGGGTTGAACCGGCGGATCCGGAAGGTGACCGTGATGTACGGCGAGTCGGCGAAGCCCGCCTCCGCCTTGTCGAGGGTGGGGGTAGCCATCAGTACTTACGCTCCATCGGCTGGTAGCGGGTCTGGACGACGGGCTTGTAGTCGAGTCGGATCGAGTCCTTGCCGCCGTCCGCGACCTCGCGGTACGCCATGGTGTGGCGCATGAAGTTGACGTCGTCGCGGTTGGGGTAGTCCTCGCGGTAGTGACCGCCGCGGGACTCCTTGCGCGCCAGGGCGGAGACGGCCATGACCTCGGCCAGGTCGAGCAGGTTGCCCAGCTCGATGGCCTCGAGGAGGTCGGTGTTGAACCGCTTGCCCTTGTCCTGGATCGAGACGTTCTTGTAGCGCTCGCGGAGCTCCGCGATCTTCTCCACGGCCGTCTTGATCGTCTGCTCGGTGCGGAAGACCATGACGTTGGCGTCCATGGTCTCCTGGAGCTCCTTGCGGATCACCGCGACGCGCTCCGTGCCGGTCGACGACAGCAGGTTCTTGACCTGGGTCTCCACCAGCTCCGCCGGGTTCGGCGGGAGCTCGACGTAGTCGTGCTTCGCGGCGTACTCGGCGGCGGCGATGCCCGAGCGCTTGCCGAAGACGTTGATGTCCAGCAGCGAGTTGGTGCCCAGGCGGTTGGCGCCGTGCACCGACACGCAGGCGACCTCGCCGGCCGCGTACAGGCCCGGGACGACGGTGGTGTTGTCCGCCAGGACCTCACCCTCGACGTTGGTCGGGATGCCGCCCATGGCGTAGTGCGCGGTGGGCTGGATCGGGATCGGGTCCGTGTAGGGCTCGATGCCCAGGTACGTACGCGCGAACTCGGTGATGTCCGGGAGCTTGGCGTCCAGCTGCTCCGGCGGGAGGTGCGTGAGGTCCAGGTAGACGTGGTCGCCTTCGGGACCGCAGCCGCGGCCCTCGCGGATCTCCGTGTAGATGGAGCGCGAGACGACGTCACGGGACGCGAGGTCCTTCATGACCGGCGCGTACTTCTCCATGAAGCGCTCGCCGTCCTTGTTGCGGAGGATGCCGCCCTCACCGCGGGCGCCCTCCGTCAGCAGGATGCCCATGCGCCAGATGCCCGTCGGGTGGAACTGGAAGAACTCCATGTCCTCCAGCGGGATGCCCCGGCGGTAGCAGGCGGCCTGGCCGTCACCGGTCAGGGTGTGCGCGTTGGAGGTCACCTTGAAGAACTTGCCGGTGCCGCCGGACGCGTAGATCACGGACTTCGCCTGGAAGACGTGGATCTCGCCGGTCGCGAGCTCGTACGCCACCACACCGGCGGACGTCTTGACGCCGTCGACCTCGGTGATGAGCTGGTCGAGCACGTAGAACTCGTTGAAGAACTCCACGCCCTCCTTGACGCAGTTCTGGTACAGCGTCTGGAGGATCATGTGGCCGGTGCGGTCCGCGGCGTAGCAGGACCGGCGGACCGGGGCCTCGCCGTGGTTGCGCGAGTGGCCGCCGAAGCGGCGCTGGTCGATGGTGCCGTCCGGGGTGCGGTTGAACGGCAGGCCCATCTTCTCGAGGTCGAGGACCGCGTCGATGGCCTCCTTCGCCAGGATCTCGGCGGCGTCCTGGTCGACCAGGTAGTCACCGCCCTTGACCGTGTCGAAGGTGTGCCACTCCCAGTTGTCCTCCTCCACGTTGGCGAGCGCGGCGGCCATGCCGCCCTGCGCCGCGCCCGTGTGGGAGCGGGTGGGGTAGAGCTTCGTCAGCACCGCGGTGCGGCTGCGCTTCGTCGACTCGATGGCCGCGCGCATGCCCGCGCCACCGGCGCCGACGATGACGGTGTCGTACTTGTGGATCTTCATCAGAAATTCCTCAGTCCCTCAGCCCGTGGCCTAGCGGATGTTCGGGTCGAAGGTGAAGATCACCAGCGTGCCCAGCAGGACGGTGAACACCGTGGCGGTGTAGAGCAGCATCTTCAGCCAGAAGCGGGTGTTGTCCCGCTGCGCGTAGTCGTTGATGACCGTGCGCAGGCCGTTGGCGCCGTGCAGCATCGCCAGCCACAGCATGGCCAGGTCCCAGGCCTGCCAGAACGGGTTGGCCCAGCGGCCCGCCACGAAGGCGAAGCCGATCTTGGAGACGCCGCCGTCGAGCACCAGCTGGATGCACAGGTGGGTGACGACCAGGACGACCAGGACGATGCCGGACAGCCGCATGAACAGCCAGCCGTACAGCTCGAAGTTGGTACGGGTCGACTTCGGCGTCTTCTTGGTCCGCTTGCGCGGGGCCTCGATGAGGGGCGCGGGGTTGTCGGCGTCGTACAGGCCGGTGGCCTCGACCTCGCCGATCGCGGAAGTGGTTTCGGCAGACATGTCAGTCCTCAGCTCCCGAACAGTTCGCGGGCGGCGTGACCGAGCACCGGGTACAGCGCTCCGGCCATCAGGATCAGCCAGGTGATCACGACGGACCACAGCATCTGCTTCTGGTAGCGGGGGCCCTTCGCCCAGAAGTCGACCGCGATGATGCGGAGACCGTTGAGCGCGTGGAAGAGGATGGCGGCGACGAGGCCGTACTCCAGAAGACCCACGATGGGTGTCTTGTAGGTAGCGACGACCTTGTCGTAGTCCTCGGGGGAGACACGCACGAGGGCGGTGTCGAGGACATGGACGAACAGGAAGAAGAAGATGAGGACACCGGTGACTCGATGAGCCACCCACGACCACATACCTTCCCGGCCGCGGTACAGCGTTCCAGCCGGCACGGAAAAACCCTCCGGGAGCGGGGACTAGGGCCGGCCGGCTTGACTGTCGGTCTGACCCGGCCGGGTACGGTCCACCGGCCCCGGTCATCGTAGCGACGAGATGTCGGTTCGTTCGCGCGGGGTCCTCAGGTGTGATCAAACAGGCAATCAATCTGCCACGGACGGGCTATGGACGGGCCCGGACGGGGCGTCACGGGGCCGGTGGTGGGGGCGGGTTCGGCGGGGCGCCCGCTCTGTCCGGTTACAGATGGTTGGTCGTGAGATGGGCGATCCGGGTACGGGCGAGTCGGCGCAGCGCACCGGCGGGGGCGGCCCCGCGCGCGGGGGAGTGTGATGAAGTGGCGGCGTCGCTTCCGGGGGCGGGCGGCCCGCGACGGCTTCGCGCGCGCGTGGATGCTCGTCCGTACGGCGGCCTCGCGCCCGCGCCGCTCGACAGGCAGCCGGCGGGGGGCGGGGGGCGGGGGGCGGGGGGCGGCGGAGAGACTGCAGGAGAGGCGGGAGGTGAAGAAGAGGTGGCAGTGCCGCCACGCCATCGACGCGCGGGGGAGTGCTCCCGGCGGTCTGTACGCGCGGGGGAGTGCTTCCGGCGCTCGCGTGCGTTTCACCCGGACGTGAGAGGTCGGGTACGCATAGTGGACGCCTCCCGGGTTCCTCGCCTCGCTTTCGCCGTGGTTGTTCCCGTATGGGAGGATTCTGAGTGATGTCGCAGTCCAGGAGTGCCAGCGGCGCCGACGGCGCCCGCGGTGACCGGACGGCCCGGATGAGCCGGGGCGCCCTGGTGGCACGCGTCGCCGTCGCGGCCGCCCTCGCCCTCGCCCTCACCGTGCTGGTCTGGCCCGAGGACGACACCCACGGCGGCCACGGCGGCCCGCTCGCTCCCAAGCCCGGCGACTCCTCCTCGCCCGCCCAGATCTACCCGATCTCCTCGCCGCCCCGCACGATCCCCTCCGTACGGCAGCACGAGCCCGCCCGCGGCCCCGGCTTCCGGCCCGTCGCCGGCACCCGGATCGTGGTCCCCACCGGCAGCGAGGCCCTCGCGGACGAGGCCCAGCTGCTCGCGGAGGAGCTCGACAAGGTGTACGTGCGGGGTGCGGCACCCCGGGCCGGGGACATCGAGCTGGCGCTGAAGCCGCCGAACCCGAAGGACAAGGCCACCCCCGAGTCGTACACGCTGACCGCCCGCGAGCGGACCGTGCGGATCACCGGGCCCGACGAGGCCGGGGTCTTCTACGGCACCCGCACCCTCAAGCAGGCGCTGCGCGACGGCGGGGTGATGCCCGAGGGCGTCGTCGAGGACTGGCCCGACCGCCCGCAGCGCGGCCTCAACCTCGACATCGCGCGCAAGCCGTTCACGGCGGGCTGGATCGAGAGCCGGCTGCGCGAGATGGCCGACCTCAAGATGAACCAGCTCGGCCTGCACTTCTCCGACGACCAGGGCTTCCGCATCGAGTCCGCCTCGCACCCCGAGGTCGTCTCACGCGACCACCTCAGCAAGCGCGAGGTCGAGCGGATCGTCGCGCTCGCCCGGCGGCTGCACATCGAGGTCGTCCCCGAGATCGACTCGCCGGGCCACCTGGGCGCGGTGATCAAGGCCCACCCCGCCCTCGGACTGCGCAGCGCCGCCGGCCGGACGGTCCAGGGCACGCTCGACATAGCGAACCCCGACGCGGCGCGGATCGTCGACGACCTGCTGCGCGAGTACGCGGACCTGTTCCCCGGCTCCTACTGGCACCTCGGCGGCGACGAGTACCTCGCCCTGATGGCCAAGGACCCGGAGGCCAGCTACCCGGGCCTGGCCGCCGCCGCGCGCGCCAAGTACGGCCCCAAGGGCGACATAGCGGACCTGGCGACCGGCTGGCTCAACGACCGGGCGGCGACCCTGCGCCCGTACGGCAAGAAGTTCAAGGCCTGGAACGACGGCTACTTCAAGGGCACCTCCGTCGCCCCCGACCCGGCGCGCGAGGTCGAGTACTGGACCGGCAAGGAGCTCGGCGCCCGCGCGCCGGAGGAGTACCTGGCCGAGGGCCGCAAGACGGTCAACCTCAACGACGAGTACCTGTACTACGTCCTGGGCGAGCCCAACGCCTTCAAGTACCCCACCGGGCGGCGCATCTACCAGGAGTGGACGCCGCTGGTGCTGCGCGGCACCAAGCCCGTCGCCACCCGCTACTCCGACCAGGTGCTCGGCGCCCGGTTCGCCGTCTGGTGCGACTACGCCAACGCCCAGACCCAGGACCAGGTGGCCCGGGGCATCCGGATGCCGCTGCGCGCCGTCGCCCAGAAGCTGTGGGACCCGCGCACTCCGGCGCTGGAGTGGGAGGACTTCAAGGAGCTCGCCGACAAGCTGGGGTGAGCCCCGGCCGCGTGCCGCTGTGACACTTCGGGCCGCCCGCGCGCAGAACAGACCATGGGCAGGGTTGGGGGGGACCAGCGCCGTGGCCGGATCCGGAGCGACGACGGGGAGCTCGGGGCGGCCGTCGCACGCGCCCAGGAGGGGGACGAGCGGGCCTTCACCGTCGTCTACCGGCTCGTCCATCCCGGGCTGCTCGCCCAGACGCGGAGCCTGGTCGGCGCCGAGGCCGAGGACGTGGCGTCCGACGCGTGGCTGGAGATCGCCCGTGATCTGGCGCGGTTCCGGGGCGACGGGGCGGGCTTCCGGGGCTGGGCCGCGACCATCGCGCGCCACCGGGCCCTGGACCATCTGCGCCGCCAGAAACGAAGACCCCGCACGGTCGGGCTCGACCAGGAGGCGCTGGAGCTGCCCGGCGGCCAGGACACCGCCGAGGCGGCCCTGGAGTTCCTGTCGACCCGCTGGGCGCTCCAGCTGATCGCCACGCTGCCGCGCGAGCAGGCGGAGGCGGTGCTGCTGCGGGTGGTGGCCGGGCTGGACGGCGTGGCGGCCGGGCGGATCCTGGGCAAGCGCCCCGGTTCCGTACGCACCTCGGCGCACCGGGGGCTACGGCGGCTCGCGCAGGGGCTGGAGCCGGGGCGTGAGCCGGAGCTGGAGCCGGAGGCGGACGGGCCTTGAGGGCGCCCCGGCGGGCGGGCGCGGGGGAGTCGGCGCGGAAGGACGGCCGGGGCCGCCACCCCCCACAGGAGAGGCCCCGGCCGTCTTCCGTCGGGGCCGTGTGGCGACCCCGTACTCCTCTCAGCGCCGCGGCTGCGTTTTCTGTCACACCGCGCTCCGTCAGCGAATTGTTGCGGGTTGTACAAGTAATGGACTTAACCGCCCCCAAGGCCGTACCGTGCTCCTTCGCGCCGGTCGGCGCGGCAGCGGTGACCGGCTGCGACACCAGGGCAGGGTGCAGGAGTGCAGGGGGAAGACGCGGAGCTGACCGCCGCGATACTCGCGGCACAGGGCGGCGACGAGAACGCGTTCCGCGCTGTGTACCGCGCGGTGCATCCGCGGCTGCTCGGCTATACCCGCACGCTCGTCGGCGAGTCCGACGCGGAGGACGTGACGTCCGAGGCGTGGCTGCAGATAGCGCGCGACATCGAGCGGTTCAGCGGCGACGCGGACCGGTTCCGTGGCTGGGCCGCCACCATCGCCCGCAACCGGGCCCTCGACCACATCCGGATGCGCGGCCGGCGCCCCGCCGTGGGCGGCGACGAGACCGAGCTGACCGGCCGCCCCGCCGACTCGGACACCGCGGGCGAGGCGATGGAGTCCCTCGCCACCGGACGTACGATGGCGCTCATCGCGCAACTCCCGCAGGACCAGGCCGAGGCCGTGGTGCTGCGGGTGGTGGTCGGGCTCGACGCCAAGAGCGCGGCCGAGACCCTGGGCAAGCGGCCCGGCGCGGTGCGGACGGCCGCACACCGCGGCCTCAAGCGGCTGGCCGAAATGCTCGGGTCGCAGGACGGCCCGGCGGATCTCGGCGGTGTGCCGCCGCAACGGAACCGGTCGTGCGGTGTGACGCAATCGGGCGCGCCGACGCAGAAGGACATGTGATGGCCGACGAGCGCCACGAATGGCTGGACGAGGACGCCGCGGAGCGGTTGCTGCGCGGTGAGCCGGTCGTTCCCGCCGACGACCGCGCCCGCGAGCAGGCCGAACGGCTCTCCGCCGTGCTGCGCGCGCTGGCCGGTCCTGACATGCGGCAGACCATGGGCGCCTCCGCCGCCCCGGCCGCCGGCGAACTGCCGGGCGAGGCCGCGGCGCTCGCCGCTTTCCGCCGCGCCCGCGCCGAGGCCGGTGCCCCCTCGGGCGCCCCGGCCGACACCGTCGTACGGGTCGGACGCGAACCCCGTGCCACCCGCACCCCCCGACGGCGACTGCGGCCGGTCCGTTTCGGCCTGGCCGCCGCGCTGGCCGGGTGCGCCCTGGGCGGCGTCGCCATGGCCGCCGGGACCGGTGTGCTGCCCGGGCTCGGCACCGCCGACCCCGAGCCGGTCTCGTCCGTGTCGGCCGCCAGGACGCCGGGCCCGATCTCCTCGGACTCGCCGTCGGCGCGCACCGGCGCCCCCACCGGCAAGCAGTCGCCCACGCCGGGGCGTACGCCGTCGGGCGGGGCCACCGCTCCCGGCACCGCCGCTCCCGGCACCTCTACGCCGGGCTCCGCCGAGCCCCCGAAGGCGACGCCGGACCCGGCGGCCACGAGCCAGGGCCCGCAGGGCGACTGGGCTTCCAAGAAGGTCGAGTACTGCCGCGACTTCCGCGCGGGACGCCTGGACCAGACCCGCCGGCACCGGCTGGAGATCGCCGCTCTGGGCGCCGCCCGGGTGAAGCAGTTCTGCGACCAGGTGATCGAGGACGCGGACCGGGGCGGCAAGGGCGGCTCCGGAGGCGACGGCGACGCGGGCGGCAAGGGCGGCTCCGGCGACGACAAGGGGGACGGCCATGGCGGGCACGGCGGCGCCTCCGGAGGCCGGGGCGGCCGTGACGGCTCGGTCCTGAAGCTGCCCTCCGTGAGCTGGTCGACGCCGCCCGCGAGCGGTTCACCCGAGCTCCCCGGGCTGCCGGGCACCGGCGATGCCACTCCCGGCGGCCCGACCCTGCCGCCCGCCGTCCCGGTCGTCCCGCCGACCTCCCGCGCGCTCGACCGCCTGGTGTGACACTTTTCGAGCCGCCGACGCAGTAAGAAGTGAGCCGACTGGTCATCGGCGGCGCACAGAGCCGGGGTTCCCCCCGTACCCAAGGCTCGGCGCGAATGGCGCGGGCGGGAGACGTTCCCCCGATCCCGCCCGCGCCCTCTCTCTTCCGGCCGGGCCACCACGGCGGCCCGGCGACCGGATCACCGGTCGACCAGGATCACCGATCGATCCCGACCACCGATCGATCCCGACCACCGGTCAAATGCCGATCACCGGCCAATCCCGATCACCAGTAGACGACGACCTTGTCGTTGACCCGGACCTGGTCGAAGAGCTTGGCGAGCTTGGCCTTGTCGCGCACGTTCACACAGCCGTGCGAGGCGCCCGCGTAACCGCGCTTGGCGAAGTCCGACGAGTAGTGCACGGCCTGGCCGCCGCTGAAGAACATCGCGTACGGCATGGGCGTGTGGTAGATCGACGAGACGTGGTTCTTGCTCTTCAGGAAGACCTTGAAGGTGCCTTCGCGGGTCGGCGTGTACTGCGAGCCGAACCGCACGTCCATCGACGACTGCACCTTGCCGTTCACCACCCAGTTGAGCGTGCGGGTGGTCTTGCTGATGCACAGCACGCGGCCGGTCATACAGCGCTTGTCCAGCTTGGTCTTCGGCTTGTTGACGGCCTGGCCCGCGAGCTCCTGGGGGGTCGGCTTGGTCGTCATGGCGGCCAGCCGCTGCCAGGTGGCGGTGTCGGCCGAGCCCGTGGTGGGCAGGCCGCGCTTGCTCTGGAAGCCCTTGACGGCCGCGCTGGTGACGCTGCCGTACGTACCCGTCGGCGTGTCGTCGAACCAGCCGACCTGGGCGAGCCGGGCCTGGAGCTCCTTGACCTGCGCGCCCTGGGCGCCGGCCGCCATCAGGATCTTCGGGGCGGGCCTGGCGGCGGTGGTGGAGCCGGCCGGGGCCGCCTCCGCGCCGCTCACGCCGTTGGGCTGGTTGTCGTTGGCGGTGTCGGCCGTCGGCGACGTCGTCTGGGACGAGGGCGCGGCCGCCGCGGGCTTCTGGTCGGCGGCCGGGGTCCCCGACGCCTTGTCCGACTGGGCGCCGCACGCGGCCGTCACGGTCAGGACCGTGGCCGCGGCGAGCGTTCTGGCTATGACAGTGGTGAGATGGATCCGGCGCATCGTCGCCCCCCTGATATTCCCTCTGGTGTCCCCAGAGACTGTTTCCCGGGCCGAACGGTTGCAAAAGCCGTCGAGGAAGCGAGGCGGAGCACATGGCGCGCGAGTCGGACGGTGCCCGGCGCACCGAGAGCGGTCTGCCCCTCGACCCGGTCTACGGGCCGGACGCCCTCGACGGGTGGGACCCGGCCCGGCAGCTGGGTGAGCCGGGCGGGTATCCGTTCACCCGGGGCGTCTACCCGACGATGTACACCACACGCCCCTGGACCATGCGCCAGTACGCCGGGTTCGGCACGGCGGCCGAGTCCAACGCCCGCTACAAGCAGCTGATCGCCCACGGCACCACGGGTCTGTCGGTCGCCTTCGACCTGCCCACCCAGATGGGACACGACAGCGACGCCCCGCTCGCGCACGGCGAGGTGGGCAAGGTCGGGGTGGCCGTCGACTCGGTCGAGGACATGCGGATCCTGTTCGACGGCATCCCGCTGGGCGAGGTCTCGACGTCGATGACGATCAACGCGCCCGCGGCGCTGCTGCTCCTGATGTACCAGCTGGTCGCCGAGGAGCAGGGCGTCCCCGCGCACGAGCTGACCGGCACGGTCCAGAACGACGTGCTCAAGGAGTACATCGCCCGGGGCACCTACATCTTCCCGCCCAAGCCGTCGCTACGGCTGATCGCGGACATCTTCCGGTACTGCCGGGCCGAGATGCCGAAGTGGAACACGATCTCGATCTCCGGCTACCACATGGCCGAGGCGGGCGCCTCGCCCGCGCAGGAGATCGCGTTCACGCTGGCCGACGGCGTCGAGTACGTCCGTACGGCGGTCGCGGCCGGGATGGACGTGGACGACTTCGCGCCGCGCCTGTCGTTCTTCTTCGTCTCGCGCACGACGCTCCTGGAGGAGGTCGCCAAGTTCCGTGCCGCGCGCCGGATCTGGGCACGGGTGATGCGGGAGGAGTTCGGCGCGAAGGACCCCAAGTCGTGGATGCTGCGCTTCCACACCCAGACGGCCGGGGTGCAGCTGACCGCCCAGCAGCCCGAGGTGAACCTGGTCCGGGTCGCCGTGCAGGGACTCGCCGCGGTGCTCGGCGGCACCCAGTCCCTCCACACCAACTCCTTCGACGAGGCGATCGCGCTGCCCACGGAGAAGAGCGCGCGCCTCGCCCTGCGCACCCAGCAGGTCCTCGCGTACGAGACGGACGTGACGGCGACGGTCGACCCGTTCGCGGGTTCGTACGTCATGGAGTCCATGACCGACGAGGTGGAGGCGGCGGCGCTGGCGCTGATGGAGCGGGTCGAGGACCTGGGCGGCGCGGTGAGCGCGATCGAGCACGGCTTCCAGAAGGGCGAGATCGAGCGCTCGGCGTACCGGATCGCCCAGGAGACCGACAGCGCCGAGCGGGTGGTGGTCGGGGTCAACCGCTTCCGCCTCGACACGGAGGAGCCGTACGAGCCGCTCCGCGTCGACCCGGCGATCGAGGCCCAGCAGACCGCCCGCCTGGCCCGCCTGCGCGCGGACCGCGACACCTCCGAGGTGACGGCGGCCCTGACCGCCCTCCAGCGGGCGGCCCGGGGCGAGGACAACGTCCTCTACCCCATGAAGACCGCCCTGCGGGCCCGCGCCACGGTCGGCGAGATCTGCGACGCGCTGCGGGAGGTGTGGGGGGCGTACGAGCCGAGCGAGGCGTTCTGAGGGACGGCACCGTGCGGCGGGTCGGAACCGGACTGTACGGACCCGCAGGTGTGTACAGTTCTGGCGATGGATCACAGCGCGCCCACGGCCTCCAGGTAGTCGGTCAGGCCCTGCGGGGTCTCGCTCGCCCAGCCGATGTAGCCGTCGGGGCGGATGAGGAACAGGCCCTTGCCGTACGGCTCGTACGGGCTCATCGCGTGGACGTGGACCTGGGGGGTGTCGAGCCGCGGCGGCTCGGTGCCGAAGGCCAGCAGGGTGAAGTGGGAGCCCTGGAACAGGTCGAAGAGGCGGCCCTCGGGCAGGGTGCCGTCGGGGGCGCGGTCGCCCGCCTCCAGGGCGCCGGCGCGGCCGGTCGCGAGCGGGCCGCCGCGGTAGGTGATGCCGAGGCCCTTCACCTCGTCGCCGCGGCTGTCGGCCCGGCCGAGCAGCGCCTCGCGGTGCAGCCGGGTGCTGATGCCCAGGACGCCCGCGGCGACCGGCTGCCGCTCGGCCTCGTAGGTGTCGAGCAGCGCGCCGGGGGCGCCGTGCTTCAGCACCTGACCGAGCTTCCAGCCGAGGTTGTAGGCGTCCTGGACGCTGGTGTTGAGGCCCTGCGCGCCGGCCGGGGAGTGGATATGGGCGGCGTCGCCCGCCAGGAAGACGCGCCCGGCGCGGTACTGGTCGGCCAGCGCCGCGCGCGGCTGGAAGTCGGAGGCCCAGACGACCTCGGCTATCTGGTCGGCGGCGACCGCGGTGCGGGCGGCGAGGAGCTTGCGTACGCCCTCGTCCGTGGCGTCCGGGACGGCGGCCGGATCGCTGTACTGGGCGACCAGCTGGAACAGCCGCTCGGTGCCCGGCAGCGGGCAGAGCACCGCGCCGCCGTCCGGGTGGCTGGTCCAGGCGTGCCAGTTGCGGTCGTCGGGGAAGGCGTTCTCGGTGAGGATCACGTCCGCGACCAGGAGTGGCTTGGGGTCGACGGTCTCGCCGGTCATGGTGATGCCCATCAGGCCGCGGACCGTGGAGCGGCCGCCGTCGGTGCCGACCAGATAGCGGGCGCGGATGTCCGGGGCGCCGGCGAAGTGAGCGGTGACGGAGTCGGCGTCCTGCTCGATGCCGGTCAGCTCGGTGTTGAGGACCAGCCGGCCGCCGAGCCGTACGAGCCGGTCGTGGAGCAGCGCCTGGAGGTGCGCCTGGCCGATCAGCACCGCGTCCCCGTAGGGAGACTGCCCGGTCGGCTCGGAGCGCTCGATCATGTCCCACTCGCGGCCGCGCGTGGTGCCCTCGGGCCCCTCCCAGGCGAGCATCTTCGGGTACGTGCGCGACGCCCGGCGGACCGCGTCGGCGAGCCCGAGGTCGTGCATCACCTCCTGGGTGCGGGGCTGGAGGCCCTTGCCGCGCGAGCCGGGGAAGAGGGTCGCGCCCTTCTCCACGAGCACGGCGGCGACGCCGCGCCGGGCGAGCTCGATGGCGAGGACGAGGCCGGCGGGCCCGGCGCCGACGACGAGGACGTCGGTGGCGGAGGGGACGCCGGGCGAGGGAGCCACGGGATCCTGGGAATCCTTAACGCTGTTAAGTGCCATGCCCGGAAGCATGGGCTTAACAGTGTTAAATTGTCAAGGTGGCTACGACGAGAATCGACCGGGCGCAGGTCGCCGACACCGCGCTGCGGCTCCTGAACGAGGTGGGCCTGGACGGGCTCACGCTCCGGGCGATCGCCAAGGAGCTGAAGGTCCAGGCACCCGCGCTCTACTGGCACTTCAAGAACAAGCAGGCGCTGCTCGACGAGATGGCGACGGTGATGTACCGCCGCCTCGCGCAGGCCGAGGGCGGCGTCCCCGGCGTGGCCCCGGACGCCCCCTGGCAGGAGCAACTGGCCGGATTCAACCGGGCGTTGCGCACGATGCTGCTGAGCTACCGGGACGGCGCGAAGGTGTACGGGGGCGCCCGCTTCACCGGCACCGACCACGCCCGCTCGCTCGAAGCGCTGCTGGAGGCGATGGGGGCGGCGGGCATCGCCCCGGCGGACGCGGCGCTGGCCGGGACGACCGCGTACTCGTACACGATGGGCTTCGTGGCGGAGGAGCAGGGCATGGGCCCCGAGCCCTTCGACGTCGAGGCCCGCGCGGTGCGCCTGGCCGCCTTCCCGTTGGCCGCGGCGGCGGGCGCGGACCTCTTCGGGGACTACGACGACCGCTTCGAGGCGGGCCTGAGGATGGTGATCGCGGGGGCGGAGGCGGTGTACGGCGGGAGGCCGGGGCCGTCGTGAGGGCGCCGGAGCCGGCCCTGCCCCCCCCGGCGCCGGACGAGGCCCCGGCCAGGGTCAGGGCCCCGGCCAGGTGCAGGGCCCCGGCCAGGGTCTGGGCCCCGGCCCCGGCCCCGGCCAGGGTCTGGGCCCCGGCCCCGGCCAGGGTCTGGGCCCCGGCCCCGGCCAGGGTCTGGGCCCCGGCCCCGGCCAGGGCCCCGGCCAGGACCCCGGCCCCCGGCCTCTGCTCCGCTTACGCGATACGCGCCCGCCGCGCCGCCGCCCGCGCCCGCCGCGCCAGCTTCCGTACCGTCGCGTTGCGCGGGATGAAGGCGAGCTGGCTCGGGATCGCGCCGGGCAGGGCCAGGGTGGTCAGGCGGCGGCGCTTGAAGTAGCGCCAGGTGTGCGGGGTCAGATGGCGCGCGAGGTAGCGCTCGGCCGCCGGGCGCAGGTCGGGCCGGATCTCGGACTGCATCGCGTAGCCGACCGCCGCCACCAGCGCCGCCAGGTCGTCCGGCGGCTCGGGCGCCTCGCCCTCCAGCGGCGCCACCAGCGCGTCCACCAGCGTCACCGGCACCCGGTTGCTGTTCTGGTACGGGGTGAGCCGGTCCAGGAGCAGCTCCGTGCCGGTGCGGGCGACCGGGACGCCGTAGAACGCCGACGCGGTCAGCAGCGCGGTGGAGAAGCAGCCGGCCACCAGCGCCGGGCGGATGCGCTCGTAGACCACCTCGGCCAGCAACGGGCTGTCCAGGACGGTCAGCTCGACGCCGAGCGCCTCGGCCTCCGTGCGCAGCGACGCGGACCAGGCGGGCGGCGCCGAGGGGTGCGGCTTGAAGACGATGTGGCGGTGACCGCGCGCGGCCGCGCCCCGCACCATGGCGAGGTGCAGCCGCTCCTCCTCGGCCTCGGTGAGGATCGAGAGCGCGGCCAGGTACTGCCCGAGCAGCAGCGCCGCCCCCTCGGGCACGTCCACGTCGGGGCCCTGGGCGGCCAGTTCGGCCACCACCTTGGTGAAGGCGGCCGTCGGGATGACCTCCGCGCCCACCCCGAACTCCCCGAGCAGCAGCGGCTCAAGGCCCGGCACCAGGTCCAGGTGCAGCACGCGCCGCACCCGCGAACCCACCAGCGGGTCCAGCTTGTTGCGGGTGGGGCCGTAGCTCATCAGCCCGTCCGCGTACACGTGCAGCGGCGCGTCCGGGAAGAGCTGGGCGACCGCGCCCGCCGGGTTGACCTGGATGGACTCGACGGCCAGCTCGATCCGGTCGTCCCCGAGGTCCCAGGCGCGCCGCAGCTGCCGCTCCCACAGCGGGACGTCGTCCGCGCGCGGCGCCCAGCCGCCCGGGTGCATCGGCGCGATGGTCTCGTTCCACGACAGCACCCCGTCGAAGCGCCCCCGCAGCACCTCGAAGCCCGTCATCGCGTCCAGCGAGGGCGAAGTCTCCGGAATCGGGGCGTTGTTGCTGACCAGGAGGAGGCGCCGGTCGGCCGGGCCGAAGCAGTCGCTGTCGAGCGCGGCGGCCAGCGTCGCCATCCCGTACAGCGTCGACGCCAGGAAGATCTGAGTCGTCCGCATCAGGCCGCGGCCCCCGCCGGACCGAGGGAGGCGGTGCGGCCGCGCAGCCGCCGCAGCCGGGAGGCGCGGCCCGAGTCCATCGAGTCGAGCGCCTCCTTGAGAATGTCCTGCGGCATCGCTTTCAGCGCTCCCGCACTCATGGTCCGCAGTTTCCGTGCCACGGCCGGTTCGAACCTTTCACTGTTTCCCAGGTGGTGGGAAATGATGGCGCAGTACGTCCGTACCGCCTTGGGCAGCAGTTCCGCGGAATGTGGATCTTGAGCTGTTTCCTCGATTACCTGGTCGAATGCCCGGATGAAATCGAGCTGGCGCACATCACCGATCTGCGTCAGTGAAGTGGCCACTCCGCGCCGGTAGTAGACGCCCAGCAGACCCACCACCGCGAAAGATTCCGCCTCCCGGTGCAGCCGCCAGATCCACGGCCGGTCCTCGGCCGTGCGCAGGCCGTCCGTGAAGTGCAGCAGCCCCCGCTCCACCAGCCGCCGGTGGTAGATCCCGGCCCAGGCGAACGCGTAGTCCACCGAGGTCGAGCGGGTGGCCGGCAGGATCGCCGTGCGCGGGTCGAGCACCTCGCCGCGCCGCCCGTGCGGCACCCGCTGCACCGAGCGCTGGCTGCCGGTGCACTGCACGTGGTCGGTGCGCAGGAAGTCGCAGCCCAGCTCCTCGACGGCGGCGACCAGTCGGGAGTAGTAGCCGGGCGCGAGCCAGTCGTCGCCGTCGAGGAAGGTGACGTACTCGCCGCGCGCCGCGTCGATGCCGGTGTTGCGCGCGGTGGCGAGACCGCCGTTCCTCTCGTGCCTGAGGACCACCGCCCCCGGCAGCTCGCGCTCGGCGCGGGCCAGGAGATCGGCCGTACCGTCCGAGGAGCAGTCGTCGACCAGAAGGAACTCGAAGTCGTCCCGCGCGTTGTCGCGGAGACTTCTCAGGGTGTCGGGGGCATAGGTCCGCACGTTGTAGAACGGCACGACCACGGAGAGCTTGACCACCCGGGTGACGCTAAGTGGCCCCGCGTCATTCGTACTGTCCGGGCGAGGGATGTTGCGTGAACACTGGGCGACCGGGTTGTTAACCGGTCCGCCGCACGGGCTCTTCCCCCTTTCGTAGACGCGCTGTTAACCATCTGTTGCGGTCCAGTTGGGCCGCCAAACGGAATGGATTCCTAGCTTCTTCGACGTGCCATCACGTACGAATCCCCTCGACGCCCCGCCGCGGATCGCCGTTCTCGCCGATTCCGACACCCGGTGGAAATGGGGTGCCCTCACCGCCCGCCGGATCGCCGAGCGCACGCCCGAGCTCAGCGGCTTCCTGCTGCGCGGCCGGGCCACCCCCACCCCGCGCCAGCTCGCCGAGGTCGGCGTCGGCGCCGACGCGCTGCGCGAGGTGACGATGGCCGCGTTCCTGCGTGCGGTCGAGCGCGAGCCGTACGACGTGGTGGTCCTCGCGCTGGTCGGCGGCGCCGCCCAGGCGGCCCTGCACGGCCTCGCCCGGCTGTGGCCCGCCGGCACCCGCAGGCCCGTCCTGGTCACCGGCTACGTCGGCGTGGTCTACGAGAAGCTCGCCGACGGCCTGCTGCTGCGCCACGGCGCCGACGTGGTGCTCGCCAACTCCCGCCACGACGCCGAGCGGTTCCGCGCGGTGTACGAGGGCGTGGGCGCCGACGCCTCGGCGGTGACCGAGGCAGCCCTGCCGTTCCTCGGGGGAGCGCCCTACCGGCCCGAGCCGGGCCGCGACACTCTGGTCTTCGCCGCGCAGCCGTCCGTGCCCGAGAGCCGCGCCGACCGGCTCTACCTGCTGCGGCGCCTGATCGCCCACGCCCGCCGCCACCCCGGCCGCGAGGTGCTGCTCAAGCTGCGCTCCAAGCCCGGCGAGCACACCACGCACATCGAGGAGCAGCCCTACCAGAAGCTCGCCCGGTCCCTGGAGCGGCCGCCCAACTTCCGTCTGGTGTACGGGAACATGGGCGAGGTCCTGGACCGTGCCGACCTGCTGGTCACGGTCTCCTCGACGGCCGCCCTGGAATCCCTGCACCGCCAGGTGCCCACCGCCGTCCTTACCGACCTGGGCGTACGCGAGGGCCTCGGCAACCACCACTTCATCGGGTCGGGCTGCCTCGCCTCCTGGGACGAGCTGGACGCCGGCCACCGCCCGAGCCCCGACGCGGGCTGGCTCGCCGCCCAGGGGGTCGCCCCCGGCGAGGCCTACGCCACCGCCTTCGACGCGGCCCGCGCCCGCATCGCGGACCTCCTCGCCCGCCCCGGCCTGCCGCCCGTACGGCCCTACTACACGCCCGCGACCGCCCCCGGCTATCTGCCCGGCCTCCTCGCCCGCCACCACCTCGCCCCCGACGGCACCCCGCTGCCGGGCGCCGCGCCCGAAGCGGAGGCCACCGGCGTACGCCGCCTGGTGCGCGACGCCGTACGGGACGCGGCCCGCGGGGCCTACCGCCACGGCGTGCAGCGCGTGGCCCCGGTCATCCGCCGGATGGGAGAACTCTGATGAACGCGCAGCCTTTGGCGAACGCCGAGCCCGTGGTGAACGCCCAGCCTCTGGCCAACGCCCAGCCCGTGGTGAACGCCCAGCCCACCGCGCCCGCCCCGCCGGCCCCGCCCAAGAAGGTCCTGGCCGTCATCCCGGCCCGGGGCGGCTCCAAGGGGGTGCCCGGCAAGAACCTCGCCGCGGTCGGCGGCGTCCCGCTGGTCGTGCGGGCCGTACGGGCCTGTCTCGCCGCGCGCCACGTCACCGATGTCGCGGTCTCCACGGACGACCCGGCGATCGCCTCCGCGGCCGCCGCGGCGGGCGCGCACGTCGTGGTGCGGCCCGCCGCCATCGCCGGGGACACCGCGACCAGCGAGGCGGCGGTGCTGCACGCCCTCGAAGAGCACCCGGACGCCGCCGTCGTCCTGCTCGTCCAGTGCACCAGCCCCTTCCTGACCCGCGAGGACGTGGACGGGGTCGCCGCGGCCGTCGTGGGCGGCGCCGACACGGCCGTCACCGTGGCCCCCTTCCACGGCTTCGTGTGGCGCGAGAGCGCTCAGGACGGCGGCGAGGGCATGGGCCACGACAAGGCCTTCCGCCCGCGCCGCCAGGACCGCCCCCAGGACTTCCTGGAGACCGGCGCCGCGTACGCCATGGACGCCGAGGGCTTCCGCACCCACCGGCACCGCTTCTTCGGGCACACCGCGCTGGTGCGGACCGACCCGGCCCGGGTCCTGGAGATCGACGACCCGCACGACCTGGCCCGCGCCCGCGCCCTCGCCCCGCTGCTCGACGCGGCCCGCACCCCGGACCGCGACGACGTCGACGCGGTCGTCCTGGACTTCGACGGCACCCAGACCGACGACCGCGTGCTCATCGACTCCGAGGGCCGCGAACTCGTCGCCGTGCACCGGGGCGACGGGCTCGGCGTCGCCGCCCTGCGCCGCTCCGGCCTGAAGCTGCTCATCCTCTCCACCGAGCAGAACCCGGTGGTCGCCGCCCGCGCCCGCAAGCTCCAGGTCCCCGTCCTGCACGGCGTCGACCGCAAGGACCTCGCGCTCAAGCAGTGGTGCGAGGACGCGGGGGTCGACCCGGCGCGGGTGCTCTACGCGGGCAACGACGTCAACGACCTGCCCTGCTTCTCCCTCGTCGGCTGGCCGGTCGCGGTCGCCGACGCCCATGACTCCGTGCGCGCCGCCGCGCGCGCGGTCACCGCCACCCCCGGCGGCGAGGGCGCGATCCGCGAGATCGCCGCCTGGCTCCTCGGACCCGAGCTCCACCACACCCCTTCGCTCCACAACTCCCCTGCCCAGTAAGGACATCCCCTCATGAGCAACCGTCTGCGCACCTTCGGCAGCCGCAGCGCCGGACCGGGTCAGCCGGTGTACGTCACCGGTGAGATCGGCATCAACCACAACGGTGACCTGGGCAACGCCCTCGCCCTGATCGACGCCGCCGCCGACGCGGGCTGCGACGCCGTCAAGTTCCAGAAGCGCACCCCGGAGATCTGCACCCCGCGCGACCAGTGGGACATCGAGCGCGACACCCCGTGGGGCCGGATGACGTACATCGACTACCGCCACCGGGTGGAGTTCGGCGAGTCGGAGTACCGCACCATCGACGAGCACTGCCGGAAGCGCGGGATCGACTGGTTCGCCTCCCCGTGGGACACCGAGGCCGTCGCGTTCCTGGAGAAGTTCGACCTCCCGGCCCACAAGGTCGCCTCCGCCTCGCTCACCGACGACGAGCTGCTGCGCGCCCTGCGCGCCACCGGCCGCACCGTCATCCTCTCCACCGGCATGTCCACCCCGAAGCAGATCCGGCACGCCGTCGAGGTGCTCGGCAGCGACAACATCCTGCTCTGCCACGCCACCTCCACGTACCCGGCGAAGGCCGAGGAGCTCAACCTGCGGGTCATCAACAGCCTGATGGCCGAGTACCCCAACGTCCCGATCGGCTACAGCGGCCACGAGACGGGCCTGCAGACCACGCTGGCCGCCGTCGCCCTCGGCGCCACGTTCGTCGAGCGCCACATCACCCTGGACCGCGCGATGTGGGGCTCCGACCAGGCCGCCTCCGTCGAGCCGGGCGGCCTGCAGCGCCTGGTGCGCGACATCCGCACCATCGAGGCGGCGCTCGGCGACGGCGTCAAGAAGGTGTACGAGTCGGAGCTCGCCCCGATGAAGAAGCTGCGCCGGGTCACCGGTGTCGTCGCCGAGGCCGAGGCCGCCGACGCCGACCGCGCGCCGGTCTCGGTCTGAGACGGGCCGGCCGCCGTGCCTCGGGACACCTCCGCCACGATCGCCTTCGTGGAGAGCCCGGTCCAGCTGCTCAACGTGCTGGAGTGGGCCCATTCCACGCGCCCGCTGCTGAACGGCGTGCCGGCCCAGCGGTCCGGGCCCCAGGACGCGGCGGCCGCCCGCGACGACCTCACCGTCGTCGTCCTCTCGCCCACCGACCCGATGTCACGCGGCCAGCTGCGCCGGATGGCGGAGCTGGCCCGCGAGGAGGGCATGCGGGTGCGCTGGGAGGAGGCGCGCGGCGGCCTCACCGCCCCTCTGCGCACCATCGGCGGGCTCTCCGGGCTGCTGCGCCGCGCCGACCGGATCGTCATCGGCGACCCGTTCTCGCGCTACGTCCATCTGCTGCTGACCGTGGCCCGCGCCCGTGACCTGGTCGTCGTCGACGACGGCACGGCCACCATGGAGTTCGTCGCCCAGCTGGGCAGCGGCGAGCGCCTGGTGCGCTGGCACCGGCGCGGCAGCCGGGCGGGGGCGCGCGATCTGCTCTTCGCCCCGTTCGCAGCCTCGGCGCGCCGTCGGCTCACCCCGTCCCGCAGGCGTACGGTCGAGGTGTTCAGCGCCATGCCCGTCCAGGCGCCGGAGGCGGTCACGGTCACCCCGAACACCTTCGGCTGGACCCGGGCCCGGTTCGGGCCGCCGCGCATCACCAAGGGCGCGGACATCGTGGGCACCTCACTGGTGGAGACGGGCGTGGTCGACCCCGACCGCTATCAGGAGGCGGTCGCGGCCCTGGCCCGCACCCACGGGGCCACCCGGTACTTCGCCCACCGCCGCGAGTCCCCCGAGAAGCTGCGCACCCTGCACCTGCGGACCGGGCTGGAGATCGTGCGGCCGGACCTGCCGCTCGAACTGATAGCCCGGCGCGGCCCGGTCGGGCGTACGATCCTCAGTTTTCCCTCCACGGTCGTGCACACCCTGCCGCCCGCGCTGGCGGGCACCGGGGTGCGCCTGCTGGTCTGCGACATCGACCCGGGCTGGCTCACCGACAAGGCCTCCCCGCGCGCCCAGGGCTTCCTCGCGGACGTCACCGGCTCGGCCCGCACCGCCCACGGGCTGCGCATGGTCGCGGCGTGAGCGGGCACACGGGCCGGGGAGCCGTCCGGGCGGCGCGGGACCCCGGTCCGGGCCGGGGCTGAGACGGCGCTGAGAGCACGCGGAGAGCGCACTGCGAAACACCTGCGACACGCCTGAGAAACGGGCGGCGAGTTTACCCAGCCCCCGAGGCCGACAACCGTCGGGCGGGCAGGTTTCTTTCCCCTATCGGGCTGAACTTTTGTTGATCGAAGGTTAGTTGGCCCCTGAAGGGGCCTACCCTTCAACAGGTGAACCAGTTGATGTCGCGCGCCTCCGACGAACCCGAAGCCGATCAGCCCGGGGAAGCCCCGCTGCCCGGGTTGCTCCCCGAGCCCCTGCGCGCCGAACTCATCGCCTTCCGCCGGGACTTGCACATGCACCCCGAGCTGGGAAACCAGGAGTTCCGCACCACCGCGGCGATCAAGAAGCGCCTGGAGGCCGCCGGGCTCAAGCCCCGGGTCCTCGACAGCGGGACCGGACTCCTGTGCGATGTCGGCACCCGGAAGGGGGCACGGCCCATGCTGGCGATCAGGGGGGACATCGACGCCCTGCCGATCCCGGACGCCAAGGTCAACGTGCCGTACCGCTCGACCGTCCCCGATCGGGCGCATGCCTGCGGCCACGACATCCACACCACCACCGTGCTCGGCACCGGCCTGGTGCTGGCCGAGCTGGACCGCCAGGGCCTGCTGCCGAACCCGGTCCGGCTGGTCTTCCAGCCCGCCGAGGAGGTGCTGCCCGGCGGCGCCACCGACGCGATCCGCTCCGGCGCGCTGGACGGCGTGGGCAGGATCATCGCGGTGCACTGCGACCCGCGCGTGGACGCGGGCCGGATCGGGCTGCGAGCCGGGGCGATCACCTCGGCGTGCGACCGTCTGGAGATCACCCTGCACGGGCCCGGCGGCCACACCGCCCGCCCGCACCTGACCACCGACCTGGTCACCGCCGCCGCCCGGGTGGTCACCGACGTGCCCGCGCTGCTGGCCCGCCGGATCGACGCGCGCGCCGGGCTCGCCGTCACCTGGGGCCGCATGGACGCCGGGCACGCCTGCAACGTCATCCCGATGCGCGCGGAGCTGGCCGGAACCGTGCGCTGCCTGGACCTGCACGCCTGGCGCGACGCGCCCGGCAAGGTGCACGCCGCGATCGACGAGGTGGCCACTCTGCACGGCGCCAAGCCCGAGATCAATTACGTCCGCGGCGTGCCGCCGGTCGTCAACGACCCGGCCGTGGCCGAACTCCTGCGCGAGGCTCAGACGGCGCGCCGAGGGTCGTACGCGATCGAGGACACCGAGCAGTCGCTGGGTGGCGAAGACTTTTCGTGGTACCTGGAACACGTGCCGGGCGCGATGGCCCGTCTGGGCGTGCGCACTCCCGGCTCCGACGCCCGTCTTGACCTGCATCGGGGTGATTTCGACGCCGATGAGGCCGCGATCCAGGTCGGTGTGGAGCTCTTCACTGCCGCAGCGCTGCTGGAAGGACACCGTTCGTAACCGGACACTTCATCGTCTGTTCGCGGCGATTCGATAACGGCTTCCGAACAGGTCTTTACGCGACATCTACGCGCGTTACGATCCGACGCGAAACCAGCGCCGGTAGGGGCGCTCTCGGTTCGTTTTGAAGGGACCTCCTCGTGCGCCGGGTATCCAAGATCGCTGCGGCCGGTATCGCCACCGCCGCGCTCGCGCTTTCCGCCACCGCGTGTGGCAGCACCTCCTCCGAGAAGGACAAGGGCTCCTCTTCGTCGTCCAGCGCGGGCGGCAAGGGCATCAAGGTCGGCGTCGCGTACGACGTGGGCGGCCGGGGCGACCACTCGTTCAACGACTCCGCCGCGCGCGGCATCGACAAGGCCAAGGGCGAGTTCGGCGGTGAGATCAAGGAGCTGACCGCCAAGACCACGGACACCGAGGCCGACCGCGTCGAGCGCCTCACCCAGCTGGCCCAGGCGGGCTACAACCCGGTCGTCGGCATCGGCTACGCCTACGCCAACTCGATGAAGCAGGTCGCCGCCAAGTTCCCGAAGACCACCTTCGGCATCGTCGACTCGGTCGTCGAGGGCGCGCCCAACGTCGACAACATCGTCTTCACCGAGGAGCAGGGCTCCTACCTCGCGGGCGTCGCCGCGGCGCTGAAGTCGAAGTCCGGCCACGTCGGCTTCATCGGCGGCGTGGACGTCCCGCTGATCAAGAAGTTCGAGGCGGGCTTCGTCCAGGGCGTCAAGGACACCAAGCCGTCCGACGACGTCAAGGTCCAGTACCTCTCGCACGGCTCGGACACCTCCGGCTTCGCCAGCCCCGACAAGGGCAAGGCCGCCGCGCAGGGCATGCTCGACGACGGCATCGACGTCGTCTACACGGCCGCCGGCTCCTCCGGCAACGGCGCCATCGAGGCCGTCGCGGGCAAGAAGGGCGCCTGGGCGATCGGCGTCGACTCCGACCAGTACAACCAGGCCTCGCTGGACAAGTACAAGTCCTCGATCCTGACCTCGGTCGTCAAGAACGTCGACATCGGCGTCTACGACCTGGTCAAGTCGGTCAAGGACGGCAAGCCGCTCACCGGCACCAACAGCTACCCGCTGAGCAAGGACGGCGTCTCGCTGGCCACCAGCGGCGGCTTCATCGACGACATCAAGGCCCAGATCGACGCGGCCAAGAAGAAGATCGTCGCCGGCGAGATCAAGGTCAAGACCACCCCGTGACCCGTGGCGGTCGGCACGACCGCCCCGCAGTCACCGCGCCCGGCTCCGGCCGGGCGCACCTGCCCGGCGGGCAGAGCGTCCTCGCTCTGCCCGCCGGGCATAACGAAGTGTCAACTCTACGCGCGTAGGCCGGAGTTGGCGCGCTAGCTTCTCCGGAAGCCCCCCGCCCCCCGCTCCTGCTCATGAGGAGAGTGCGCCATCAACGCGTCCAGCCCTCCCGCCGTCGAACTGCGCGGCATCACCAAACGCTTCCCCGGCGTCGTGGCCAACAAGGACATCGACATCACCGTCAAGAAGGGCACCGTCCATGCCCTCTGCGGTGAGAACGGCGCCGGCAAGTCCACCCTGATGAAGATCCTCTACGGCATGCAGAAGCCGGACGAGGGAACCATCACCGTCGACGGCGAGCAGGTGGTCTTCCACAGCCCCGCCGACGCCATCGCGCGCGGAATCGGCATGGTGCACCAGCACTTCATGCTCGCCGACAACCTCACCGTCCTGGAGAACGTGGTTCTCGGCGGCGAGAAGCTGTACGGCATCGGGGCCAAGGCCCGCAAGAAGATCCGGGAGATCTCGGACGCGTACGGTCTGAACGTCCGTCCCGACGCTGTCGTCGAGGACCTGGGCGTCGCCGACCGCCAGCGCGTGGAGATCCTCAAGGTCCTCTACCGCGGCGCCCGCACCCTCATCCTCGACGAGCCGACGGCCGTCCTGGTCCCGCAGGAGGTCGAGTCGCTCTTCGACAACCTGCGCGAGCTCAAGGCGGAGGGCCTGACCGTCATCTTCATCTCGCACAAGCTGGGCGAGGTGCTGAAGGTCGCCGACGACATCACCGTCATCCGGCGCGGCACCACGGTCGGCACCGCCGACCCCAAGAACACCACCACCAAGCAGCTCGCCGAGCTGATGGTGGGCAGCGAGCTGCCCTCGCCGGAGACCCGCGAGTCGACGGTCACCGACGTGCCGATGCTCAAGGTCGCCGACCTGGCACTGGCCGCCACCGACCCCGACGGCGTGGTCCGCGAGGTGCTCTCCGCGGTCTCCTTCACCATCCACAAGGGCGAGGTCCTGGGCATCGCCGGCGTCGAGGGCAACGGCCAGGCCGAGCTCGTCGAGGCCATCATGGGCATGCGCGACCCGGACGGCGGTGTCATCACCCTCGACGACACCGACATCTCGCACGCGCCCACGCGCAAGCGCCGCGAGGACGGCATCGGGTACATCCCCGAGGACCGCCACCGCCACGGGCTGCTGCTTGAGGCCCCGCTCTGGGAGAACCGCGTCCTCGGCCACGTCACCGAGCGCCCCAACTCCAAGGGCGGGCTGCTCGACAACAAGGCCGCGCGGCTGGACACCGAGCGCATCGTGCGCGAGTACGACGTGCGCACCCCCGGCATCGAGGTCACCGCGGCCTCGCTCTCCGGCGGCAACCAGCAGAAGCTGATCGTCGGCCGCGAGATGAGCCACAACCCCAAGCTCCTCATCGCCGCGCATCCCACCCGGGGCGTGGACGTGGGCGCGCAGGCGCAGATCTGGGACCAGATCCGCACCGCCCGCCACGAGGGCCTCGCGGTGCTGCTGATCTCCGCCGACCTGGACGAGCTGATCGGCCTGTCCGACACCCTGCGGGTGATGTACCGCGGCCGCCTGGTCGCCGACGCCGACCCCGCCACGATCACCCCTGAGGAGCTGGGCTCGGCCATGACCGGCGCCGCCGCCGGCCATCTGGAGCACCAGGACAGCACCGGGGGAGAGGACCGATGAAAAAGTTCACCCAGCGCATCGACAAGGAGAAGCTGCTCCTCGCGATCGCGGCCCCCGTGCTCGCGGTGGTCGCGGCGCTCGTCGTGACCGCCCTGGTCATCCTGGCCACCGGCAAGAACCCGATGCCCGCCTTCAACGACATGCTGTCGTACGGCTCGGCCAGCGACAGCCAGGTCTACATCCTCAACAAGGCGACGACGTACTACCTCGCGGGCATCGCGGTGGCCATCGGCTTCCGGATGAACCTCTTCAACATCGGTGTGGACGGCCAGTACCGCATCGCGGCCTTCCTCGCCGCGGTCCTGGGCGGCGCGGTCTCCCTGCCCGGCGTCGTCGCCATCCCGCTGATGATCGTCGCGGCCATGGCGGTGGGTGCCCTGTGGGCGGCCATCGCGGGCGTCCTCAAGGTCACCCGGGGCGTCAGTGAGGTCATCTCGACCATCATGCTGAACGCCATCGCGACCGCGATCATCGCCTATCTGCTCCAGCCCGAGCGGCTCGGCCAGCTTGACCAGGCGGGCACGCTGGTCTCCACCAAGCCGCTGCCCAAGAGCTCCTGGTTCTTCACCATCGACAACGGTGACGCCGGCCAGATCTGGGGCTTCGTCGTCCTCGCGGTCGTCGTCGGCGTGGCCTACTGGTTCGTCCTCGGCCGCACCCGGTTCGGCTTCGACCTGCGGGCCGTCGGCCAGTCCGAGTCCGCGGCCGCGGCGAGCGGTGCCAACGTCAAGAAGATGATCGTCACCAGCATGATCATCTCGGGTGCGGTGGCCGGTCTCGTCGGTCTGCCGACGCTGCTCAACGACAGCCACCAGTTCGACAACAGCTTCCCGCTCGGCCTCGGCTTCACCGGCATCGCCGTGGCGCTGCTCGGCCGCAACCACCCGGTGGGCGTCGCGCTCGCCGCCCTGGTCTGGGGCTACCTGGAGCGCACCACCGGCCACTTCGAAGTGATCGGCTACGACAAGGAGATCCTCGGCGTGATCCAGGGCGTCATCGTCCTGTGCGTCGTGATCGCGTACGAAGTCGTCCGCCGCTACGGCCTCAAGCGCCAGCAGCAGCGCGTCGGCGCCGAGCTGGCAGCCCAGGCCGCCAAGAAGCAGGAGGTGACGGCATGAGCGTCACGACCACCACCGCCAAGACCCCGCCGCCCCCCGCCGGGCTCAAGGGCAACGCCAAGCGCAAGTTCTCCTGGGCGCAGATCCTGCTGATCGTCGCGGGCGCGCTGATCCTGGTCTCCGCCGTGCGCATCATCACCGGCGCCAACCAGCTGACCTCCGAGGGCCAGATCAGCGCCGCGCTCGGCCTCGCCGTGCCGATCGGCCTCGCGGGCCTGGCGGGCCTGTGGTCCGAGCGGGCCGGCGTGGTCAACATCGGCCTCGAAGGCATGATGATCCTCGGTACGTTCGGCGCGGGCTGGGTCGGCTGGCAGTCCAGCCCCTGGCTCGGCCTGATCGCGGGCGTCGGCTTCGGCGTCCTGGGCGGCCTCGTCCACGCGGTGGCCACCGTCACCTTCGGCGTCGACCACATCGTCTCCGGTGTGGCCGTCAACCTGCTCGCGGTCGGCACCACGCAGTACATGGCCAAGCTCTTCTTCAACGAGGGCGACGCCGCGGCGAAGGGCGGCAACCCCAAGCAGTCGCCGCCCGCCGACCCGCTGCCCGACTTCACCGTCCCGGGCCTGTCCTCCGGTCTGGAGTCGATCCAGAAGCACCACTGGTTCCTGGTCTCCGACCTCGCCGGCATCCTCGGTGGTCTGATCACCCACGTCTCCTGGGTCACCGTCATCGCCGTGGCGCTCTTCGTGGGCACCTGGTGGGTGCTGTGGAAGAGCGCGTTCGGCCTGCGGCTGCGCTCCTGCGGCGAGAACCCGATCGCCGCCGAGTCGCTCGGCGTCAACGTGTACACGTACAAGTACGCGGCGGTCGCCGTCTCCGGCGGCCTCGCCGGTCTCGGCGGCGCCTTCCTGGCGCTCGTCACCTCGCACATCTACCTGGAGGGCCAGACCGGCGGCCGCGGCTACATCGGTCTCGCCGCGATGATCTTCGGCAACTGGCGGCCGGGCGGACTCGCCATGGGCGCCGGCCTGTTCGGCTTCTCCGACGCGCTCCAGCTGCGCAACGGCGGCACCACCGTGCACGCCCTGCTGCTCCTGCTCGTGGTGCTGCTGGTCGCCCTGGCCGCCTGGAAGGCGTACAAGAAGGCCGTGCTCCAGGCCGCGATCAGCGCGGTCATGGCCGCCGCGATCCTGGTCTGGTACCTGGCCACCGACGACGTCCCCAGCGACTTCGTCGGCGCCACGCCGTACGTGGTCACCCTGCTCGTGCTGTCGCTCTCCGCGCAGCGCCTGCGGATGCCCAAGGCCGACGGCATGCGCTACCGCAAGGGCCAGGGCAAGTGACGCCGGACGCCCCCGGTGCCCCCGCCGTCGACTGGGAGGCCCTGCGCGAGGCGGCCCGGGACGCCATGTCCCGGGCGTACGCCCCGTACTCGGAGTACCCGGTCGGCGCGGCCGCCCTCGTCGACGACGGCCGCACCGTCACCGGCTGCAACGTCGAGAACGCCTCGTACGGCCTCTCGCTCTGCGCCGAGTGCGGGCTCGTCTCGGCGCTGCGCCTGGGCGGTGGCGGCCGGCTGACGCACTTCGTGTGCGTCGACGGTCGCGGCGAGGCCCTGGTGCCGTGCGGACGCTGCCGCCAGCTGCTGTACGAGCACGGCGGCCCGGAGCTGCTCCTGGAGACCCCGGACGGGATCCTGCCGCTCTCCGCGATGCTGCCGCAGGCCTTCGGGCCGGACCATCTGAAGCACCCCCCGCTCAAGTAACCACCGCGGCCCCTCCGTTGCTGATCAGCGAGGGAGGGGCCGCACCCGTCAGCCCTCTCTATGCGCGTAGAGTCGCGTATACGTACGGACGTACCGCACTTGCCGGAAGGAATGCCATGGACGTCATCTCCGTCATCCGCACCAAGCGAGACCGGGGCGAGCTGAGCCCGGAGCAGATCGACTGGGTCATCGACGCCTACACCCGGGGTGTCGTCGCCGACGAGCAGATGTCGGCGCTCGCCATGGCGATCCTGCTCAACGGCATGAACCGTACGGAGATCGCCCGCTGGACCGCCGCGATGATCGCGTCCGGCGAGCGCATGAACTTCGACGCGCTCTCGCGCCCCACCGCCGACAAGCACTCCACCGGTGGCGTCGGCGACAAGATCACGCTGCCGCTCGCCCCGCTGGTCGCCGCCTGCGGCGCGGCCGTGCCGCAGCTGTCCGGCCGGGGCCTCGGCCACACCGGCGGCACCCTCGACAAGCTGGAGTCCATCCCCGGCTGGCGCGCGCTGCTCTCCAACGAGGAGATGCTGAACGTCCTGGACACCACCGGCGCGGTCATCTGCGCGGCCGGTGACGGCCTGGCTCCCGCGGACAAGAAGCTCTACGCCCTGCGCGACGTCACCGGCACGGTCGAGGCGATCCCGCTGATCGCGTCCTCGATCATGTCGAAGAAGATCGCCGAGGGCACCGGCTCGCTGGTCCTCGACGTCAAGGTCGGCACCGGCGCCTTCATGAAGACCATCGAGGACGCCCGCGAGCTCGCCTCCACCATGGTGGCGCTGGGCACGGACAGCGGCGTGAAGACGGTGGCCCTGCTCACCGACATGTCCACTCCGCTCGGCCTCACCGCCGGCAACGCCCTCGAAGTGCGCGAGTCCGTCGAGGTCCTCGCGGGCGGCGGCCCCCAGGACGTCGTCGACCTCACCCTGGCGCTCGCCCGCGAGATGCTGGACGCAGCCGGGATCAAGGACGCCGACCCCGAGAAGGCGCTCGCCGACGGCTCGGCCATGGACGTCTGGCGCCGGATGATCGCGGCCCAGGGCGGCGACCCGGACGCGACCCTGCCGGTCGCCCGCGAGCAGCACGTGGTGACCGCGCCGAGCTCCGGCGTGCTGACCCGCCTCGACGCGTACGACATCGGCGTCGCCGCCTGGCGCCTCGGCGCCGGCCGGGCCCGCAAGGAGGACCCGGTGCAGGCGGGCGCGGGCATCGAGCTGCACGCCAAGCCGGGCGACACGGTGACGGCGGGTCAGCCGCTGCTCACCCTGCACACGGACACGCCGGAGAAGTTCGAGTACGCCCTCCAGACGCTGGGTGCCTCGTACGACATCGCCCCGGCGGGCACGTCGTTCACCCCGAACCCGATCGTCCTCGACCGGATCGCCTGACGCTCCCCGGCACCTCCCCGCAGACCCGCACCCGGCCGATGACTTTCCCGGCCGGGGCGGGTCTGTTCCGTGTGACCCCCACCGAACCGGCCCACCTGGTCGTCCCCGCCCCCGTCACCCTCGCCGACGTACCCCCGCTCTGCGAGCGGCTGCGGGCGCTGTACGCGGCCGGGGCGCGGGAGGTGGTCTGCGACGTGGGCGGGCTCGTACGGGCCGATCTGGCGGCGGTGGAGGCGGTGGCCCGTCTGCGCCTCACCGCCCGGCGGGCGGGCGGGCGCATCGAGATACGGAACGCGGGGCCGGGGTTGGTGGCGCTGCTGCACCTTGCGGGGCTCCTCTAGGGCCCGGTCTTTGTCTGCGGGCCGACTGTGGTTGCTCGCGCAGTTCCCCGCGCCCCTAACCCCGTTTTCGCCTGCGGGCCGTCTGTGGTTGCTCGCGCGGTTCCCCGCGCCCCTGAAGTGCGCCCTTCGGGCCGCCCAGGGGATTGCCGCGCAGCGGCACCTAAGGGGCGCGGGGAACTGCGCGACCAGCCCACCACCGGGCCGCAGGTGAAAGACGTCAGTCCTCGCCGAGGGCTTGGGGCAAGCCGAACATCGGGAACCAACGCGCCGTGTCCAGGAAGGCGTTGAGCCCGACTATCTTGCCGTCGGCGATCTCCACCACCTGGAGCGCCCACGGCTCGTGGCGGCCCCCGGGACCACTCGGGCGGTACTGCCCGAACGCGGGCGTCCCGTTGGCCACCGTCGGCACCAGGCGCGAACCCCGGCAGTCGGCTCCGGGCCCCACGTGCCACGCCACGATGTCCTCGGGGCCGCGCAGCCACAGGTCGTACGGCGGCATCGACAGCGTCGCGTCCTCGTGCAGCAGGGACGTCAGGGCCGACATGTCGTACCCCTCGAACGCCGCCACATAGCGGGCCAGGAGCTTCTGCTGCTCCTCGTCGAGCGCGTCCGCCGCGTCCGAGGCGCGCGGCTCCGACTCCGCCAGCGTCGAACGCGCCCGCTGGAGCGCGCTGTTGACCGACGCCACCGTCGTCCCGAGCAGCTCGGCCACCTCGCTCGCCTTCCACGCGAGCACCTCGCGCAGGATGAGCACCGCCCGCTGCTTGGGCGGCAGGTGCTGGAGGGCCGCGACGAAGGCGAGCCGCACGCTCTCGCGCGCGACCGCCGTCTCGGCCGGGTCGTCCACCGCCGTCGGCAGCACGCGCGCGTCCGGCACCGGCTCCAGCCAGGTCACCTCCGGCCGCGAGCGCAGCACGGCCGAGGACGCGGTCTGCGGGGCCGTGAGGTCCATCGGGCGGGCCCGCTTGCCGCTCGCGGTCAGCATGTCCAGGCAGACGTTGGTGGCGATCCGGTAGAGCCAGGACCGCAGGGACGAGCGGCCCTCGAACTTCTCGTAGCTCCGCCAGGCCCGGACCAGCGTGTCCTGCACCGCGTCCTCCGCCTCGAAGGCCGAGCCGAGCATCCGGTAGCAGTACCCCGTCAGCTCGACCCGGTGCTTCTCCAGGCGCGAGTCCAGGTCCGTCTCCATCGACAGGTCACTCATCGCGTCCACCCCAGATCGCCCGTGTGCTCCAGCTCTTCGGAAGCTACAGGAGCCCACTGACAATCGCGCCTCAGGCGGGCGTTTCAGCAGGTCGCGTGGTGTGAGGTGAGGCGCGTCGCGGCGCGGCGCCGCTCGGTGCGGGCGGCGTGGCTGCCGTACAGCGTCACCGAGACGACGCCGAGGACGGCGAGCAGGCCGAGCAGCACCGTGGCGGGCCAGCCGCCCGCGTGGAAGGCGATCGCGCCGAGCGTCCCGCCCGCGCTGCTGCCCAGGTAGTACGCGGACTGGTAGAGCGCGGAGGCCTGGGCGCGGCCCGTCTTCGCGGTGCGGCTCACCGAGGAGGAGGCGACCGCGTGGCCCGCGAAGAACCCCGCGGTGATCAGCACCAGCCCCGCCAGGACCGCCGCCGGCGTGTCGAGCAGGCTCAGCACCAGACCGGCGGTCGTGGTCGAGACGGCCAGGTACAGCGCGCCCCGGCGGCCGAGCCGGGCGACCAGCTTCCCGGCCGCGGCGGACGAGACCGTACCGACCAGGTAGACCAGGAAGATCGAGCCGACGACGCCCTGCGGGAGGTTGAACGGCTCGGCGGTGAGCCGGTAGCCGATCACCGTGTAGACGGCGCCGAACACCGTCATGAAGAGCGCGCCGATCGCGTACAGCCGTACGAGCAGCGGGTCCGCGAGGTGGCCGCGCACGGTCGCCGCCAGGGCGCGCGGGTCCAGGGAGGCGGCCTTGAAGTTGCGGGAGCTGGGCAGCAGCAGCCGGAAGGCCACCGCGCACCCGGCGGCCAGCAGCCCGACCGCCGCCAGCGCCGCGCGCCAGCCCCACGCCTGAGCCACCCAGCCGGTCAGGATCCGGCCGCTCATGCCGCCGATGGAGTTGCCCGCCACGAACAGGCCGATCGCCGCGACCAGCGCCTTGGGCCGCACCTCCTCGGCGAGGTACGCCATCGCGGAGGCGGGCAGCCCGGCCAGGGCCGCGCCCTGGACCGCCCGCAGCGCCACCAGCCAGCCCACGTTCGGCGCGAACGGGACGAGCAGCCCCACGCCGACCGCGACCACCAGCGAGACCGTCATCGTCCGGGACCGCCCGAACCGCTCGGACAGCGCGCTCAGCGGCAGCACGCACAGCGCCAGCGCGCCGGTCGCCGCCGACACGGTCCAGCTCGCCGTGGAGGCCGACACCCCCAAGTCGCCCGAGATCAGCGGGAGCAGGGCCTGGGTGGAGTAGAGGAGGGCGAAGGTGGCGACCCCGGCGGCGAAGAGCGCGAAGCTCATCCGGCGGTAGCCGGGAGCACCCGGGAAGAGCTGGTCGGGGGACGGCGCGGTGGAGGCACCCACGGTGGTGGGTGCCCCGGTACTGGCAGGAGGCATGATTCGACCGTAGGCCCGGGAGATTTATGCGTCCAATGTATGGAGCGCGCATAATCGATGCACGTACGCATAAGCACAGCTCAGGCGGGTGTCTGTCATTGAACGGTAACGAAGAAGACATTGTCACGGTGCTCGCGCCCCGCCTCGCGTACTTCGCCGCGGTCGCCCGCCACGAGCACGTCACGCGCGCGGCGCACGAGCTCGGGGTGCCCCAGTCGACGCTCTCGCGGGCCATGGTCCGGCTCGAAGAGGACCTCGGGGTCGCCCTGTTCGCCCGCAAGGGCCGCACGGTCTCGCTCACCCCGGCCGGGCGCACCTTCCTCGGCTCGGCCGAGCGGGCCCTCGCCGAGGTCGGGCGGGCCGCCGAGTCGGTGCGGGCCGACGCCGACCCGGCCGCGGGCAAGGTCGCCTTCGGCTTCCTGCACACCATGGGCTCCGAGACCGTACCCGGCCTCATCCGGGCCTTCCGGGTCACCCATCCCCGGGTGCGCTTCACCCTGGTGCAGAACTACGGCGAGGCGATGATCGAGCGGCTGCGCGCGGGCGACCTCGACCTCTGCCTCACCTCGCCGGTGCCCGACGCGCCCGACCTCGTGGCCCGGCGCCTGGACGAGCAGCGGCTGCGGCTCGTCGTCCCCGACGACCACCGCCTCGCGGCCCGCAAGCGGGTCCGGCTGGCGGAGGCCGCCGACGAGACGTTCGTGACCCTGGAGCCCGGTTACGGACTGCGGCGCATCACGGACGACCTGTGCGCGCAGGCCGGGTTCACCCCGAGGGTCGCCTTCGAGGGCGAGGAGGCGGAGACCCTGCGCGGCCTGGTGGCGGCGGGCCTGGGCGTGGCTCTGCTGCCGCCGCCCGCGTTCGCCCGCCCGGGCGTCGTCGAGCTGACGGTGACGGCGCCGCGCGCGGCGCGCGAGATCGGCGTGGCCTGGCTGGACGGCCACCCGGACACCCCGCCGGTCGCCGCCTTCAAGGCGTTCCTGCTGTCGCGGCGCGGGCAGTTGCTGCCGGAGTGAGAACCCGTACCGCTGTATCCAGTGAGAACCCGTACCGCTGTATCCAGTGAGAACCAGTATCGCTGTATCCGCTGTATCCGCTACGAGTTGAGCGACTTGCCGAAGCCCGCCGCGAGCGGCATCCGCAGCCCCAGCGGCGGCGGGGCGGCCAGGGCGTCGGCGACCGGGCGCGCGTAGGGGTGCGTGAAGAGGGAGCCCTTCACGAAGTCGACGGCCAGGGCCAGGACTTCGGCCCGGTGCTGGCGCAGCCCGTGTCCGTCCGAGTGGACCTCGAAGCGGCAGGTGTCGCGGTTGGCCTTCTTCGCGCGCGTGGCGAGCCGGAAGGACAGCTCCGGGTCGCTGCGGGCGTCATTGGAGCCGTGCACTATCAGCACCCGCCGCCCCACCAGCTGCTTCACCGGCTCCGGCTCGGCCGCCACGTCCTCCTCGGGCAGCCAAGGGGCCAGCGAGAGCACGCAGTTGACGGCCCCGTGACCCGCCGCGCGCAGCGCCGCCCGGCCACCCATCCCGTGCCCGGCCAGGCAGACGGGCACGTCCCCGTACTTCCGCACCACCTCCTCGGCGGCCCACGCGGCGTCCGCCGCGAGCCGGGCGTCGTCGCCGTTCCAGCCCCGGCCCCGGTAGCGGACGAGATGGGCCACCAGCCCGTCGTCCCGCCCCGCCCGGGCCAGGCGCCGGGCCAGCGGCAGTGCCGAGGCGTACGAAACGGGGGAAGGGCGGCGCGCCGAGACGGGGTCGCCGTCCGGCAGCACCAGCACCACACCGCCGACCGAGGAGCCGGCGCCGGTCGCACCGACGGCCCGTCCGAGCCGGGCAGCAGGCAGGGAAGTCGCATGCTGTGCCATGGCAGAACAGTCTCAGAAGCCGAGGTGTACTCCACCCGTCCGCGCGGTCACTGTTACGTATCGGCAACCCGGCGACTCCCGGTGATCTACGCGCGTAGGGGCTAGCATGCGCAGATGACGAGCCAGACCACCGACGTACCGACCACGGACCAGATCCGCCGCGCCCCGAAGGTGCTGCTCCACGACCACCTCGACGGCGGTCTGCGTCCTGGCACCATCATCGAGATCGCCGAACAGACCGGGTACTCCCACCTGCCCGAGACCGAGGCCGACAAGCTCGGCATCTGGTTCCGGGAAGCCGCCGACTCCGGTTCCCTGGAGCGGTATCTGGAGACCTTCGCGCACACCTGCGCCGTCATGCAGACCCGCGACGCGCTCTTCCGCGTTGCCGCCGAGTGCGCCGAGGACCTGGCGCAGGACGGTGTCGTCTACGCCGAGGTGCGGTACGCGCCGGAGCAGCACCTGGAGAAGGGGCTGACCCTCCAGGAGGTCGTGGAGGCGGTCAACGAGGGCTTCCGGGAGGGCGAGCGCCGGGCCCGCGCCGACGGCAACCGCATCCGCGTCGGCGCGCTCCTGACCGCCATGCGGCACGCCGCCCGCGCCCTGGAGATCGCCGAACTCGCCAACTCCTACCGGGACTCGGGCGTGGTCGGCTTCGACATCGCGGGCGCCGAGGCGGGCTACCCGCCCACCCGTCACCTGGACGCCTTCGAGTATCTGAAGCGGGAGAACAACCACTTCACCATCCACGCGGGCGAAGCCTTCGGGCTGCCGTCGATCTGGCAGGCGCTCCAGTGGTGCGGCGCCGACCGGCTCGGCCACGGGGTGCGGATCATCGACGACATCGAGGTCGCCGAGGACGGCTCGGTGAAGCTGGGGCGGCTCGCCTCGTACGTACGGGACAAGCGCATCCCGCTGGAGATGTGCCCGACGTCCAACCTCCAGACCGGCGCCGCTGCTTCCTACGCCGAACACCCGATCGGGCTGCTGCGCCGGCTCCACTTCCGGGCCACCGTCAACACCGACAACCGGCTGATGAGCGGCACCAGCATGAGCCAGGAATTCGAGCGGCTGACCGAGGCGTTCGGCTACACGCTCGACGACATGCAGTGGTTCACCGTCAATGCGATGAAATCGGCGTTCATTCCTTTCGACGAACGCCTCGCCATGATCAGTGACGTCATCAAGCCCGGCTACGCCGAGCTGAAATCCGAATGGCTGTTCAAGCAGACCGCCGCGACCAGCGGGTCTACCCCGCTCATGGGCTGATCGGGTAAACGGTCGGAACGGCCGGGAGGAGTAATTCCCGGCCGTTTTCCGTGGTTTCACGTGTTTGCGGGGCGAGCTGCGGCCTGACTAGCTTGCAGAGCCGCTCAGATCCCCTTCCCTAGGATGAATTCCAAGATGAAGCAGTCTGCTGTCAAGACGCTCGGTGCCGCCGCTGTCGGTGTCGCCTTCGCCGCCGCTGCCGCCGGTACGGCCTCCGCCGCGCCCGCCATGGGCGGAGTGCCCGAGCTCCCCGCCCTGTCCGGCCTGACCAAGACGCTGCCCGTCGAGGGTGTCACCAACAAGCTCCCGATGGGTGCCGCGGGGTCGCTGACCCACGGTCAGCGCGCCCTGGGCAAGGGTGCGTCCGCCCTGCCGGCCGGGGCTCCCAACCCCGGCGACCTGCTCGGCGGTCTGCCGCTCGGCAGCCTGCCGCTCGGTGGCCTGGGCGGCTAGTCGCCGAAACGTGCCGCCTGGCGGTGCTGTGAGGCGCTGTGGCGGGGCGCACATCCGGCTGCGGGTGTGCGCCCCGCCGCGCATGTGTCAGGATCGCGGCTCGTACGCAGGCGATTGAACAGGTGAGTAGGGTTTCCAGGATGCGTGTGAAGGCGACTGGACTCGCCGTACTGACGGCGTCGGCGCTGCTCCTCACCACCGCGTGCGGCTCGTCGGGCGGCGCCTCCGACGGCAAGGCCGCCGCGCCCGCCCGGAACGGCTCCTCGGCCCCGGCGTCCGCGCGCACCGCGCTCCAGCGGGCGGCCCTCGAACAGGGCGACGTGCCCGGCTACCAGGTCTCCGCCGACACCACGGCCCAGGGCCGGGCCCGCCCGCGCGCCGACCGCGAGCGGTGCCAGCCGCTCGCGGACGTCATGGGCGACGAGCCGAACCCGCAGGCGCGCGAGACGGTCAACCGGGGTCTGGGCTCCCAGCGCCAACTCGGCCTCGCGGTCGCGGCCTCGCTCAGTACGTACGCGCGCCCCGACGCGGAGAGGCTGATCAGGGATCTGCGCGCGGCGGTCGCCGCCTGCCCGGGCTTCAAGGTCGACCTGGGCGGTACGAGCTCCACGTACGGGCGCGTGCGGGCGCGGGCGTACCGGATCGGCGGCGACGAGTCGGTGAGCTGGTCCGCGTCATCCACGCAGGTGAACGTGGAGACGCCGGTCCACATCGTCGTGGTGCGCCAGGGCGCGACGATCGTGCGGTTCATGACGATCAACCTCGGCGCGCCGGTCCGGGGCAGGGCGCCGGAGCTGGTGGAGGTGCCGAGGGAGGTGGCGGACAAGCAGCTGGAGAAGGTGCGCCGGGTACTGGCGTCCTAGGGCCTGTCGTCAAATTCCCGTCTGTCCTGCGACGCCTGGCACGCACTCTCGCACCAGACGCCGCCGGACCGCCCTTCGGGCGACGACGGGAATTTGACGACAGGCCCTAGTCCTGGGCGGTCACCGCGGTCACGGGGGTCACCAGGCGGTGCGGGCGCTCTTCTCGTTCGGGAAGAGGATCCACAGCGCTATGTAGAGCAGGAACTGGGGGCCCGGCAGCAGGCACGAGACCACGAAGATCACGCGCATGGTGGTCGCGGAGGTGCCGAAGCGGCGCGCGAGCGCCGCGCACACCCCGCCGATCATGCGTCCGTCGCGGGGGCGGGCGAGGCTGGCCATGGGGACTCCTTCAGGGCTTGACTCGGCTGGACCGACTGACTCGATCCTGCCGCCCCGAACCGGGCAAAGCGTCGGACTACGGGGCGATCCCGACCCTGGGAATCGTCGGGGTCCGACCCTGAGCCGCCGGTACGGGGACGTCCCGCTCCTGGCGCCGCCGCAGGGCGATCCGTCCGGCGGGCACCACGGCGATGTGGGCGAAGGCGGCCCCGGCGGTGTTCAGGAGCAGCGCGTCCACGTCGGCGACCTGGCCGGGCACGGAGGTCTGCAGCAGGGCGATGCCGAGCGAGACGAGTGCGGCGGCGGCGGTCGTACGGAGCAGGGAGCCGACGGGGGAGACGACGAGCCGCCCCCCGACGAGCGGCAGCAGCACGCCGAGCGGGGCGAGCATCAGGAGCCCCTCCCCGATGCGGTACGCGGCCTCCAGGGACCCCATCGCCAGGTCGGCGCGGATGCCGGCGAGCGGGGTGAGGTTGGGGGCGGTCACCCACATGACGTCGCGGGGGCGCAGCGTGAGCCACGCGACGAGCGCCATGTGCGCGAGGAGGAGGGCGAGGGCTGCCGCGCGGAACCGGAGAGCGGCGCTGGGGCCCGCACCATGACGCTGTTGCACGCCCCCCAAGACGCGCGGTCCCCCCCGATCGGTTCCCCCACCTTGCCGCCGCGCGCCCCAGCCTCCTGGGCCCCGCCCCGGCCCGGCCGGGTGGACGTCTGCCGTTTCGCGTGCGGCCCGGGCCCGGTGGGCGGCTGTGTGTTCGCCTGCGGGCCGGTGGAGGCTGGTCGCGCCCGCGCGGCGGAGCCGCACATGTCACAGGCCCCGCGCCCCTTACGGGGCTGGGCTGGTCGTGCCCGCGCGGCGGAGCCGCATATGTCACAGGCCCCGCGCCCCTTACGGGGCTGGGCTGGCCGCGCCCGCGCGGCGGAGCCGGACATGTCGCAGGCCCGCGCCCCTTGGGGGACTGGGCTGGTCGTGCCCGCGTGGTGGGGCCGTGCGTGTCACGGGCCCAACGCCCCTGAAAGTTGCGGGTTGCAGCGGCCGCACCCCCGAACCTCTTAGGGGCGCGGGGAACTGCGCGACCAGCCCCCACCGGCCCGCAGATGAACGGGGCCCGGGGCGAAGCCTCGGGAGTGGGGTGCAGGGGGCGCTGGCCCCGCAGGCGGGGGCCGGGGGCGTAGCCCCGGGGGCCCGCCTCGGCCCCGCCCGCCCCCGGAGGGTTCAGGGAAGGGGCGGCGTGGGGGAACTCGACCCGGTCGGGTGGAGCGCCTCGCCCAGTGTCGGGGCCGTGTCCGGGCGGGACTTCATCTCCGACGTACACGCGTAGCCCCGCGCGGGATCCTCCCCCGGCCCCCCGAGCACCACCTGCGCCCCGGACGACGTCGGCGTGTTCTCCGCGTACGTACACACGATCTGCGACAGCGCGAGCGCCGGCAGATCCTCGGGCCGCCGCGAGAGCCGGAGCGCGCCCGCCGGATCGCCCTTGCGCGCCGCCGTCACCGTCAGCGGACCGCGCACATCCGTCGTGTACCCCGCCGCCTTCTCGTCCCCCGTCGGCGTCACCTCCAGCTCGGAGAGCAGCGCCTCCGCGAACCGGAGGCGGTCGGCGGACGCCCGGCCCTCCGGGATCCGCACCGACCGCTCGGCCGACACCAGCTGCGCCCCGCACACCAGATAGACCCGGACCGTCACGCCCTCGAACTGCGGCGTCACCGCGTTCCCCGGCACCTCGCACGGCACCCGCGACGGCGCGGGCCCCGCGTCCACCGGGACCGCCGTCGGCCGGATGCCGCACCCGGTCACAGCTGCGCCCAGCGCCAGCAGGGCGAGCGCCCCGCCCGACAGCCGTGCTCTCACGCCTCCTCACCCCCACCGCGCGGCAGCCGCAGCACGAACACCGCGCCGCCCTCCGGCGAGTTCGCGGCCGTGATGTCGCCCCCGTGGATGTGCGCGTTCTCCATCGCGATGGACAGGCCCAGACCGCTGCCCTCCGACCGCGGCCGGGACGCGCTCGCCTTGTAGAAGCGGTCGAACACGTGCGGCAGCACCTCCTCCGGGATGCCGGGCCCGTGGTCCCGTACCGAGATCACCAGCTCCTCACCCTCAGCAGCCCCCTCCACCCGCACCGACACCCGTACCGGAGACCCGCCGTGCTTGAGCGCGTTCCCGATCAGGTTGGCCAGGATCACGTCCAGGCGGCGCGGGTCGAGCCGCGCCATGATGCCGCGCTCGGCGTCCAGGTCCACCGCGTCCAGCCACGCCCGCGCGTCGATGCACGCGGTGATCTGGTCGGCGATGTCCACGTTGTCCAGGACGAGTCTGGCCGTACCCGCGTCGAAGCGCGTGACCTCCATCAGGTTCTCGACCAGGACGTTCAGCCGCCGCGTCTCGGAGACCACCAGCTGCACGGCCGGCGCGATCATCGGGTCGAGGCTGTCCGCCTCGTCCTCCAGGACCTCGGTGACGGCGGTGAGCGCGGTCAGTGGCGTACGCAGCTCGTGCGACATGTCCGCGACGAACCGGCGGCTCGCCTCCTCGCGCGCGCTCATGTCGCTGACCTTCTTCTCCAGGCTCTCGGCCGTCTTGTTGAACGTCCGTGACAGATCGGCCAGTTCGTCCGTTCCCGAGACCCGCAGCCGGGTGTCGAGCTTGCCCTCGCCGAGCTGGCGGGCCGCGTCGCCGAGCCGCTGCACCGGCCGCAGCACGGTCGTCGCGGCTGCCTGCGCCAGCAGCGCGGAGCCGAGCAGCGCGAGCCCGGTGGCGATCCCGAGCGACCAGGCCAGCGAGTTGAGGTCCTGGCGCTCCTGGTCGAGCGAGGCGAGCATGTAACCGGTGGCGCCGCCCCCGATGATCTTTGTTCCGCCCACCAGGTACGGCTTTCCGCGCAGGGTCCTGCGCTGCCAGAACAGGTGGTACGGATAGGAGTTGCTGTCGGTGACCTTCTGCTTCTTGTTCACCGCCTCCTGGAGCGAGGCCGGTACGTCGTCGAGGGTGAAGCGGTCCACGTCGGACGCCCCCACGATCGGCTTGCCCGGGTCGCGCTGGTCCACCAGGAGCACCTGGTAGCCGGAGCTGACGTGGTGGCCGGAGCGGCTGCTGCCCGCCATCTGCTGGGCGGTCGTCTGCAGGTCGCGCGCGGTCGGCCTGAGCGGCAGCGAGGCCGCCCGGTTCTGCATCTCCTGCCGGAAGTCGCCGAGCGCCGCGTCCTGGGTGCGCACGAGCACGGCCTCGCGGTTGAGCCAGTACGCGATCCCCGACGCGGAGACGGCGGCGGTCAGCGCGACGAGCGCGAACACGACGACCAGACGCAGGCGCAGGCTGGTCCAGCGGAGGCCGGCGAGTATCGCCTTCTTCACGTTCCGAATCGCTGCTTTCTTGGGGACGGTGCCGGGAGTGCCGGGGTCAGGAAGGTGTGTCGAGGCGGTAGCCCACCCCGCGCACGGTACGGATCAGTGTGGGGGACGACGGTACGTCCTCGACCTTGGCCCGCAGCCGCTGTACGCACGCGTCGACCAGGCGGGAGTCGCCCAGGTAGTCGTGCTCCCACACCAGCCGCAGCAGCTGCTGGCGGGAGAGCGCCTGCCCCGGCCGCCGGCTCAGCTCCAGTAGCAACCGCAGCTCGGTGGGCGTCAGTTGCAGGTCCTCGCCGTTCTTGGTGACCGTCATCGCGGCGCGGTCGATCACCACACTGCCGAACGTGGCCGAGTCGGTGGCCTCGCGCTCGCCCCGGCGCAGCACCGCGCGGATCCGGGCGTCCAGCACCCGGCCCTGCACCGGCTTGACCACGTAGTCGTCGGCACCGGACTCCAGGCCGACGACCACGTCGATGTCGTCGCTGCGCGCGGTCAGCAGGATGATCGGCAGCTGGTCCGTGCGCCGGATACGGCGGCACACCTCGAAGCCGTCGATTCCGGGCAGCATCACATCCAGCACGACCAGATCCGGCCGCTGCTCGCGCAGCAGCTTCAGGCCGTCCTCTCCCGTCGCCGCGGTGGCCACTCGGTGGCCCTGGCGGGACAGGGAGAGTTCGAGCGCCGTACGGATGGCGTCGTCGTCCTCGATCAGCAACAGGAAAGGCACGGAGGTCATTCTGGCCCATGGGGGAGCGGAGTTCGACCTTCCGTGGACATCGCCCCCGCTCGACCGCGCACAGGCCGCTGTGACAGCCCTCTGACAGTCGTCGGACAACGCCATGCTGTGTCCATCCGGGGGGCGGCCCCCGGACCCCCAGCAGGGGCCCACCGTCCGTGGTGGCGCGCGCTGTGACAGGCCTGTGACAGTCGTCGGACAACGCCATGAAACTGGCTCGGCAAGCTCTTCCTCGTACCGACCGAAACAAGACTCCACCGACGGGGGGCGCGAGATGAACGCACTGCACAGCACCACCTCAAGCGCAGTTGTCACGCGTCTCCACGACGTCGTGCGGAGCGAGAAGTCCGGTGCCGTGAGCGGACGGGGGTGCGCTCGCGGCACCGGGCGTCAGCACCAGACGTACATGACGGTGCTCGACGCGGCGCCGGTCTCGCCCTTCAAGGGCGCGGGGACCAGCGGGGATGCGGCGTACGGGGAGGTCACGGGGGAGCGCTCGGGCTCGGAGGCGGAGTTCACCGCCTACGTGCAGGAGCGTCGGGCCTCCCTGTACGCCACCGCCTACCACCTGACCGGCGACCGGTTCGAGGCCGAGGACCTGCTGCAGAGCGCGCTGTTCTCGACCTACCGGGCCTGGGACCGGATCAGCGACAAGGCCGCGGTCGGGGGCTACCTCCGCCGCACCATGACGAACCTCCACATCAGCGCGTGGCGCCGCCGCAAGCTGAACGAGTACCCGACCGAGGAGCTGCCGGAGACGGCGGGCGACACGGACGCGATGCGCGGCACGGAGCTGCGCGCGGTGCTCTGGCAGGCGCTGGCGCGACTGCCCGAACTCCAGCGCACCATGCTGGTCCTGCGGTACTACGAGGGCCGTACGGACCCGGAGATCGCGGACATCCTGGACATCAGTGTCGGCACGGTGAAGTCGAGCATCTGGCGGTCGCTCCGCCGGCTGCGCGAGGACGACGTCCTCGCCTTCGGCCGTGACGAGGAGGAGTCCTTCGGCGAGCTGGTGGCCTGAAGGTCGATCCCGGCGGTGGCAGCCGCCGGAGTACGGGGGTCACGGGGGAGCGTACGGGGGCCGGCGTCTCGGGGGATACGTCGGACGTACGGGTAACGGGGGAACAGGCGGGACCGACGGGGCCGGGGGGCCCACTCGGTCCCGCTTTTTTCCGTTGGCTTCCGTCTGTGTGTGGGGCGTCCCGGTCGGCAGCCGCCGACGGTCGACTCAGACCTGCGCCGCGGGCGCGGCCACACACCGACCCGCCGCGGCCGCCGCGAGGCGGCCGAGCGCCTCCTCCTTGCCGCAGGGGTGCGCCCCCAGCGCCGCCTGCCGGGCCACGATCCCGCGCTCGGCCCGCATCAGCCGCCACCCCCGCCGCAACAGGAACGGCACGGACTTGCGCCCCTCCTTGAGGTCGCGCGCGAGCCGGCGCCGGAACGTCGTGGAGGGCCGCCCGCGCAGACACAGCGCGTCGGCGAGTACGCCGTGCTCCCGCACCCGCGCCACGATGTCCGCCGCGAAGATCCCCTCCGCGACGAACAGCGGCGTGCGGTCGATGCCGAACAGACTCGTCCCGGTCCGCGAGCTGGTGGCGATGTCGTACTCCGGCACGGCCGTACGCCCCGTACGGCACAGCTCGACGACGGCCGCCACGGCCGCGTCGGCGTCCCAGGACTGCGGGGAGTCCCAGTCGATGTCCGGGGAGTCGGGCACACGCGGCAGGGTCGGGTCGTCGCCCTCCTTGTAGAAGTCGTCCAGGCGCAGTACGGGCAGGCCCGTGCGCGCGGCGAGGGAGGACTTTCCGGAACCGGAGGGACCCGTGAGGAGGACGACGCGGGTCGGGATGGCGTGTGCGGTCACGGGACACCAGTCTGAGGCATGCACCCGGGAGGTGGACCCCTCGGGGAGCCCGTTGGTATCGAGCATCACACCTCAACTACGCTGCGTGCTCGCACCGATACGTAGGAGAGTGGGACGACATGGCACGAAACCAAGCCGACGGGACCCGTCGCGGCCGTGTGTTGCTGCGCGCCGGGCTCACCGCGACCGCCGCGGGCGCGGCGCTGGCCGGGGCCGCGGGCGGGGCCCAGGCGGCGGCCCCCGGCCCGACCGAGCTGGTCGGACAGGCCGTCGCGGACCTCGGGGCCACGGTGGACGGCTCCACGCGGTCCGTGACGGGCGACCTGTCGGCCGGGCTGACGAACAGCCTCGCCCCGGCGAAGACGCTCAGCCTGAACCCGTTCGCCAAGACGCGGGTGGACCCGTTGGACAACGCGGTGGGCACCCAGATCGCCGACTTCAAGCCGATCTCGACGGCGATGGCGACGGCCCCGCTGCACGAGAGCGGCGCGCTCAAGGACTTCCCGCTGGTCGGCGGCGCCGCGACCCGGCTGCTCCCGGGCTGACCACGAACAAACCGAACGGCGCCACGGGTGGGGGCCCGGGGCGCCGTTCGGGGTACTTGGGGGGGTGCGGTGACTGGGCAGAGCGATACTGCGCCGAGCCGGTGCACCCCCTCAGGGGCGCGGGGCCGTGACCTATGCGGCTCCGCCGTGCGGGCGCGCCCAGCCACGCACGGTCCGCAGCCGAACAACCGCGCCCCAGAAGTCGCGCCTAGTAGGCCGAGCCGGACGCGCCCAGCGACCCCGTCGGATGCCAGACCGTCTTGGTCTCCAGGAACGCCGTCATCCGGTGCGTACCGGGATCGGCGGACCAGTCGGCCGCGCCGGGGCGCAGCACCCGCTTGAGGTTGTCCGCCGCGGCGACCTCCAGCTCGCGCGCGAGCTCGGTGGACGCGCCCGTGAGGTCCAGCCCGTTGACGTCCTGGTGCGAGGCGAGCGGCAGCGCGATCTCGGCCGTCTTGCCGGAGAGGACGTTGACGACACCCCCCGGCAGATCGGAGGTGGCCAGCACCTCACCCAGCGACAGCGCGGGAAGCGGCGCCTTCTCGCTCGCGATCACCACGGCCGTGTTGCCAGTGGCGATCACCGGGGCGATCACCGACACCAGGCCCAGGAACGACGACTCCTGGGGCGCGAGGACGGTCACGACACCCGTCGGCTCCGGCGTGGACAGGTTGAAGTACGGCCCGGCGACCGGGTTCGCGCCGCCGACGATCTGGGCGATCTTGTCGGTCCAGCCCGCGTACCAGACCCAGCGGTCGACCGCCGCGTCGACGACCGCGGCGGCCTTGGACTTCGACAGCCCCTCCGCCTCGCCGACCTCACGGACGAACTGCTCGCGGCGGCCCTCCAGCATCTCGGCGACGCGGTAGAGGACCTGGCCCCGGTTGTACGCGGTCGCGCCCGACCAGCCGCCGAACGCCTTGCGGGCGGCGACGACCGCGTCCCGCGCGTCCTTGCGGGAGGACTGGGGAGCGTTCGCCAGCCAGTTGCCCTTCGCGTCGCTCACCTCGTACACCCGGCCGCTCTCGGAACGCGGGAACTTCCCGCCCACGTACAGCTTGTAGGTCTTGAAGACGCTCAGACGCGCCGCGGAAGACGTAGAAGACGATGAAGACTCAGACATCGAGGTAACCCTCCAGGCCGTGACGGCCGCCTTCGCGCCCGAAGCCCGACTCCTTGTAGCCGCCGAACGGCGAGGTCGGGTCGAACTTGTTGAACGTGTTGGCCCACACGACACCGGCCCGGAGCTTGTTCGCGACCGCGAGGATGCGCGAGCCCTTCTCCGTCCAGATGCCCGCCGACAGGCCGTACTGGCTGTTGTTGGCCTTGGCGACGGCCTCGTCCGGCGTACGGAACGACAGCACCGACAGGACCGGGCCGAAGATCTCGTCGCGGGCGATGGTGTGCGCCTGGGTGACGTTGGTGAACAGCGTCGGGGCGAACCAGTAGCCGGCGGACGGGAGCTCGCACGCCGGGGACCAGCGCTCGGCGCCCTCGGCCTCGCCGGTCTCGGCGAGCGCGGTGATCCGGGCCAGCTGCTCGGCCGAGTTGATGGCGCCGATGTCGGTGTTCTTGTCGAGCGGGTCGCCGAGGCGCAGCGTCGACAGACGGCGCTTCAGCGCGTCCAGCAGCTCGTCCTGGATCGACTCCTGGACCAGCAGGCGCGAGCCCGCGCAGCAGACCTGGCCCTGGTTGAAGAAGATGCCGTTGACGATGCCCTCGACGGCCTGGTCGATGGGGGCGTCGTCGAAGACGATGTTGGCGCCCTTGCCGCCCAGCTCCAGCGTGACCTTCTTGTCGGTGCCCGCCACGGAACGGGCGATGGCCTTGCCGACGGCGGTCGAGCCGGTGAAGGCGACCTTGTCGACGCCGGGGTGCCCGACGAGGGCCGCGCCCGCGTCGCCGTACCCGGTGAGGATGTTGACGACGCCCTTGGGCAGGCCCGCCTGGCGGCAGATGTCCGCGAAGAACAGGGCGGTCAGCGGGGTCGTCTCGGCGGGCTTGAGCACGACCGTGTTGCCGGTCGCGAGCGCCGGGGCGATCTTCCACGCCAGCATCAGGAGCGGGAAGTTCCAGGGGATGACCTGGCCCGCGACGCCCAGCGGCTTCGGGTTGGCGCCGTAGCCCGCGTGGTCGAGCTTGTCGGCCCAGCCCGCGTAGTAGAAGAAGTGCGCGGCGACCAGCGGGAGGTCCGCGTCGCGGGTCTCCTTGATCGGCTTGCCGTTGTCCAGGGTCTCCAGGACGGCCAGCTCGCGGCTGCGCTCCTGGATGATCCGGGCGATGCGGAAGAGGTACTTGGCGCGCTCGGAGCCGGGCAGCGCCGACCACTTCTCGAACGCCTTGCGGGCGGCCTTCACGGCCCGGTCCACGTCCGCCTCGCCCGCCTGGGCGACCTCGGACAGGACTTCCTCGGACGCCGGGCTGACGGTCTTGAAGACCTTGCCGTCGGCCGCGTCGACGAACTCGCCGTCGATGAACAGGCCGTACGAAGGCGCGATGTCGACGACGGAACGGGACTCCGGCGCCGGGGCGTACTCGAATACAGATGCCATGCTGATCAGTCCACCGTCACGTAGTCAGGGCCGGAGTAGCGGCCGGTCGCCAGCTTCTGACGCTGCATCAGCAGGTCGTTGAGCAGCGAGGAGGCGCCGAAGCGGAACCAGTGGTTGTCCAGCCAGTCCTCGCCCACGGTCTCGTTGACCAGGACCAGGAACTTGATCGCGTCCTTGGTCGAGCGGATGCCGCCGGCGGGCTTCACGCCGACCTGGACGCCGGTCTGGGCGCGGTAGTCGCGCACGGCCTCCAGAAGGACCAGGGTGTTGGCGGGCGTCGCGTTCACCGCGACCTTGCCGGTCGACGTCTTGATGAAGTCGGCGCCGCCCATCATGCCGAGCCAGGAGGCGCGGCGGATGTTGTCGTACGTGGAGAGCTCGCCGGTCTCGAAGATGACCTTGAGGCGGGCCTTGTCACCGCACTCGGCCTTCACGGCCGTGATCTCCTCGTACACCTTGAGGTAGTGGCCGGCCAGGAACGCGCCCCGGTCGATCACCATGTCGATCTCGTCGGCGCCGGCGGCCACCGCGTCGCGTACGTCCGCGAGCTTGACCGGGAGGGCGGCACGGCCCGCCGGGAAGGCCGTGGCGACGGACGCGACCTTCACGTCCGAGCCCTTCAGGGTCTCCTTGGCGGTGGCCACCATGTCGGGGTAGACACAGACGGCGGCGGTGGCCGGGGCGGTGCGGTCGAGCGGGTCGGGGTGGACGGCCTTGGCGGCGAGCGCCCGGACCTTGCCCGGGGTGTCCGCGCCTTCGAGCGTCGTCAGGTCGATCATCGAAATGGCCAGGTCGATGGCGTACGCCTTGGCCGTCGTCTTGATCGAACGGGTGCCGAGGGACGCGGCGCGCGCTTCCAGGCCCACCGGATCGATGCCGGGGAGCCCGTGGAGGAAGCGGCGCAGTGCCGCGTCCGACGCGGTCGCGTCGGCGAGGGCAGCTGCAGGTGCATTGGTGGGCATGGTCACCAGATGAGCATATCTACGCGCGTAGCGTCCTGTACAGCCCCGCTGGCCAGGACCGCTTTGGAACGCCGTCGTCGCCGGTGTCGCCCTCACCCCGGTCGTCACCGCGACCACCGCGCTCGCCGCGCCCGCGGCCTCCTCCGCCAAGGCGGGCGCCACCACCACCGACCGCTACGACGGCCTCAAGGTCTCGCTCGCTCCGGGGTACATGGCGGTTCTGCGCAACCACACCGCCGACGGCGGCGCCGAGGCCTGGATCCGCGCGGTCGGCCCGGACTGGAAGCCCTCCGACGGCTACGCCGGCAAGGTCCTGGCCGTGCTCGACCGGACGCACACCTCCGCCACCGTCGGCGGGCTCAAGCTGCGCCTGGCGGCCGCGACCGCCGAGATCCCGATGCTGGACGTCACCGGCGCCACCGGCAGCCGCACGATCCTGTTCCCCGAGCGCGTCAACGACGGTGCTCCCGTCCTGCGTACGGTCTCGCTCAAGGGCGGCCTGACCGCCAAGGTCTACCACCGGGGCGACCAGCACAAGTACTACACGGCGACCGTCCTCAAGGGGACCAAGGAGCTCGGCGAGCTCACGGCGGGCGCCGGGTACCCGTCCAAGGACACCAAGCGCTTCGGCAGCGTCCAGGTGACCCTCGACTCCGGGGGCGACGTCACCTCGGCCGAGGTGGGCAGCGACAGCCAGGACGTCGGCGGGCGCAAGCTGGCCGACGGCACCTACGGGGAGCTGTGGAAGAAGGGCACGGGCCAGTACGTCCTGGAGCTCGACCGGGACGGCTACCACGTGACGCTCGCGGCCGGCGGCCCCGCGAGCGGCCCCTCGGCGGGCGAGCAGGTCGACTCGATGTGGGTGGGCCTCGACAACGCGGGCAAGGTGGGCTCCTGGCTCAACAAGTCGGGCGGCTTCGACGCGGGCGCCTTCGAGTACACCAAGGGCTGCACCGCCTACCGCACCAGCGGCTCCCCGTTCGACGGTCTGAGCCTGCGGCTGTCCAACGGCCCCAAGGGCGCGGTCGCCGAGGTGCTCAACGCCAAGAACGGCACGGTCTACGACACCCTGTCCACCACCGACCGCGAGGGCGTCCTGGGCGGTGCCCGGGTCAAGGACCTGGAGCCGGGCCGGCCCACCTTCCAGATGCGCGTGCACGGCGGCCAGACCCCGTGGGACACCGTGAAGTTCCCGAAGAAGCCGGCCACGTGCGCGACCACCCCGGGCGACAAGACCGCCACCGCCACCGGCACTGGCACCACCGCCCAGACCGCCGCCACCGGCGTGCAGATCGTCCCCAAGGGCGCCGTCGCCGCCGGGGCCGAGGTCGAGGACGGCAAGGGCGGCAACACCGCGCTCGTCGCGGGCGGCGCGGGCCTCGCGTCCGTCGGCGTGGCCGGGCTCGGCTTCGCCGCGCTGCGCCGCCGGGGCGCCCGCCGCTGACCCGCACACGCTCCACCGGGGTGCCGCCACGACCTCCTTCGTGGCGGCACCCCGCCGTGCGTCGCGGCCCCCGGAGGACGTACTCGAACACGTAGTGCACAATCGGCCCCATGACGAGCCCCACGCCGCCCGCCGAGCCCACCTACGCCGACCGCGTCTACCGGTCACCCGGCGGCATCGCCGGAGGCGCGGTGCTCCTGGTGCTCGGGCTCTGGCTGGCCGGGGACGCGATCGCGCAGGGCCACGGCAGCGCCCCCTGGCTGGCGCTGGCCGGGCTGCTCTGCGGCGTGCCGCTGGTCTTCGCGTTCACCGTCCGCCCGGCCGTGTTCGCCAACGACGACCGGCTGCGGGTCCGCAACCCGTTCCGGACCATCACCCTGCCGTGGGCGGCGGTCGCGGACGTACGGGCCGGGTACTCCAGCGAGGTGTTCGACCAGGCCGGCACCAAGTACCAGCTGTGGTCGATCCCCGTCTCGCTGCGCCAGCGCAAGCGCGCCGCCCGCGCCCAGGTGCGCGCCTCGGCGTCCGACCCGTACAGCCGCACCTCGCCGACCGCGAGCGCTGACGACAAGTCCCGCCTCGCGCCCGCCGACCGCACCATCCGCGAGCTGCGCGAGCTGGCCGAGCGGGGCGCCGCACGCGAGGGAGGGCAGGGCGGCCCGAGCGTGCGCTGGGCCTACGAGATCATCGCCCCGGCCGCCGCGGGCGCGGTCCTGCTGATCGTGCTCCTCGCCGTCGCCTGACACGCCGGTACGGTACGGGGCCGCCGCCTCACGGCGGGCCGGGCCACACGAGCAGCATGTACGCGCCCAGCCACGCCGACGACAGGGCCGCCGCCCCCAGCATCAGCACGGCCACGTGGCGCCGCGCCCGGGCGAGCGCCACCGCGAGCGGCAGCAGCAGCGGGAAGCCGGGGACCAGGAAGCGGGCGCGCGGGAAGTAGACGCCGCCGCTGCCCAGCACGACGAGCAGCAGCACGCCCGAGAAGACCAGCAGCACCGGCGGCTGGCGGTCGGCGAGGCAGAGCAGGAAAAGCACGCCCGCCAGGATCAGCACGAGCGAGACGACCACCAGGAACAGCGCCGGGGAACGGTCGTAGACCAGCAGGGTGCGCAGCTCGCGCAGGGTGTCGGCGCCGCCGTCCCACTCGTTCGTCCACAGCCGCTGGACCGCGAAGTAGCCGTCCCAGCGGCCGAGCCGGGCCCCGACCCAGGCGACGAACCCGAACCAGCCCAGCGGCGCGAGCAGCGCCCCGGCGAGCGGGCGCCGGGCGAAACCGCCGCGCCACAGCGCCGCCAGGGCGGTGAGCGCGACCGCCGCCGCCACCGCGATGCCCGTCGGCCGGGTCAGCCCCGCCAGCGAGGCCAGCGCGCCCGCCGCCACCCAGCGGCCGGTCAGAACGCAGTACAGCGACCAGGCGGCGAGCGCGGTGAACAGCGATTCGGTGTAGCCCATCCACTGCACGGCGCCCACCGGCAGCGCGCCCCACAGGACCGCGAGGACGGTTCCGGCGCGCCGCCCGTACAGCCGGTCCCCGACCGCGAAGATCCCCCAGGCCGCGGCCGACGAGCACAGCACCGCGACGACGAGCCCCACGCTCGCCCGTGAGCCCGGCGTGACGGCGGCGACCGCCTTGATCACGGCCGGGTAGAGCGGGAAGAACGCCAGGTTGTTGTGGTTGAGCCGGGTGCCGAGCTCGTGGTCGTAGCCGTGGTCGGCGATGCCGAGGTACCAGTGCGAGTCCCAGGAGGTGGCGAGCGTCGTCCACACGCCGTGGTGCTGGAGGTGCGCCCAGCGGGCGAGGACGGCGAGGCCGAGCAGTCGTACGGCGAGGTGGCCGAGGAGGGCGGGGGCCGCCCGCCTGAACGCTGCCCGGGCCGAGGCCCGGATGACACGCAGACCGTCTCCGCCGTGCCCGTACGGGCTGCGGGCTGCGGGGACGGTACGGCGGCTCGTACGACTGCGCGCACGCGCCGCCGGTGAGGTGATCGGGGGCACGGCGGTGCTCCTGGGCTCGGCGAGCGGTTCCGGGTCACCCTTTCTCGGATGATCCGGAAAGGGTGCGGGGGGCTGCGCCGGACGCCGTAGGGGGTTCACGCTTTCGGGTGCGTTTTCCCTGGCGGGGAGCGTGTTCCCTTCGGCTGCGGACCGTCTGTGGCTGGTCGCGCAGTTCCCCGCGCCCCTAACTACCCAGGGGCGCGGGGCTGTGACATATGCGGCTCCGCCGCGTGGGCGCGAGCAACCCAGCACGGTCCGCAGACGAACGCCGGTCCGGTCAGATACCTGCGGCCGCCGCCAGGTCCCGCTTGATGCCCACCAGCAACTCCGCTGCCTTCGTACGCGCCTCGCCCAGCGCGTCCCGCGACGCCACCGGGACCACGACCTCCAGGTAGCACTTGAGCTTCGGCTCCGTGCCGCTCGGGCGGACGATCACGCGGGCGCCTTCGAGGTAGTAGCGCAGACCGTCGGTCGGCGGCAGCTCCTCGGTGCCCTCGGTGAGGTCCTCGGCCTTGGTGACCGCCAGGCCCGCCAGCGCCGTCGGCGGCTTCTCGCGCAGGCGCCGCATCGCGTCGGAGATGACCGACAGGTCCTCCACCCGCACCGACAGCTGGTCGGTGGCGTGCAGCCCGTGCCGTACGGCCAGGTCGTCCAGGAGGTCCAGGAGCGTGCGCCCCTGCTCCTTCAGGACGGACGCGAGCTCCGCGACGAGCAGGGCGGCGGTGATGCCGTCCTTGTCGCGTACGCCCTCGGGGTCGACGCAGTAGCCCAGCGCCTCCTCGTACCCGTACCGCAGGCCCTCCACGCGGGCGATCCACTTGAAGCCCGTCAGGGTCTCCTCGTAGCCCAGACCGGCCGCCTCGGCGATCCGGCCGAGCAGCGAGGACGAGACGATCGACTCGGCGAAGACGCCGCTCACGCCCCGGCCGACCAGGTGCTGGGCGAGCAGCGAGCCGACCTCGTCGCCGCGCAGCATCCGCCAGCCGCCCTCCACCGACGCGTCCGGCACGGCGACCGCGCAGCGGTCCGCGTCCGGGTCGTTGGCGATGACGATGTCCGGGACGACGGCGCGGGCGGCCTCGAAGGCCAGGTCCATCGCGCCCGGCTCCTCCGGGTTGGGGAACGCCACCGTCGGGAACGCCGGGTCCGGGTCGGCCTGCTCGGCCACCAGCGCCGGCGGCGGGAAGCCCGCCCGGGCGAAGGCCGCCGTCAGGACGTCCTTGCCGACGCCGTGCATGGCCGTGTAGACGACGCGGGCGGTGCGCGGGGACCCGGGGGTCAGCACCGCGTCCGTACGCTCCAGATAGGCCTCCAGGACCTCCTCGCCGAGCGTCTGCCAGCCGTCCTCGGGGCGCGGCACGTCGTGCAGCGAGGCGACCGCGGCGATCTCGGCGGCGATCTCGGCGTCGGCGGGCGGCACGATCTGCGAGCCGTCGCCGAGGTAGACCTTGTAGCCGTTGTCGCGCGGCGGGTTGTGGCTGGCGGTGACCTCGACGCCGGCGACGGCGCCCAGGTGCCTTATCGCGTACGCGAGCACGGGCGTCGGCAGCGGACGCGGCAGCACGACCGCCTTCAGGCCCGCGCCGGTCATCACGGCGGCCGTGTCGCGCGCGAAGTCGGCCGACTTGTAGCGCGCGTCGTAGCCGATGACGACCAGGCCGTCGCCCTGGCCCTTCGCCTTCAGGTACGCGGCGAGCCCGGCGGCGGCGCGGATGACGACCGAGCGGTTCATCCGCATCGGCCCGGCGCCCAGCTCGCCGCGGAGCCCGGCGGTACCGAACTGGAGCATGCCGCCGAACCGGACGGCCAGCTCGTCGAGCTCCTCGTTGTCGATGAGCTTGGCCAGCTCCTCGCGCGTCTCGCCGTCCGGGTCCTCGGCCAGCCAGGCCTTGGCCCGCGCGATCAGGTCCTGCGTCAGGTCCTGCGTCACGTCGATGAATCCCTTCCGGGTCGGATCAGGGGTCAGATGCGGTCGAGTACCCGGGTCAGCAGCGATCCCATCCGCGCCGCCGAGTCACGGCCGGCCTGGAGCACCTCTTCGTGGTTGAGGGGCTCGCCGGTCAGGCCCGCGGCCAGGTTGGTGACCAGGGAGATGCCCAGCACCTCGGCGCCGGCCTCGCGGGCCGCGATGGCCTCCAGGACGGTCGACATGCCGACGAGGTCGCCGCCGAGCACGCGGACCATGTTGATCTCGGCCGGGGTCTCGTAGTGCGGGCCGGGGAACTGGACGTACACGCCCTCCTCCAGCGACGAGTCGACCTCCTTGCACAGCGCGCGCAGCCGCGGCGAGTACAGGTCGGTCAGGTCCACGAAGTTCGCGCCGATGATCGGGGACGCGGCCGTCAGGTTGAGGTGGTCGCTGATCAGGACGGGCTGGCCCGGGCGCATGCCCTCGCGCAGACCGCCGCAGCCGTTGGTGAGCACGACGGTCTTGCAGCCGGCGGCGACGGCGGTGCGCACGCCGTGCGCGACGGCGGCGACGCCGCGGCCCTCGTAGTAGTGCGTACGGCCCAGGAAGACCAGCGCGCGCTTCTCACCGATCCGGTACGAGCGGATCTTGCCGCCGTGGCCCTCGACGGCGGGCGGCGGGAAGCCGGGAAGCTCGGTGACCGGGAACTCGGCCTCGGGCTCACCGAGCGCGTCGGCGGCCGGCGCCCAGCCGGAGCCCATCACGAGGGCGACGTCGTGGGTCTCGGCACCGGTCAGCTCGCGCAGGCGGGCGGCGGCGGCGTCGGCGGCGGCGTGGGGGTCGCCCTGGAGGTTGTCCGGAATAACAGATGCGTTCACGACGACGAGGGTAACCGGTGGGGCCCTACGCGCGTAGATGACTGGCGCACAAGGGGTGGATCGTTGTCTTGTCGTTTCCGACGAGAGGGCGTGCCCACGTCCGTGCCCGGGCTTTGTCCGCAGCCCGGTGGTGGGTTGCTCGCGCCCACGCGGCGGAGCCGCAAATGTCACAGCCCCGCGCCCCTGAATGCGCCCCTACGGGGCGATCCCTGTGCCGACCCCGGCGACCCGAACCCCCCAGGGGGCGCGACCAGCCCCCACCGGCCCGCAGACAAAGCCCGGGCACAGCGTCAGCAGGGCCGCTTCCGCAGCTCCATGACGTAGTCGTGCGGCGCCCCCGCCGACTCGGCCGCGTCGGCCAGCTCGCCCAGGTAGCGGGCCGAGGGCAGACCGCCCTCATAGGCGTTCAGCACGTACACCCACGCCGGCTCCTCCCCGTCCAGCGTGTCCACCCGCACCCGCATCCGGCGGTAGATGTCGAGGCCGACACCCTCCCAGCGGTCCATGGAGTCCTCGTCCAGGGGGGCGACGTCGTACAGCGCGACGAAGACCTGGGAGCGCGGTGCCTCCACGATCGTGGCGAGGGCACCCTCCCAGCCCATCTGCTCCCCGCCGAACGTCAGCCGCCAGCCGTTGAGCCAGCCGGTGCCGCGCAGCGGGGAGTGCGGTGCGCGGCGCGTCATCAGCCGCGGATCCATGTTGCCGGCGTACGCGGCGTAGAGCGACATGGTGTCGAGGGTACGACAGCGGCCCACGGGTGCCCGCGCGAGAATGGCACACGGGTGTGACAGCCGGATGGCGCCCCGGGGACGAAGCATCTTGAAGCGTGCGGGACAATGAGCTACGTACTGCATTTCCTCAATGCGAGGCGGACTTTTTCGTGACCCGGATCGTGATCATCGGTGGCGGACCCGGCGGATACGAGGCGGCCCTGGTGGGCGCCCAACTCGGCGCGGAGGTGACCGTCGTCGACTGCGACGGTCTGGGCGGGGCGTCGGTGCTGACCGACTGCGTACCGTCGAAGACTCTGATCGCGACGGCCGAGGTGATGACCACCTTCGACTCTTCGTACGAGGAGTTGGGCATCCTGGTCGCCGACGACACCCCGCCCGAGGAGCAGTCCGCCCGTGTCGTCGGCGTGGACCTCGGCAAGGTGAACCGGCGTGTGAAGCGCCTGGCCCTCGCCCAGTCCCATGACATCACCGCCTCCGTCACCCGGGCGGGCGCCCGGGTGCTGCGCGGCCGCGGCAAGCTCGGCGGGCCGCAGGGCATCGACGGCACCCGGGACGTCATCGTCACGGCCGCCGACGGCAGCGAGGAGATCCTCACCGCCGACGCCGTCCTGATCGCGACCGGCGGCCACCCGCGCGAGATCCCGGACGCGCTGCCGGACGGCGAGCGGATCCTGAACTGGACCCAGGTCTACGACCTGGACGAGCTGCCCGAAGAGCTGATCGTGGTCGGCTCCGGCGTGACCGGCGCCGAGTTCGCCGGCGCGTACCAGGCGCTCGGCTCCAAGGTCACCCTCGTCTCGTCCCGCGACCGGGTGCTGCCCGGCGAGGACCCGGACGCGGCTGCCGTCCTGGAGGACGTCTTCCGCCGCCGCGGCATGAACGTCATGGCCCGCTCGCGCGCCCAGTCCGCCAAGCGCGTCGGCGACCGCGTCGAGGTGACGCTCTCGGACGGCCGGGTCATCAGCGGTACGCACTGCCTGATGGCGGTCGGCGCGATCCCGAACACCGCCGGGATGAACCTGGAGGAGTCCGGGGTCAAGCTCCTGGAGTCCGGTCACATCTGGACCGACAAGGTGTCGCGGACGACCTCGCCGGGCGTGTACGCGGCCGGTGACGTCACCGGCATCTTCGCCCTCGCCTCGGTCGCGGCCATGCAGGGCCGGATCGCGATGTACCACTTCCTGGGCGACGCGGTGGCCCCGCTGAACCTCAAGACGGTCTCCTCGAACGTCTTCACCGACCCGGAGATCGCCACCGTCGGCTACTCGCAGGCGGATGTGGACGCGGGCAAGATCGACGCGCGCGTGGTCAAGCTGCCGCTGCTGCGCAACCCGCGCGCCAAGATGCAGGGCATCCGGGACGGCTTCGTCAAGATCTTCTGCCGCCCGGGCACCGGGATCATCGTCGGCGGCGTGGTCGTCTCGCCGCGCGCCTCGGAGCTGATCCACCCCATCTCGATCGCGGTCGACAACAACCTGACCGTCGAGCAGATCGCGAACGCGTTCACGGTCTATCCGTCCCTGTCGGGTTCGATCGCGGAGGTGGCGCGCCAGCTGCACTCGCGCAAGAGGGCGGGCGAGGCGTAACCGGGGTGCCCCGCGGCGCGGCGGCGCGGGACAAGACGCCCGGAGGGCGCCTATACCACTTCGTGGACACCTCTGTGCACACCTTCTGTTACTCGGCGCAAACTGCTGAAAACAAACGGCCGCTCAGGTTACTGTCAGTTTCGTGTTCGCTGCAGAACGTCGCCAATTGATCCTCGAAATGGTGCGTGCGAACGGGGCGGTATCGCTCCGGGAGCTCGCCCGCGTCGTCCAGACCTCCGAAGTGACCGTACGGCGAGACGTGCGGGCACTGGAGGCGGAAGGACTCCTCGACCGCCGGCACGGCGGTGCGGTACTGCCGGGCGGGCTCACGCGAGAGTCCGGCTTCCCGCAGAAATCCCATCTCGCGACCGCGGAGAAGACGGCCATCGCCGACCTCGCCGCGGGTCTTGTCGAAGAGGGCGAGGCCATCGTGGTCGGCGCGGGGACGACCACGCAGGAGCTGGCCCGCCGGCTCGCCCGCGTCCCCGGCCTCACGGTCGTCACCAACTCCCTGCTCGTCGCCCAGGCGCTGGCCCACGCCAACCGCGTGGAGGTCGTCATGACCGGGGGCACCCTGCGCGGCTCCAACTACGCGCTGGTGGGCAGCGGGGCCGAGCAGTCCCTCCAGGGGCTGCGGGTCTCGCGCGCCTTCCTCTCCGGGAGCGGGCTGACCGCCGAGCGCGGTCTGTCCACGTCCAACATGCTCTCGGCGAGCGTGGACCGGGCCCTGGTCCAGGCGGCCGCCGAGGTGGTGGTCCTCGCCGACCACACCAAGCTCGGCACCGACACCATGTTCCAGACGGTGCCGACGGACCTGATCACGCGCCTGGTCACCGACGAACCCCCCGGCCACGACGACCGCGCCGCCACCGAGCTCCAGGCCCTGGCCGACCAGGGCGTGCAGATCGCGGTGGCCGGGACCGCCTCCGGCGGCGAGGGCGTCCCACCGGGCCGCCAGCCCCGCCGGGACGTGCCGCTGCCGGGCCAGCGCCGTAGCCACCTGCCGGGCGCGGGGCCGCAGTTGCGCAGTGCGTCGCTGGGTGACCAGCAGGGTCCCGGGGAGCGGGCGAGAGTGGCTGATCTGCGCCGCCGCTAGACCCGCTAGACGGTATTCGGCCAGGCGTGGCGGTGCCCTCGCGGGTGTCGCCGCCGCGCGACCCCGGTCAGGGCTTCAGGCCCCGCAAGGTCAGGGCCAGCAGTCGGTCCGCCAACTGCGGGTCGTCCGGTGCCTGTTCGGCCGCCAGGGCGATCGCGTTGGTGAGCTGCATCAGGTCGCCGATGGTCACATCGACGCGTACGGAACCGGCCAGCTGGGCCCGTTCCAGCAGGGCGCTGCCCGCCTCCCGCATCGGCACGCTGCACTGCGCCAGGGCCGAACTGTCGTCGTGCGAGGCCGACATGAGGGCGCGGGCCACCCCGCGGTACTCACCCGTATGAGTGATGATGGCGCGCAGCCACTCCACGAGCGCCGTGCACGGCTGTTCGGCGTCGAGCAACTCCCGCGAGCGCGCGAGGAGTACGTCCACCTCGCTCTGGAAGATCGCGTTCATCAGCGCCTGCCGGTTCGGGAAGTGCCGGTACAGGGTGCCGATCCCGACGCCCGCGCGCTTGGCCACGTCTTCGAGCGAGGCGTCCGTCCCGTGCTCCGCGAACGCGCTCCTGGCCACGCCCAGGAGCCGCTCGTAGTTGCGGCGCGCGTCGGCACGCATGGGCCTCGTCGTCATACCCCAAGGATGCCCGAAGCGCGGGCTCAGGGGGCGGCCCGGTACCGGTCCAGTGCGGAGGCCCGCTCGTGGAAGGGGATGCGCGAGAAGCGCGACACCAGGGTCCACATCCGCCGCTCCTCGGCCAGTTCCTTGGGCAGGACGAGCCCGAGCGACTCGGCGAGCGGCTTGCGGCCCGCGTTCACCAGGGCGCGTACGGCCGCCGCCCACTCGTCGGTCGCGGCCACCGCGGCCCGGTACCAGAGCGGCACAAGCGCCAGCAGGACCCCGGCCGCGGTCAGCAGCAGCGGCACGTCGGCGGAGGCGGCGGGGAGGGTGGCCAGCGCGACCACGGCGACCGCGGTGTGCCCGGTGAGCAGCGCCACGAAGAAGTCGACGCTGGTCCGCGCCAGCTCGACCTGGCGGCAGTGCTTGTCGGGCGCGGCGCCGGTCAGCTCGTTGGAGAGGAGCTGGGTGTCCAGGCAGTACCGGTTCTGCCCGTACTCCTCGAAGCGGCGGATCGCGTTGCCGAGCCGGGTGGGCGCGATCTGCGCCGGATCCACCGGGAACCGGCTCAGCCGCTCCTGGAGCAGCCCGCGCTGCGCCGAGGTGCGCAGCCGGTCCTTGCGCACGGCCCGGGCCAGGCGCGGATCGCTGCGTACGCGGACGAGATCGGCGGCGGCGAGCGGGCCGAGCCCCGTGCCGTCGCGGGTGCGCCGCTCCAGGCCGAGCAGCTGGGTCCGGTCGGCGAGGGCACTGCGGGCGGCCCGCGCCCGCCGGCACCCCGCCTCGTAGGCGCGGGCGGGCCACAGCACGTACCCCTCCAGGAGCCGGTAGAGGAGGTTCTGCAGCGCGTTGAGGACCAGGCCGAAGAGCAGGGCGGCGGTCAGCAGCACCAGCATCGGGCCCGGCGCCGCGTCCGGCCACAGCCGCCGGGCGACGGCGGTCCGGCGCACACTGGGCGCGACGGCGAGGGCCAGCACCCCGAGGTTGAGGGCGGTCGGCAGTATCCACCCCACGAGCAGCGTCCAGGCGCCCCCCAGCACCCCCTTGGCGATGTCACCCAAGGTCGTCGTCTTCCCAGGAGTCGTCGTCGGGGTTGGTGGTGGGGCCGGGGGAGGTGTGGTGGGTGATGTCGGCCGCGGCCGCGCGGGCGCCGGGGCCGACGGCGAGGGTGCCGGGCGAGATGTTGCCGATGTAGATGCCGCTGTTCTGGGCGCGGTACGACTCCGTCCGCTGCTCGTCGAGGTCGGGCGCGGACAGGCCCCGGTCGCGCAGGGCTTCGCGTACGGCGTCGAGGACCAGCAGGCGCACGGTCCGGGAGATCCGCTGGGCCTCGGCGGCGGTGAGCGGGGGGAGGGCGGGCTCGGAGGCGAGTTCGCGGACGGAGAGGTGCGGGCCGCTCGGGGGACGGCTGCCCGGGGGCGACGGCAGCCGCTGCGCCCGCCGGACCGCCCAGGCGGCCAGCTCGGCCGGGAGGACCGCGGGGGCCGCCAACGTCCGGCCGAGCGGGAACCGGGCCGGCTTCGTTCCCCTGAACTCCCGGCGCACCGGCGGCAGGGCGCAGGTGACCTGCTGGACGAAGAGGACCGGGCCGTCCAGCCGGATCTGTACGAAGACGGTGGTCACCGGGGAGCCGAGGCCGCGCGAGACGATCCGCAGCCAGCGGGTGGAGGGGGGAAGCGCGCCGGGGATCAGGGGAGGCAGCGGCCGACGAGGCGCCCCCTCCTCCGGCAGCAGAAGACGCTCGTCGACCTGGGCGGCGAGACCCGGCACCCCCTCCACGGCCCGCGCAACGCCTCTCAGCGCGTCAGACGCCACGAACGTGCCGGTCCCGCCGCGCACTTCGGCCGCCAGCGCGAACGACTCCAGCACCGCTCCCGATCCGAGGAACGGCGTCGGGTCCCGGTAGACCACCGCCGGTGACGTCTGCTCCGCACGGGTCAGCTGGCTGATGACGTAGAGGCGGTGGCGGCGAGCGGGCTGCGTGGGACTTGTGTACGTGGACGACCGGATGAACCGCAGACGCTTCTCGACCGCCGCCCGGTGCGCCTCCGCCACCGCCGCCATCAGCGCGGGGCCCGCGACCGCGGCGGTGACCCCGGACCAGCCGTCGGGCCAGGGGGTCACGGCGGCGGCTGCGAAGGAGGCGCCCAGCACTACGCCGCCCAACACCCGCAGGGTCCCTGCCGTCACCCGTGCCACCGGATGACGCGCCCGGCGCAGGGCCGCCGCGCCCGCCAGCGCCGTGAATCCGGCCGCGTACAGCGCGTACAGCCAGCCCGCGAGGAGGAATCCGGCGATCCACACGAGCGCCATGGGCACGGCCCAGCGCAGCGCCGTCCGGCGGGCGTTCAGCGCCTCGGCGAGGACGGCGGCCGCGTCGACGTCGTACGACGGCGCGCTGTACCGCTCCTCGTGCTCGTACAGCTCGTCGAGGACGGCGTTCCGGTACCGGCGGTCCAGATGGACGCCGGCCATCAACTGCCGCGTGGTGAGGGATGGTTGCTCCGGCACCGCCGAAGCGTACCGCCGTGCGCAGCGGCGAGGCCCCCGCCGGCGCGAACCGGCGGGGGCCTCAACTGTTCATCGTGCTGCGGGAGTTCAGTCCTTGATCTCGCAGATCAGCGCGCCCGAGGTGACCGAAGCGCCGACCTCCGCCGACAGGCCCTTGATGGTGCCGGAGCGGTGGGCGTTGAGGGGCTGTTCCATCTTCATGGCTTCGAGGACGACGACGAGGTCGCCTTCCTTGACTTCCTGGCCCTCTTCGACGGCGACCTTGACGATGGTGCCCTGCATGGGGGACGCCAGCGAGTCGCCGGAGGCCGCCGAGCCGGCCTTCTTGGTGGCGCGGCGCTTGGGCTTGGCCCCGGCCGCCAGGCCCGTACGGGCCAGCGACATGCCGAGCGAGGAGGGCAGCGAGACTTCCAGGCGCTTGCCGCCGACCTCGACCACCACCGTCTCACGGCCCGCCTCCTCGTCCGTCTCGGCCTCGGCCGGGGCGGTGAAGGGCTTGATCTCGTTGACGAACTCGGTCTCGATCCAGCGGGTGTGGATGCGGAAGGGGTCGGCGGTGAAGGCGGGGTCGACCACGACGGCCTGGTGGAAGGGGATGGCGGTGGCCATGCCCTCGACCTTGAACTCGGCCAGCGCGCGGGAGGCGCGCTGGAGGGCCTGTTCGCGGGTGGCGCCGGTGACGATCAGCTTGGCGAGGAGGGAGTCCCAGGCGGGGCCGATGACCGAGCCGGACTCGACGCCCGCGTCCAGGCGCACGCCGGGGCCGCTGGGCGGGGCGAAGGAGGTGACGGTGCCGGGGGCGGGGAGGAAGTTGCGGCCGGGGTCCTCGCCGTTGATGCGGAACTCGAAGGAGTGGCCGCGGATCTCGGGGTCGCCATAGCCGAGTTCCTCGCCGTCGGCGATGCGGAACATCTCGCGGACGAGGTCGATGCCGGTGACCTCTTCGGTGACGGGGTGTTCGACCTGCAGGCGGGTGTTGACCTCCAGGAAGGAGATCGTGCCGTCGGTGCCGACGAGGAACTCCACGGTGCCCGCGCCGACGTAGCCGGCTTCCTTGAGGATGGCCTTGGAGGCGGCGTACAGCTCCGCGTTCTGGGCCTGGCTCAGGAACGGCGCCGGGGCCTCCTCCACCAGCTTTTGGTGGCGGCGCTGCAGCGAGCAGTCGCGGGTGGAGACGACGACGACGTTGCCGTGGGTGTCGGCCAGGCACTGGGTCTCGACGTGGCGGGGCTTGTCGAGGTAGCGCTCCACGAAGCATTCGCCGCGCCCGAAGGCGGCGACGGCTTCGCGGACGGCCGAGTCGTACAGCTCCGGCACTTCTTCGAGGGTGCGGGCGACCTTGAGGCCGCGGCCGCCGCCGCCGAAGGCCGCCTTGATGGCGATGGGCAGACCGTGCTCTTGGGCGAAGGCGACGACTTCGTCGGCGCCGGAGACGGGGTCGGGGGTGCCGGCGACCAGGGGGGCTCCGGCGCGCTGGGCGATGTGGCGGGCGGCCACCTTGTCGCCGAGGTCGCGGATGGCCTGCGGCGGCGGCCCGATCCAGATCAGACCGGCATCCAGGACGGCCTGGGCGAACTCGGCGTTCTCGGAGAGGAAACCGTAGCCCGGGTGGATCGCGTCGGCCCCCGAGTCCCGGGCCGCCTGGAGCACCTTGGCGATGTCCAGGTAGCTGGTGGCCGGGGTGTCACCGCCCAGGGCGAACGCCTCGTCGGCCGCGCGGACGTGCAGAGCGTCCCGGTCCGGATCGGCGTAGACGGCTACGCTCCCGATCCCGGCGTCCCGGCAGGCACGGGCGACACGGACAGCGATTTCGCCACGGTTGGCGATGAGCACCTTGCGCACGATGGCTCCCTCCTTGAAAACAAGCTGAGTTTAGGGAAGCCGTACACCGGCCCACGACCCGTCCCCTGTGGTGAGCTTGCCCACACGGAGTGTGATCCGAGGCCCGCTCATGTCGCGAAATCCCTTGTCGCACCACGGTACGCCGGGTCCCTGCCCGGCACATTAGCGTTCTGGTGTGGTCAAGGTCTCTGTCCCGGGGGCCAGGGGACCCCTCACATTCTTTGTGGAGTCCCTACGAATGGCCGAATGATTCTTTGCGGCCGGAAGATCGAGCTCGCTGTCTCGGCCAAGACCCTTGCCCAGGGGTTTACCGGTTAGTAGCGTTCGCGATGTCAGACGTACTACGGGTAACAGGGGCTGGGTGTCAGCAGGGGGTGGTGCGCCGTGGCGCGCAGACCGGTGGCTGTGGTGGCCGCGATCGTTCTCTTCGGCGAAGCCATCGGCATGGTGCTGATCAACTGGTTCCTGGGGCGGGTCGTCCATCAGCAGCACATGTCCATGGGCGGCGTCGACTCGGGCACCATGTCGACCACCACGTACGCCATGGGCGGCGTCTTCGGGTTCTACCTCGCCGTGTGCGGCGTGATCCTGCTGCTCACCGGGGTACGCGACCGCGAGCCCGGCCGCTTCGGGCGCATCCTGCTCGTCACCTGTGCGGTGGTGCACGGGGTGTTGGGCGCGCTGACGGTCGGGCTGATCGGCTGGACCGCGTTCGCGTTCATGATGGTGGTGCTGGCGCTGATCGTGCTGGTGCTGATGATGTACGCGCCTCGCTTGCCGGCGGAGCCGGTCGATGCGGCGCCGTCGGGTGACGGGACCCCGCCCGAGCCTGCTGCCGCCTGAGCGATTTCGTCTGCGGACCGCGGGCCCCTCAAAGGCCCCTACGGGCCGCCCACAGATCCGTGATCCCGATCCCCAGCTCCGCCAGCAACGTCCGCAGCAGCGGCAACGACAGGCCGATCACATTGCCCGGGTCGCCGTCGATGCCGTTCACGAACGGGGCCGAGCGGCCGTCGAGGGTGAACGCGCCCGCCACGTGAAGGGGTTCGCCGCTCGCCACGTACGCGGCGATCTCCGCGTCGCTCGGCTCGCCGAAGCGGACCGTGGTGGACGCCGTCGCCGAGGCGCGGCGGCCGTTCGCCGTGTCGATGACGCAGTGGCCCGTCCGCAGCACCCCGGCGCGGCCGCGCATGGACTTCCAGCGGGCCGTGGCCTCCTCGGCGTCGGCGGGCTTGCCCAGCGCCTCGCCGTCCAGCTCCAGCACCGAGTCGCAGCCGATGAGCAGGGCCCCGGCGGCCTCGGGACGGGCGGCGACCGCGTCGGCCTTGGCCTCGGCCAGGACGAGGGCGAGCTCGCCGGGGGTGGGGGCGGTGAGGGCGTCCTCGTCGACCCCGCTGACGATGACCTCGGGGGCGAGGCCGGCCTGGCGCAGCAGACCGAGCCGGGCGGGCGAGGCGGAGGCGAGGACGAGGCGGCGTACGGCGGCAGTCATACGGGCCATCGTAGACAGCGTCAGGAGGTGCGGGTCAGCGGAAGCTGACCATGAACATCCCCAGGACCATCAGCAGCGCGAGGACCAGCCACGCGCGCCGCATCATCGCCTGGGCGTCGCGCAGTTCCTTCGGCGGCTCGTTCTTCGGGTCGGACCACAGCATGCTGTCGATACTGCGGCCGTCGCGGCCCCGGCGCCTGAGTACCCGTACTCAAGCGCCGGGGGGCCGGGGACTACGCCGGCCAGTACGTCCGCGCCCAGGACCGGGGCCCCGGCCGCGGCACCGGGTGGCGGGCGATGCGGGCGGGGGTGGACCACTCCTCGGGCGGCAGGGGCGCACCGGACGACACGGACGCCGTCGCCGCGGCGCGCGCCTGGACCACCGCCAGTGCGGCGGCCAGCTCCTCGGGGGTGGGATTGCCCCGTACGACCTTGATCACAGCGGCTCCTTACAGGGGGATGTTGCCGTGCTTCTTCGGGGGGAGGGATTCCCGCTTCGTCCGCAGCTGACGCAGGCCCCGCACGATGTGCGCACGCGTCTCGGACGGCATGATCACGGCGTCCACATAGCCGCGCTCGGCCGCGATGTACGGGTTGAGGAGCGTGTCCTCGTAGTCGGAGATCAGCTGCGCCCGCGTGGCTTCCTGGTCCTCGGCCGCCGCGATCGTGCGGCGGTGCAGGATGTTCACCGCGCCCTGCGCGCCCATCACCGCGATCTGCGCGGTCGGCCATGCCAGGTTGAGGTCGGCGCCCAGGTGCTTGGAGCCCATGACGTCGTACGCGCCGCCGAACGCCTTGCGGGTGATGACCGTGATCAGCGGGACGGTCGCCTCGGCGTACGCGTAGATCAGCTTGGCGCCGCGCCGGATGATGCCGCCGTACTCCTGGTCGACGCCGGGCAGGAAGCCCGGCACGTCCACGAAGGTGATCACGGGGACGTTGAACGCGTCGCAGGTCCGGACGAAGCGCGCGGCCTTTTCACTCGCGTTGATGTCCAGGCAGCCCGCGAACTGCATCGGCTGGTTGGCGACGATGCCGACCGGGTAGCCCTCGACACGCCCGAAGCCGGTGACGATGTTCGGCGCGAAGAGCGCCTGGGTCTCCAGGAACTCGCCGTCGTCAAGGACGTGCTCGATGGCCGTGTGCATGTCGTACGGCTGGTTCGCCGAGTCCGGGATGAGCGTGTCCAGCTCCCGGTCGGAGTCCGAGACCTCCAGGTCGGCCTCCTCGGGGAAGGCCGGGGGCTCGCTCAGGTTGTTCGAAGGCAGGTACGACAGGAGGGACTTGACGTACTCGATGGCGTCCTTCTCGTCGCCCGCCATGTGGTGCGCCACGCCCGAGGTGGTGTTGTGGGTGCGCGCGCCGCCCAGCTCCTCGAAGCCGACGTCCTCGCCGGTGACCGTCTTGATGACGTCCGGGCCGGTGATGAACATGTGCGAGGTCTGGTCGACCATCACCGTGAAGTCGGTGATGGCGGGGGAGTACACCGCGCCGCCCGCGCAGGGGCCGACGATCAGCGAGATCTGCGGGACCACGCCCGAGGCGTGCACGTTGCGGCGGAAGATCTCGGCGAACAGGCCGAGCGCGACCACGCCCTCCTGGATGCGGGCGCCGCCGCCGTCGTTGATGCCGATGACCGGGCAGCCGGTCTTCAGCGCGAAGTCCATGACCTTGACGATCTTCTCGCCGTAGACCTCGCCCAGCGACCCGCCGAAGATGGTGAAGTCCTGGGAGTAGACGCAGACCGGGCGCCCGTCGACCGTGCCGTAACCGGTGACGACACCGTCTCCGTACGGGCGGTTCTTCTCGATCCCGAAGTTGGTCGAGCGGTGCCGGGCGAACTCGTCGAGCTCGACGAACGACCCCTCGTCGAGGAGCAGGTCGACGCGCTCGCGCGCGGTCAACTTGCCCTTGGCGTGCTGCTTTTCCACAGCGCGCTCGGAGCCGGCGTGCGTCGCCTCCCCGATGCGGCGCTGCAGATCCGCGAGCTTGCCCGCGGTCGTGTGGATGTCAGTCACTGTTGGCTGCTCCGGCTCGGACATCGGGATGCGGCTCCCTGCCTGGTCACGGGTTTCGGCTGGCTACTGACTCGTAGGGTAGTGGCGCGGATACCGTTCGGCAGTGCGTCGTTTGCCACACCGGGGTGCGCTTGCGCCCGCGCGCCTAACCTGGCTCGTATGACGCCCCAGGACGCATCCGAAAGCCGCTGGTCCGACCTCGACCGGCCTCCTCTCAACGCCTCCGCCCTGCGCCACGCCCTCGTGCGGCCGGGCGCCCTGTGGACCTCCCTGGACGTGGTCCAGGCGACGGGCTCGACCAACTCCGACCTGACCGCCCGGGCGAAGGAGCTCCCCGAGGGCGCGGTCCTGGTGGCCGAGGAGCAGACCGCCGGACGCGGCCGCCTCGACCGCAGCTGGTCGGCGCCGGCCCGCTCGGGCCTCTTCTTCTCCGTGCTGCTGCGGCCCGGCGCGGGCGTCCCGGTGGAGCGCTGGGGCTGGCTGCCGCTGCTCACCGGGGTGGCGGTGGCCACCGGTCTGTCCCGCGCCGCGGGCGTCGACACGTCGCTGAAGTGGCCCAACGACCTGCTGGTCAAGGTCGGCGGCGAGGAGCGCAAGGCGGGCGGGATCCTGGCCGAGCGGGCGGGCGAGGACGCGGTGGTGGTCGGCATCGGCCTCAACGTGACCCTGCGCGCCGACGAACTGCCGGTGCCCGGCGCCGGGTCGCTGGCGCTGGCCGACGCGGTCTCCACCGACCGCGAGACGCTGCTGCGGGCCGTCCTGCGCTCCCTGGAGCAGTGGTACGTGGACTGGCGCGAGGCGGGCGGCGACCCGGCGGCGTCCCGGCTCCAGGAGACGTACGCGGCGGACTGCGCCACGCTCGGCCGGGCCGTGCGCGCCGAGCTCCCCGGCGACCGCTCGGTGTCCGGCGAGGCGGTCGCGGTGGACGGGGACGGGCGTCTGGTGCTCGCCACGGAAGGCGGCGGGCGCGAGCCGGTGGCGGCGGGTGACATCGTCCACCTGCGCCCGGTGGCGGGCTGACGGGCGGCACGGCGGTGCGCCCTCGGGATCGCCCCCGCCGGCACCCGCGATATCACCCGAGGTATGCCTCCGTATCGCCTCGGAGTGACAAGGCAATGGGTGCGAGGACGTGAGCTACGGCACACCTGCCGTATCGTGGAGCCCGATCCAGCGACAGATCGGCAGGTAAGTGCGCAGGGAACGGGCAGGAGGCGGCTGGTGACCGTCGACGACACGCAGTCCGGTGAGGGTGCCGGCCCCCCCTCGGAGCCGCCGCCCTCCACCTACCCGACCCCGCACCACGTCGTGGACCACACCGCCGAACCCACCGCCGATCCGCTCGCCATCCGCCTGGAGCAGCTGATCCTGGGCGCGGACCGCCGGTACACGCCGTTCCAGGCCGCCCGGACCGCCGGGGTCTCCATGGAGCTGGCCTCGCGGTTCTGGCGGGCCATGGGCTTCGCGGACATCGGGCAGGCCAAGGCGCTCACCGAGGCCGACGTGCTGGCGCTGCGGCGTCTGGCCGGTCTGGTCGAGGCGGGGCTGCTCAGCGAGCCCATGGCGGTCCAGGTGGCCCGCTCCACCGGGCAGACCACCGCCCGGCTGGCCGAATGGCAGATCGATTCCTTCCTGGAGGGCCTGACCGAGCCGCCCGAGCCCGGTATGACCCGTACGGAGGTCACGTACCCGCTGGTGGAGCTGCTCCTGCCGGAGCTGGAGGAGTTCCTGGTCTATGTGTGGCGGCGCCAGCTGGCCGCCGCCACCGGGCGCGTGGTGCAGGCCGCCGACGACGAGGAGATGGTCGACCGGCGGCTCGCCGTCGGCTTCGCGGACCTCGTCGGGTTCACGCGGCTCACCCGGCGGCTGGAGGAGGAGGAGCTGGGCGAGCTCGTCGAGGCCTTCGAGACGACCGCGGCCGACCTGGTGGCCGCGCACGGCGGCCGGCTCATCAAGACGCTCGGCGACGAGGTCCTGTTCGCCGCCGACGACGCCGGAACCGCGGCCGAGATATCGCTCCGGCTGATCGAGACGATGGGCCACGACGAGACGATGCCGGCGCTGCGCGTGGGCATCGCGTTCGGCACGGTCACCACCCGGATGGGCGATGTGTTCGGTACGACTGTGAACCTGGCCAGCAGGCTCACCTCGATAGCGCCCAAGGACTCGGTCCTGGTGGACGGCGCGTTCGCGGAGGAGCTGGCGCGTACGGGCGACGCGCCGGTGTCGGAGACGCAGGCGGCGGAGGAGGCCGCGAAGGCGGAGAAGGAGGGCGAGGAGCCCCCCAAGTACCGCTTCGCACTCCAGCCGATGTGGCAGCGGCCGGTGCGCGGGCTCGGCGTGGTCGAGCCCTGGATGCTGCACCGCCGTGGGGCCTGATCCGGTGCGTGACTTCGTCCGCGGGCCGCATGTGCCGCAGCCCCGCGCCCCTTACGGGCGCTGACGCGCCCACCTAGGATCTCCCGACGTAACGTTCGTTAACGTCGTCGGGAGGGTCTCATGGGCACGGATGAGCAGCGGTACGGGGAGTTCGTGGGCGTGCGACGGCACGGGTACGTCGCCGAGCTGGTCCTGGACAGGCCCAAGGCCATGAACGCCGTCTCCACCGAGATGGCCCGCTCGATCGCCGCCGCCTGCGACGCGCTCGCCGCCGACCCCGACGCGCGGGCGGTCGTGGTGACCTCCACGCACGAGCGGGCCTTCTGCGTCGGCGCGGACCTCAAGGAGCGCAACTCCTTCACCGACGCCGAGCTGGTGCGCCAGCGCCCCACCGCGCGGGCCTGTTACACCGGCGTCCTGGAGCTGCCGATGCCGACCGTGGCCGCCGTGCACGGCTTCGCGCTGGGCGGCGGGTTCGAGCTGGCGCTCGCCTGTGACCTGATCGTGGCGGACGCGACGGCGGTCGTCGGCCTGCCGGAGGTCTCGGTCGGCGTGATCCCCGGCGGCGGCGGTACACAGCTGCTGCCCCGGCGCGTGGGCGCGGCCCGGGCGGCCGAACTGGTCTTCACGGCACGGCGGGTGGAGGCCGAGGAGGCGCGCGGGCTCGGCCTGGTCGACGTGCTCGTGGGCGCGGGCGAGGACCGGGACGAGGCGCTGGCGCTGGCCGGGCGGATCGCGGCGAACTCGCCGGTCGGGCTGCGCGCGGCGAAGCGGGCGATGCGGCTGGGGCACGGGCTCGACCTGCGGGCGGGCCTGGAGGTCGAGGACGCGGCGTGGCGGTCGGTGGCGTTCTCGGGGGACCGGGCGGAGGGCGTCGCGGCGTTCAACGAGAAGCGGAAGCCGCAGTGGCCGGGCGAGTGAGCTGATCTCGCGGTCGGCTCGCGTGGTCGACTCTTGCGGTCGGCTCGCGCGGTCGGCTCTTGCGGTCGGCTCTTGTGATCGTCCGGGCCCGGCCAACTGATCAAAACGGGGCAAACCTCCCTAAGGTGGAGGGATGCGCGGTGAGGGCGAGGGTGTCGGCGGGACCGAGGGCGTACGGCTACGGGCCGTGGTGTCGCTGGCGCAGGCGATGGCGGCGGCCCACAGCCCGCGCGAGTCCTGGCGGGCGGCGGCGCTCGGCGCGCGGGACGCGCTCGCCGGGAACTTCGCCGCGCTCTCCACGTGGGAGCGGGAGCTGGGGCGGCTGCGGGTCCTGGTGAACGAGGGCGAACGGGCCGAGGGGGAGGAGGAGTTCCCGGAGGACGAGACGTATCCGGTGCACCAGTTCCCCGAGATCACCGAGTTCCTGCACGAGCGGTGGGCCGGCGGAGGCGAGCCCAACGCCTGGGTCGAGACGGCGGCGGGGCCCGGGGACGCGGCGGGCTACTGCCACGAGCGCGTGACGGCGCTGCGACGGCGCGGGCGCGGCTGCTGCGTGGTCGCGCCGATCGTGCTGCACGGGCGGGCGTGGGGCGAGCTGTACGTGGCCCGGCCGGTGGGCGCGCCGGTCTTCGACGCGGCGGACGCGGACTTCGCGACCGTCCTGGCGTCGGTGGCCGCGGCCGGGATCGCCCAGACGGAACGGCTGGAGGAGGTCCGCCGCCTCGCCTTCACCGACCCGCTGACGGGTCTGGCCAACCGCCGGGCGGTGGACGTACGCCTGGACGAGGCGATCGAGAGCCACCGGCGGGACGGGTCGGTGGTGAGCCTGGTGGTGTGCGACCTGAACGGTCTGAAGCGGGTCAACGACACACGGGGCCACGCGGTGGGCGACCGCCTCCTGGAACGTTTCGGCTCCGTCCTCTCGCTGTGCGGGGCGATGCTGCCGGGGGCCCTGGGGGCGCGGCTCGGCGGCGACGAGTTCTGTCTGCTGGCGGTGGGGCCGTCGTCGGAGGAGGTGGTACGGGTGGCGTCCGAACTGTGCGTACGGGCGGGGGAGTTGGAGCTGGGGGAGGGCGTCGCCTGCGGAGTCGCCTCCACGGGCGACCCCATCGGGCCGGTGCGATCGGCCCGCCGTCTGTTCCGGCTGGCGGACGCGGCGCAGTACCGGGCGAAGGCGGCGCGGTCGGTGACGCCGGTGGTGGCGGGGCGGGACGGGGCGGTCGTCCAACTCGCGGACATGCCGCAGCCGGAACGGGCGGAGCGGCGCCGGTTCCGTGGCCGGGGCTGACTTCCGGGGCTGCGCCCCGGTCCCCGTTCGTCTGCGGACCGTGGCGGGCTGGTCGCGCAGTTCCCCGCGCCCCTAAGAGCGCCCCTTCGGGCCGCCCAGGGGGATTGCCGCGCAACGGCATCTTCAGGGGCGCGGGGAACTGCGCGACCAGCCACCCACGGTCCGCAGACGAAGCACCCGGCCGCCCGCCCAGGGCTTTCGGGAAGGGGCGGGGTGGGGGGAATCTCCCGTAAGGACCCAACCCGCACTCCACTAGTGACACACGCCGATTCAATCCGTACGCTGCTGAATATGGATATGCACACTGTCGTGGTGGGGACGTCCGGGACGACCCCGGAGGACGTCGTCGCCGTCGCCCGTCAGGGCGCCCGGGTCGAGCTCTCGGCCGAAGCACTCGACGCCCTCGCCAGAGCACGCGCGATCGTCGACGCCCTCGCCGCCAAGCCGGAGCCCGTGTACGGCGTCTCCACCGGCTTCGGCGCCCTCGCCACCCGGCACATCAGCCCGGACCTGCGCGCCCAGCTCCAGCGCAACATCGTGCGCTCGCACGCCGCCGGCATGGGCCCGCGCGTGGAGCGCGAGGTCGTGCGCGCGCTGATGTTCCTGCGGCTGAAGACCGTCGCCTCGGGCCACACCGGCGTACGCCCCGAGGTCGCGCAGACCATGGCGGACATCCTCAACGCCCAGATCACCCCCGTCGTCCACGAGTACGGCTCGCTCGGCTGCTCCGGCGACCTCGCGCCGCTCTCGCACTGTGCCATGACCCTGATGGGCGAGGGCGACGCCGAGGGGCCCGACGGGGTGGTGCGGCCCGCCGGCGAGCTGCTCGCCGAGGCCGGCATCGCGCCCGTCGAGCTGCGCGAGAAGGAGGGCCTGGCCCTCCTCAACGGCACCGACGGCATGCTCGGCATGCTGGTCATGGCCCTCGCCGACCTGAAGAAGCTGTACACCTCCGCCGACATCACCGCCGCGCTCTCCCTGGAGGCGCTCCTCGGCACCGCCAAGGTCCTCGCGCCCGAGCTGCACGCCATCCGCCCGCACCCCGGCCAGGGCGCCTCCGCCGCCAACATGCTGGCCGTCCTGAAGGGTTCCGGCCTGACCGGGCACTTCCAGCAGGACGAGGCCCCGCGCGTCCAGGACGCGTACTCGGTGCGCTGCGCCCCGCAGGTCGCCGGCGCGGGCCGCGACACCATCGCGTACGCCCTCACCGTCGCCGAGCGCGAGCTCGCCTCGGCCGTCGACAACCCGGTCGTCCTGCCCGACGGCCGGGTGGAGTCCAACGGCAACTTCCACGGCGCCCCGGTCGCCTACGTCCTGGACTTCCTGGCGATCGCCGCCGCCGACCTCGGCTCCATCGCCGAGCGCCGCACCGACCGCCTGCTCGACAAGAACCGCTCGCACGGCCTGCCGCCGTTCCTCGCGGACGACGCCGGCGTCGACTCGGGCCTGATGATCGCCCAGTACACCCAGGCCGCCCTGGTGAGTGAGATGAAGCGGCTGGCCGTCCCGGCGTCCGCCGACTCGATCCCGTCCTCCGCGATGCAGGAGGACCACGTCTCCATGGGCTGGTCGGCCGCCCGCAAGCTGCGGACCACGATCGACAACCTGACCCGGATCATCGCCGTCGAGCTGTACGCGGCGACCCGGGGCATCGAGCTGCGCCACGGCCTCACCCCCGCGCCCGCCTCCCAGGCCGTCATCAAGGCCGCCCGGGAAGCCGGTGTCGGCGGCCCCGGCCCGGACCGCTTCCTCGCCCCCGACCTGGCCGCCGCCGACGCGTTCGTGCGCAGCGGCGCGCTGGTCGCGGCCGTCGAGCCGGTGACCGGTCCGCTGGCCTGAGATCACGGCGGTACGCGCGAAGGGGCGCCCGGGGACTTCCCGGGCGCCCCTTCACGTACGCGTACTTCAGTACCGCTGCCTCGCCCGGCGCACCGAGAAGGCGACGAACCCGGCCCCCACGCCCAGGAAGAGCGTGCCGCCGAAGAGGTACGGGGACGTGTCGACGGTGCCGGTGTCGGCGAGGGCGAGATCCCCCTGCGTGCCCTTGGCGGCGGCCGTCGAGTGGGCCGGGGACGACTGTGGCTTGCCGTCCGTGGCGTTGGCCGATGGGACGAACCACAGAGCGCAGAGCAGCGAGCCCGCCGCGGTGGCGGTGAGCAGAGGCCGGCGAGCGACGGACACCTGGTCGATCCCCCTTGTGGATACGGCGAATTGGTGGTGTACGCCGATGCTAGTGAAAGCAGCGGGTCGCGGGAAAGTCGCGGAGGCCCCGAGCCCTACGCTCCGACGCATGACGACTGAAGAGGTGCCTCGCTATGTCCGCCTCCGGGTGGATTTGGTACTGGAGATCGATGACCCGGAGGCGCTGACCGGCGCGGCTCTGGAGCGCATCGCGGCGGACGAGCTCCTTCCGGACCGGGAGCGCGCGCATGCCCAGTCCGCCGTACGGGAAGACGAGGCGGAGGCCCTGGCGTATCTGGTCGACCCCTTCGACCTGGTCGCCGAGGTGCCGGGGGTAGAGCTCGCACAGGCCTCCTGGAGCAGTGAGGAGGTCGAGTACGACCCCGACGACGAGGACTGGGACCTCGACGAGGAAGATGAGGGCGACGAGGAGAGCGGCGAGGAGGACGGGGACGACGGCCCGCGGCCGTGACGTCCGATCCGAGGAGCCACGGGGCCGGTTTGTCCGGCCCGGGTGGTGTTTCCCACATCTCCTCCGTAAAAGGAACCACAGCCTCAGTCGCTATGTTGTTCAGTCGATGGCTTGGGGACCGGCAATGATGGAGAAGCGTGTGATGACGGAGAGTAAGCGGCGCAAGGGCCTCGTGGCCGCGTCCGCGGTGCTGGGCGGCGTACTGCTGCTGTCTGCCTGCAACGACGACGGCAAGGACAAGGGCGGCGCCGACGCCTCGAAGACGTCGCAGTCCCAGGTCGACAAGGCGGCCGAGAAGGACACCTCCGACGCGAAGATCACCATCACGCCCAAGAACGGCGCCGACAACGTCGGCATCAACAACGACACCAAGGTCGCCGTCACCGACGGCAAGCTGACCTCGGTCGTCATGACGTCCGCCGAGGGCACGCCGGTCACGGGCAAGATATCCGCGGACGGGCTGAGCTGGGTGCCGGACAAGCAGCTGAAGCGCTCCGCCAAGTACAAGATCACGGCGACGGCGCAGGACGCGAAGGGCCGCCAGGCCCACGAGAACGCCTCGTTCGCGACCGTCTCGCCCGCCAACAGCTTCATCGGCAACTTCACGCCCGAGTCCGGCTCCACGGTCGGCGTGGGCATGCCGGTCTCGGTGACCTTCGACAAGGCGGTCACCAACAAGAAGGACGTCCAGTCCCACATCTCGGTGACCTCCAGCAGCGGCCAGGAGGTCGTGGGCCACTGGTTCGGCGCCCAGCGCCTGGACTTCCGCCCGCAGGACTACTGGAAGTCCGGCTCGACCGTCACCATGAAGCTCGACCTGGACGGCGTCGAGGCCAAGCCGGGCGTCACCGGCGTCCAGGAGAAGACGGTCACCTTCAAGATCGGCCGCAACCAGGTCTCGACGGTCGACGCCCAGACCCACCAGATGACCGTCACGCAGGACGGCAAGACCGTCAAGACGATCCCGATCTCGGCGGGCGCGCCCGACCACAAGACGTACAACGGCACGATGGTGATCTCCGAGAAGTTCAAGGAGACCCGGATGGACGGCGCCACCGTCGGCTTCAAGGACGGCGACGGCAAGGGCGAGTACGACATCAAGGACGTCCCGCACGCGATGCGGCTCTCCGCCTCCGGCACGTTCATCCATGGCAACTACTGGGGCGCCAAGTCCATCTTCGGCAGCGTCAACACCAGCCACGGCTGCGTCGGCCTCTCCGACACCAAGGGCGCGGGCGACGCGGGCACCGCGGGTGCCTGGTTCTACGAGCACTCCATCGTCGGTGACGTGGTCGTCGTCAAGAACACCGGCGACAAGACCATCGCGCCCGACAACGGCTTCAGCGACTGGAACATGGGCTGGGAGCAGTGGAAGGCGGGCTCGGCGGCCTGACCCCGTCCCGCACACCGCGTACACCCCGTACGGCAGCGGCCGCACCCGGCATCCGGGTGCGGCCGTTTCGCGTTCTCATGCCGCTCCCATCGCGGCCTTAACCCACCATCACCGCGCCCCTGTCACGCGAGCGCGTCGGCGGCCTGACCGGTCGGTGCGCCCTCACTGAGAGCGCGTCGGCGGGGTGGCGGGAGCCGGGCGGCTGCCCGGGCCGGAGGGGTCCGGGTCCGGGGCGGCCGCCCAGCTCGCCAGCAGCCGCAGCGAGTCCGCCGAGGGCGAGCCCGGCTCCGCGTAGTACGTCACCAGCGACAGGTCGTGCTCGTCGGGCAGCTTCAGCGTCTCGTACGACAGCGTCAGCTCGCCCACCAGCGGGTGGTGCAGCCGCTTGGTGCCGTGGCCCTTCTGGCGGACGGTGTGGGCGGCCCACAGCGTACGGAACTCGTCGCTCTTGACCGAGAGTTCGCCCACGAGCGCCGTGAGCAGCGGGTCGTCCGGGTAGCAGCCCGCGCACAGCCGCAGCACGCCGACCACCTCGGCCGCCTTGTCCTGCCAGTCCACGTACCGCTCGCGGGCGGTCGGGTCGAGGAAGACGTGGCGGGCGAAGTTCCGCTCCTCCGGCGGGAGGGCGACGAAGTCGCCGATGAGGGCGGCGGCCATCCGGTTCCAGGCCAGCAGGTCGAGCCGGCGGCCCAGGATGTACGCCGGGACCGCCTCCATCGAGTCGATCAGATGGTGCAGCTGCGGCCGCACCCGCCGCTCGTTCGCGTACGCCGACTTCTTCTTCCTGACCGCCTTCGGCTTCGCGAGGTGCGTCAGATGCTGCTGCTCGGCCTCGGTGAGCCGCAGCGCCCGGGCGATCGCGTCGAGCACCTCGGCCGACACGTTCTGCCCGTTCCCCTGCTCAAGGCGGGTGTAGTACGCGACCGAGACCCCGGCGAGCTGGGCCAGCTCCTCCCGGCGCAGCCCCGGCACCCGGCGGTGCCGCCCGAAGTCGGGCAGGCCCACGTCCCCGGGCTTGAGCCGGGCCCGGCGGGAGCGGAGGAATTCGCTGAGTTCGGCACGCTGGTCCATGACACCCCAGTATCAGGCTGACACGCGAAGTCGTACGACGGGGAGCCTGACCCTGTCAGTAGTACGCACGGCACGCGTACGCACGCCGGACGTACGAAGAGCAGGGGGCTGGGTGGCGGGCGGCGGCTGCGGCACCGTGGACGGCGTACCCGAGAATCCCGAGGAGTCAAGGCAATGACCACCGTCGCCGCCTACGCCGCCCCCGCCGCCAAGGCCCCGCTGGAGCGCACCACCGTCGAGCGCCGCGCCGTCGGCACGCACGACGTCCTGATCGAGATCAAGTACGCCGGCATCTGCCACTCCGACATCCACCAGGCCCGCGAGGGCTGGGGCGAGGCCATCTTCCCGATGGTCCCCGGCCACGAGATCGCCGGTGTGGTCACCGAGGTGGGCACCGGCGTCACCAAGTACGCCGTCGGCGACCGGGTCGGCGTCGGCTGCTTCGTCGACTCCTGCGGCGAGTGCGCGCAGTGCGCGGCCGGGCAGGAGCAGTTCTGCGCCCAGGCCGTCGGCACGTACAACGCCATCGGCCGGGACGGCGAGCCCACCTACGGCGGCTACTCCACCCACGTCGTCGTCTCCGAGCGCTTCGCGGTCCGCATCCCCGACGCCCTGTCGCTGGACGTCGCCGCGCCGCTCCTGTGCGCGGGCATCACGCTCTACTCGCCGCTCAAGCGCTGGCAGGCGGGCCCCGGCAAGAAGGTCGCGATCCTGGGCCTCGGGGGCCTGGGCCACATGGGCGTCAAGATCGCGCACGCGCTCGGCGCGGAGGTGACCGTGCTCAGCCAGACGCTGCGCAAGCAGGAGGACGGGCTGAAGCTGGGCGCCGACCACTTCCACGCCACCAGCGACCCGAAGACCTTCGAGCAGCTCGCGGGCTCCCTGGACCTGATCGTCTCGACGGTCTCGGCCCCGCTGGACCTCGGCGCGTACCTCTCGCTGCTCCGGCCGGGCGGCGCCCTGGTGAACGTCGGCGCCCCCGAGGAGCCCAACTCGCTCAACATGTTCGGCCTCATCGGCGGCAACAAGATCCTCGCCGGTTCGATGATCGGCGGCATCGCGGAGACCCAGGAGATGCTGGACTTCTGCGCGGAGCACGGCCTGGGCTCGGAGATCGAGCTGATCCGCGCGGACGAGATCAACGAGGCGTACGAGCGGGTGCTGGCGAGTGACGTGCGGTACCGGTTCGTGATCGACGCGGCGACGATCTGAGGGAGCGGGCGGGTCCGGGCCGGGTCCGGGCCGGAGCCGGGCTGGGGCCGGGCTGGGGCCGGGCCGGGTCCGGGCTGGGTCCGGGCTGGGGGGGGGCGCTTACCTGCCGGGTAATCGACCCCCCTCCCCGCCCCCGGCAGGATCAGGGCATCCGAACGGCATCACGTACCCGGAGGCTGTCATGACCGCATACGCCATAGCCCACCTGCGCCCCACCGGCGGCCCCGTCCCCGAGGAGGTCTTCGTCTACATGGAGCGCATCCAGGAGACCTTCGCGCCCTTCGGCGGGGAGTTCCTGGTGCACGGGACGACGGTGGAGGTGCGCGAGGGGGAGTGGCCGGGCGCCCTGGTCATGATCGGCTTCCCAGGAATGCCGGAGGCCCGAGCCTGGTACGACTCCCCGTCCTACCAGGCCCTCCTCCCCCTCCGCACGGCCCACATCCCCGGCGACCTGATCCTGGTGGAGGGGGTGCCCCCGAACTACGACGCGGCGAAGACGGCGGAGCGGTACCGGGCGGCGGAGCGTCCTTAGATGCCGGTGCCCGTTCGTCTGCGGGCCGGTGGTGGGCTGGTCGCGCAGTTCCCCGCGCCCCTTAAATGCCGCTACGCGGCATCCCCGGGCGCGCCCCGGCTGGCGGTTTGGGGGCGCGGGGAACTGCGCGAGCAACCCAGCACGGTCTGCAGATGACGGCGGGTTTAGGGGCGCGGGGAACGGCGCGCCCAGCCACGCACGGTCTGCAGATGACGGCGGGTTTTGGGGGCGCGGGGAACTGCGCGAGAAGCGAGCACGGTCTGCAGACGACAGAGGGTTTAGGGGCGCGGGGAACGGCGCGATCGGCCCCCACCGGCCCGCAGGCGAACACCGGGCCAAGAAGGGGCGCGGGGAACTGCGCGATCGGCCCCCACCGGCCCGCAGGCGAACACCGGGCCAAGGAGGGGCGCGGGGAACTGCGCGATCGGCCCCCACCGGCCCGCAGGCGAACACCGGGCGAAGAAGGGGCGCGGGGAACTGCGCGATCGGCCCCCACCGGCCCGCAGACGAACACCGGGCCAAAGACACACGCGGGGAACTGCGCGACCAGCCACACACGCCCCCGCCGCGCGCCGGGCTCAGCCGCACGCCCCCCGCCAAGGCCACCCGTACGACGAACCCAACCGGTACTCCCCACCCCGCCGCACCGTAAGCCGAACCCACTCCCCGTCGCGCCCCACACACGCCCCCGCGCCCCCATCCACCCGCAGCCAGGGCGAATAAGCGACCCGCACGGTAGCGGAGCCGGCCCGGTCCATCCGGACGACCAGGTGAGCGTCGTCCCCCCGCACCACCACCCCCGGCGCCGACACCAGCGGCACCGCGTCCCGTACCCGGTACACCGTCCAGTGCGCGTCCGACCACACCCGCTCCAGCCACGGCACACCGCCCCGCACCAGCGCGGCCTCGGCGGTGGCGGGCCCGTCCGGGCGGCCGTCGTGGAGGACGACGAGGCCGACGGCCCACCGGTCGAGCCACGCCCGGTACGTCCCCGGCGAGAACGACCCGTCGTAGAAGAGGCGCCCCCGCTCCACGTCCAACTGCCGGTTCCACCCCCGCGCGTTGTTGACGTACGCGCCGAGCACCGCCGCCTCCCGGTGGTTGCGCGCCGGCACCACCTCCACGCGCGTCCGGTCGGAGCCGAGCCGCCGCAGCTCAGCGACGAGCCCGTCGGTGTGCGTCGCCCACGCGGGCGTGACGGTGGAGACCTCGATGTCGTCGAGCGTCTTGTCGCGCAGCCAGTTGACGGAGACGAGCAGGACCACGGCCAGCACGACCCGCCGCGTCCGGTCGAGCCCGGGCGCGAGGAGCGCGGCGAGCAGGACGGGCGCCCCGGCCAGCCCGAGGAGCCGCTCCACGTTGGTACCGACGGGGGAGGCCACGCAGTACGTGAGGACGACCCCCACCGCGTACACGGCGGAGCCGAAGCGCACGACCCTCCACGTAGGCGATACGGGCGCCGCGAGCAGGAGCGCGGCGCAGACGGCGAGCGGCATCCACACCTTGCCGAGCGCCATGGGCTGTTCGCCCTCGAAGGGGAAGAGGAGGGTGGTGGCCGCGACGATCGCGCACGGCGGCACGCTCAGGACGGCGGCCTTGCCCCACTGCCGGTCGAGGCCGTACGCGGCGCCGGCGACGAGCAGGAAGAGCCCGGCGACGGGGCTGGCCATCGTGGCGAGAGCAGTGCTCACGCACGCGAGCGCCAGTCTCGTCCTGGAGCGGCGCACCGACCCGAGAGCGGGTGCGGCGCCCCCCGGCCCCCCACGCGGCGGCCCCTGGACCAGCAGACACGCCGCGAGCCCGAAGGCGACCCCCACCGCGAACGTCGTACGCCCGGACACCACGTTGCACCACAGCGCCGCCGCGGCGAGCAGCGCGGGCCACAGCCCCCGCCACGGCCCGTCGCCGCCCCCGAACCGCCCGCCCCTCGCGTCCCGCGAGCCCTCCGCCCGTACGAACAGCAGAGCCATCAGCCACGTACTGGAAAGCCCCGCCACCACCGACACCGTGCGCACCCCGAACGCCGCCATCAACCACGGCGTCAGCAGGCTGTAGTTGGCGGTGTGCGCGCCGCCGTACCAGGACAGGTTGTACGCCGACCCCGGGTGCCGCGCCGCGAAGCCGGCCCAGGCGAGCTGAGCCGCGAGATCGCCGCCGCCGGTCGCGAGGACGAGTGCCCACACGGCGTACAGCGGAAGGACCGTCAGCGTCGCGACCACGGGCACGCGCACCCCGGGCCGCAGCCAACTCCCGCGCAGGGGCGAGGCGGTTACGTCGCCGGCGGTATCGGTCCCCAGGACCTGGCTGCGGGTGCCCACCGATCCACCCTACGGCGAGGTGCCCCATGCCTCCGGCCCCGTACCCGCGCCCCGACCGCCGCGCCTGAGCGTCCATGCCGGAACGCCCATGCCGGAACGCCCATGCCGGAACGCTCATGCCCGCGCCGCGACCGTCTGGACTGAAGGCCCTTGGCGGAACCCTCAAGGCGACCCGGCCGCCACGGCCTCCGCGATCCGCACGGCCACGTGTGCCGGGACCATGCCGACGTCAACCCAAGGCGTGCCCTTGCCACTCACGGCGGGCCGCAGCCGGGCCTTGCCGATGGATCCGTCTGCTGTCAGCGGCGGCGCTCCCAGTACTCCGAGAAGGGGACGGCGTGTGCCTGCGCGGTGTCCCGGTAGGCGCGGTACTCGGGCAGCCGGTGCGGCGGCAACAGCTCCGCGCCGACGAACGCGCCCGCGTCCGTGTAGCCGACAGCTTCCGCAGCATCTTGCCCCCACGCGTTGAGTACGACCGCAGGATTCGATGCTCCTGATGCGGGCCCGCCGAGGTCAACCACCGCCGCTTTCCACAACGGGAAAGGCGGCCCGGCGTCAGCCCTCCGCCCGCGCCACCCCGATCGGGCAGGAAACCCCCGTCCCCCCGATCCCGCAATACCCGCCCGGGTTCTTGTCGAGGTACTGCTGGTGATACCCCTCGGCCGGGTAGAAGGTGCGCCCCTCCGCCGGGAGGATCGTCGTGGTGATCTCGCCGTGGCCCGAGGCCGTCAGGACCTTCTGGTAGGACTCGCGGGACGCGGTGGCCGCTGCCGACTGGGCCTCGGAGTGGGTGTAGATCGCGGAGCGGTACTGGGTGCCCACGTCGTTGCCCTGGCGGAAGCCCTGCGTGGGGTTGTGGGATTCCCAGAAGAGCTTCAGGAGGGTGGCGTACGAGACGACCGACGGGTCGTAGACCACGCGGACCGCTTCCGTGTGGCCCGTCAGGCCCGAGCAGACCTCGTCGTACGTCGGGTTCTGCGTGTAACCGCCCTGGTAGCCGACCAGGGTCGTCCACACGCCCTCCGTCTGCCAGAACTTGCGCTCGGCGCCCCAGAAGCAGCCCAGGCCGAAGTCCGCCACCTCCAGGCCCTCGGGGTAGGGGCCCAGCAGCGGGTTGCCCAGGACCGTGTGGCGGTCGGGGACGGTGAATTCCGGCTCGGGGCGGCCCTTGAGGGCCTCCTCGGGCTGGGGGAGGACGGGCGTGCGGCTGTTCAGGAACATCGCGGGGGCTCCTCGGCCGGGGAGGGAGTCTGGTGCAGTCCGTTCAACGTTTGGGGGTGGTGGGGGATTCCCCGCCTCGTTCCGGAGGGGTGTGGGACCCCAGCCCCCAGGGGATCCCCCACCACCGACGCCCGGGCCCCTGCCCCGGCAAGCCCCCCCTCAGCGCGGCAGCGTCGCCGGGCTCCCCCCGTTCGCCTCGTACCCCGCCACCGCCAGCGCGCGGTACAGCGCGTACTGCGCCGCCGGGTCCTCGGAGAGCGTCCACGGCAGGGCGCCCACGAAGCCGTCCAGGCGCACGAACTGGTCCATCGACTCCGACCAGCGCTCCGCGCCGACCAGGAAGAACGCCAGCAGATGGCGGACGTGCGCCAGGACCGGGTCGTCGGGGCGGGCCGAGTGGACCGCGTGCAGGGCGCCCTCCAGGGCGCGGCTCACCACCATCGTGCGGTGGAAGTCCTGGACCAGGACGATGTCGGGCAGGTGCTCGTACACCGCGAACAGCGGCAGCGCGGCCAGCAGCGACCCCTGCGGCGCCCGCGCCGCCGCCGACGTCGCGAACTCGTCCGCCAGCGCGCGCGAACCGTGCCACTTCTCGCACCAGTAGTGGAGGGCCGACAGGTGCGCCCCCATGTGGTTCGGGGCGCGGTCGATCACCTTCGCCCAGAGTTGCTCGAAGTCGGTGTGGGAGTACGCCAGTCCGCGTGCCACCGCCAGTTCCACTATGTGCGGGATCGGGTCGCCCGGAGCCAGCAGCGCCGCCTCCGCGCAGACCGCGCGCGCCTCCTCCAGGATGATGCGGAAGTCGTCCTGCCCGGCCGACGACGAGCGCCACGCCTGCTGGACCAGGAACTCCGCGTGCACCTGCGCCGCGCCCGCGTCCTTCGGGGCCTCCGAGCGCCACTTGCGCAGCCACGCGCCGCCGACGCCGGGGCGCTGCGCCAGCTCCAGCGAGGCCGCGCCCGCGAAGGCCTGGACGCGCTGCCAGCGCAGCTCGCCCTCCTTGGGCGTGCCCGCGAGCAGCTGCGCCGCCGCCCGCCATTCCTGGGTGGCCTGCACCACGTCCAGTACGTCCAGGAGGTCCTGGTCCGGGCCCGGCAGCCGTACGTCCAGCTCCTCCTGGCGCGCGAAGCCGTACTCCGCCGGGTCCGCGGCGTCGGGCGCGCCCGGCTCGGCCAGCTGGATGCCGGCCCGGCGCCGCCGCATCGCCCACGGCCCCAGGGCCATCGTCAGCATGCACGCGGCGATCAGGATCCAGAGAATCTCCATGCCTCAAGCGAACCAGACCCCACTGACATCTGGCCAACCCGGCAGCCGCCGGCCGGGGCCCGGGGCCGACGGCAACCACCGGCCCGGGCCCGGAAGCCACCCGCCCCGGGCCCCGCCCCGGGCCCCGCCCCGGGAACCCCGGTCTCACCTGGCGGCGACCCGGATCTCAGGAAACGGCGAGCGCGCCCCACCCCGCCACCGGCGAACTAGGCTCTGGACCATGAGCCACGAGCACCTCGACAAGAGCTTCGAGACCATCGCGATCCACGCCGGTAACACCGCGGATCCGCTGACCGGCGCGGTCGTACCCCCGATCTACCAGGTCTCCACATATAAGCAGGACGGCGTCGGCGGGCTGCGCGGCGGCTACGAGTACAGCCGCAGCGCCAACCCGACCCGCACCGCCCTCGAAGAGAACCTGGCGGCCCTGGAGGGTGGTGTGCGCGGGCTCGCCTTCGCCTCCGGCCTCGCCGCCGAGGACTGCCTGCTGCGTACGCTGCTGGCCCCCGGCGACCACGTGGTCATCCCCAACGACGCGTACGGCGGTACGTTCCGCCTCTTCGCCAAGGTCGTCTCCCGGTGGGGCGTGGAGTGGTCGGTCGCCGACACCTCCGACCCGGCGTCGGTACGGGCCGCGGTCACCGACCGTACGAAGGCCATCTGGGTCGAGACGCCCTCGAACCCGCTGCTCGGCATCACCGACATCGCGGCCGTCGCGGCGGTCGCCAAGGACGCCGGGGCCAAGCTGGTCGTCGACAACACCTTCGCCAGCCCCTACCTCCAGCAGCCGCTCGCGCTCGGCGCGGATGTCGTCGTGCACTCGCTGACCAAGTACATGGGCGGGCACTCGGACGTCGTCGGCGGTGCGCTGGTCACCAACTCCCGCGAGTTGGGCGAGGAGTTGGCGTACCACCAGAACGCCATGGGCGCCGTCGCCGGGCCGTTCGACTCCTGGCTGGTGCTGCGCGGCATCAAGACGCTGGCCGTGCGCATGGACCGGCACAGCGAGAACGCCGGGAAGATCGCGGAGATGCTGACCCGCCACCCCAAGGTGTCGCAGGTCCTCTACCCGGGGCTGCCCGAGCACCCCGGCCACGAGGTCGCGGCCAAGCAGATGCGGGCCTTCGGCGGCATGATCTCCTTCCGGGTCACCGGCGGCGAGCAGGAGGCGGTGGACCTGTGCGCCCGCACCAAGGTCTTCACGCTCGGTGAGTCGCTCGGCGGCGTCGAGTCGCTGATCGAGCACCCGGGCCGGATGACGCACGCCAGTGTCGCCGGGTCCGCCCTGGAGGTGCCGGGTGACCTGGTGCGTCTGTCGGTCGGCATCGAGAACGCGGACGACCTGCTGGCCGACCTCCAGCAGGCGCTGGGCTGACGGTCGCGGCAGACCCCGTAGGGGTCCCGGGTGCCCCGGGACCCCTCAGAACCCCTCCACCGGTGGCGCCACCGTCGACGGCGGCGCCACCCACGGATGCACGCGCGACGCCCACACCGCGAAGACCACCGCCGCCGTCACGATCACCAGCCACATCAGCCGCCGAGCGGCCCGGCGACGGCGCAGCAGCCGCAGGCCCAACTCGTACGCGCGCGTGGCGAGTTCGGCCGGTACCGGGGGGTGCGGGCCCTCTAGGAGGCGGCGGACCTCCGCCTCCTTGCGGTCGGGCAGGCTCATGACACCCCCTCCACGCTCATGAGACCCCGTCCACGCTCATGACACCCCCTCCGCCGTCGGCCGCGGACGCGCCTGCCGGGGTGCCGCCCGGGCGCTGCGCATCGTCGCGATCGCGCGCGTGCAGATCACCCGGACGCGCTCGGACGGCAGGCCGATCAGCGCGGCGACCTGTTCCTCGGCGACGCCCTCGTACAGCCGCAGGACCAGGACGAGCCGCTCCTGCGGGGTGAGCCGGGCCAGTACGCCCGTCGCCCGCTCGCGGTGGCGGTGGTGGCGCCAGGCGGTGCTCGCGAACCGGGCGGCCAGCTCCTGGCGGGTGCGGTCGTACGGGTCCTCGCCGCGCTCGGGGTTCCAGCGCGCGTAGGTCCGTGCCAGGGCTGCGGTCAGCAGGCGACGGGCCCGCTCGTTGTGCTCGGGAGGCTCGCCGGTGAGCAGGGTGGCGGCATGGAGCAGCCGGCCCCCCGCGCCCGCCACGAACGCCTCGAACTCGCGGGCGCTGCGGCGCTGCCGTTCCGACTGCCGCTCGCGCATGGCCTCATATGAAGCCCGTGCGCGCGGCAGGTCAAGAGGTCGGCGCCGCCGGGTCCTGGGAGGCCGACTGCCGGGCCGAGAGAGCTGAGTTGAAGCGGGTCAGGAGGGTGCAGAAGGACTCCCGTTCCTGCTCGCTCCAGCCGTCGGTCACCTGTGCCATGAGCTCGCGGCGCGAGGAGCGCACCTCTTCGAGGCGGGTCTGGCCGCGCGGGGACAGCTGGAGCACGACCGCGCGGCCGTCCTCCGGGTGCGAGGTCCTTTTCACCAGGCCCGTGTCGACGAGCGGGGCGACCTGGCGGGTGACCGTGGACGAGTCGATGCCCATGCCGGCGGCGAGCGCCTTGACGCCCATCGGGCCTTCCTGGTCGAGCCTGTTGAGCAGCAAGTACGCCGCGCGGTCCATGGAGTTGCGGACCTGGCCGACGCCGCCGAGACGGGTCTGCTCCGCGCGGCGCGCGAAGATGGCCACCTGGTGCTGGAGGGCATCGAGGAGACCTGGGTCGAGATGGGAAGTCATGTCCTGAGTAGTGGGCATGGCCGGGGCTCTCTCGTGCGGCGGTCGGTGTGGTGGGGGACAGAGTACGCGGCCGGGCCGGTACGCGTACCGGCCCTGCGCAAAGCTGTGGACAACTGCCCGGAGGATCCGGCGCGGAGCGGCCGCCGGGCCCATGAGCTGCGAGACTTGCGGTCATGAGCTTCAGTACGCCTGACCCCTGGCATCCCCTGATCCTCGACGACGTCCGCGGCGCGCAGAAGATGCTCGCGGGGGTCGCCAGGATGACCGCGATGGAGGGCTCCCGGCATCTGACGCAGCTGGTCGGTGCCCCGGTCCACCTCAAGTGCGAGAACCTCCAGCGCACCGGGTCCTTCAAGCTCAGAGGCGCCTACGTACGGATCGCGGGGCTGCGTCCCGAGGAGCGGGCGGCCGGGGTGGTGGCGGCCAGCGCGGGCAACCACGCGCAGGGCGTGGCGCTTGCCTCCTCGCTCCTGGGCGTGCGCTCCACGGTGTTCATGCCGGTCGGCGCGCCCCTGCCGAAGGTCGCCGCGACCCGGGAGTACGGGGCGGAGGTCGTCCTGCACGGCACGGTCGTCGACGAGACGCTGGCGGCGGCCGAGGCCTACGCGCGCGAGACGGGCGCCATCTTCATCCACCCCTTCGACCACCCGGACATCATCGCGGGCCAGGGCACGGTCGGCCTGGAGATCCTGGAGCAGTGCCCGGAGGTGCGCACCATCGTCGTCGGGGTCGGCGGCGGGGGACTGGCGGCGGGCATCGCGGTCGCGGTGAAGGCGGTCCGCCCCGATGTGAAGGTGATCGGCGTGCAGGCGGCGGCTTCTGCCGCGTACCCGCCCTCGCTGGCCGCCGGACATCCGGTGGCGATCGACCCGGCCCCGACGATGGCCGACGGGATCAAGGTGGGGCGGCCCGGGGACGTGCCGTTCGCCCTGATCAGGGAGTTGGTGGACGAGGTCCGTACGGTGACGGAGGACGAGCTCTCCAGTGCGCTGCTGCTCTGCATGGAGCGGGCCAAGCTGGTCGTGGAGCCCGCGGGGGCGAGTCCGGTGGCGGCGCTGCTGAGCGACCCCGGGGCGTTCCGGGGGCCGGTGGTGGCGGTCCTGTCGGGCGGCAACGTGGACCCGGTGCTGCTCCAGCGGATCCTGCGGCACGGGATGGCGGCCGCCGGGCGCTATCTGAGCCTGCGGCTGCGCCTGCCGGACCGGCCGGGGGCGCTCGCGGCTCTTCTCAGGTCATTGTCAGTGGTCGACGCTAACGTCCTTGATGTGAGCCACGTACGCACCGATCCGCGGCTCGGACTCACCGAAGTGGAGGTGGAGTTGCACCTGGAGACGAAGGGGCCGCAGCACTGCCTGGAGGTCGGGGCTGCGCTGCGGGAAGAGGGGTACCAGGTCATTTCCTGACGCCCGCGCGCCCGCGCCGCCGAAGTCGTTAAATCCCTTGAGTAAACGCGATACATCGCGTTAGCCTCTGTTCCGCGCCACAGCTCCACCGGGCATCACATACCCGGCAAATTTAGGATTTGTGTACGAAACGACCCAACTCTGGGGGTACCCAACATGCCAGGCGCCATCTATGCCGAAGGCCTGGTGAAGACGTTCGGCGACGTAAAGGCTCTGGACGGCGTGGACCTCGATGTCCCCGAGGGCACGGTTCTGGGCCTGCTCGGCCCCAACGGCGCCGGCAAGACCACCACCGTCCGCGTCCTGACCACCCTGCTCCAGCCCGACAGCGGCAGGGCCACGGTCGCGGGCATCGACGTGCTCAAGCATCCCAACGAGGTGCGCCGCGCGATCGGGCTCTCCGGTCAGTTCGCGGCGGTCGACGAGTATCTGACCGGCCGTGAGAACCTCCAAATGGTCGGCCAGCTCTACCAGATGAAGGCCAAGGAGGCGAAGGCCAGGGCGGGCGAGCTGCTCGACAAGTTCAACCTCGCCGACGCGGCCGACCGCCCCGCCAAGACGTACTCGGGCGGTATGCGCCGCCGGCTCGACCTGGCCGCCGCCCTGGTCGTGTCGCCGCCCGTGATGTTCATGGACGAGCCGACGACCGGCCTCGACCCGCGCAACCGCCAGCAGTTGTGGGAGGTCATCCAGGAGCTCGTCGCGGGCGGCACCACCCTGCTGCTCACCACGCAGTATCTGGAGGAGGCCGACCACCTCGCGCACGACATCTGCGTGGTCGACCACGGCCGGGTGATCGAGCGCGGCACCGCCGACCAGCTCAAGGCCCGCACCGGCGGCGAGCGCGTCGAGGTCGTGGTGCACCAGCACGAGGAGATCGAGCCCGCCCGCGCGGTGCTCGCCGGGTTCGGCAAGGGCGAGGTAGCCGTCGCCGAGCACACCCGCAAGCTCACCGTGCCGGTGACCGGCGGCGCCAAGCTGCTCGCCGAGGTCATCCGCGAGCTCGACAACCGCGGAGTGGAGATCGACGACATCGGGCTGCGCCGCCCGACCCTCGACGACGTCTTCATCTCCCTCACCGGCCATGTGGCCGAGCAGAAGGACGAGGACGAGAAGGAGGCCTCCAAGTGACCGCCGTTGTCGAAACCCCGCACCTCACAGCCCCGAAGCCGCGCGGCGGCATCGTCCAGTCGGTCAACGACTCGCTGGTCGTGGCCAAGCGCAATCTGATCCGGATGATGCGCATCCCCGAGATGATCATCTTCGGGCTCATCCAGCCGATCATGTTCGTGGTGCTGTTCAGCTACGTGTTCGGCGGCTCGGTCAACATCGGCGGATCCACGAACCCCGGCGACTACCGCGAGTTCCTGATGGCGGGCATCTTCGCGCAGACCGTCACCTTCGCCACGGCCGGCGCCGGCGCGGGCATCGCGGACGACATGCACAAGGGGCTCATCGACCGGTTCCGGTCGCTGCCGATGGCCCGGGGCGCCGTTCTCACCGGCCGCACGCTGGCCGACCTGGTGCAGACGGCGCTGACCGTGGTGGTGCTCGCCGCCGTCGGCCTGCTGGTCGGCTGGCGCGTCCACCACGGCATCCCGAAGGCGCTCGGCGCGTTCGCGCTGCTGCTCCTGCTCGGGTACGCGTTCTCCTGGATCGGCGCCCTGATCGGCCTCACGGTCCGTACGCCCGAGGCGGCCACCTCCGGCGGGCTGATCTGGCTCTTCCCGGTGACGTTCGTGTCCAACGCGTTCGTCGCCACCTCCGGGATGACGCCGTGGCTGCGGCACGTCGCCGAGTGGAACCCGTTCAGCGCCACCGTCCAGGCCTGCCGGGACCTCTTCGGCAACCCGGGCGTGGTGCCGTCCAACGCGTGGCCGATGCAGCACCCGGTGATCGCCTCGCTGCTCTGGTCGCTGCTGATCATCGTGGTGTTCCGGACCCTGGCGGTACGCAAGTACCGCTCGGCGACGGCCTGACAGGCACGGCCTGACACGCGACGGCCTGACACACACGGCGAACACCGCGGATACGGCGAACACGGCGAAGCCCCCGGCCGCCCTTCTCAGGGCCGCCGGGGGCTTCGCGTACGTACTACCGCTTCAGCTGCTTACGGAACGGGGCTCAGCCCGTGTACGGCGTGGCCGCGAGGATCTTCACCGAGGCCTTCTTGCCGTTCGGCAGTTCGTACTCGGCGTCCTCGCCGATCTTCTTGCCGTTCACACCGGAGCCGAGCGGGGACTGCGGCGAGTACGTCTCGATCTCCGTCGACGCGTACTCGCGCGAGGCGAGCAGGAACTCCAGGGTGTCGTCCTCGTCGCCGTCGAAGGCGATGGTGACGAGCATGCCCGGGGCCACCACGCCGTCCGCGGCGGGCGCCTCGCCCACCTTGGCGTGCTCAAGGAGCTGGGTCAGCTGGCGGACCCGGAGCTCCATCTTGCCCTGCTCCTCCTTGGCCGCGTGGTACCCGCCGTTCTCCCGGAGGTCACCCTCCTCACGGGCCGCCGCGATCTTTACGGCGATCTCCGTGCGCGCGGGACCAGACAGATACTCCAGCTCGGCCTTGAGCTGGTTGTACGCCTCCTGGGTCAGCCAGGTGACGTTGTCGCTGGTCTGGGTCACAGGTGCTCCTCGTCGGTACTGGGAATACAAGCGCATCGCCCTACCCAGAAGGATGTGCCTTCTCGGGCGGGCGAAACCACGAGCCTAACAATTCAAGGCGCGAAGGGGGAGGACGAAAACCATAGGGACATCGTCGGCGCAGGTCAGCGCGGGCCTGATGGCCGCGGTGTCGGCCGGGTCGGACGGGCCTGCCCGGCTGGGGCCCTGCCCGGCCGGGACCGGACCGGCCGCCTCAGACCGACCCCTCAGACCGACCCCTCAGACCGACCCCTCAGACTGACCGCCTCAGACTGACCGCCTCAGACGGACTTGCAGCCGACCAGGTCGACGGCGGTCGCCCGCGAGGTGGTCTGGACGGTGACCACCTGGTCGATGCGGCCCTGCCGCTGCTCGAAGCGGACGTCCTTGCGGCCCACCTCGTCGCCGTCGGTCTCCAGGGCGCGCAAGGTGCAGACACCGGTCTCGCCCTTGTCCTTGCGGACTTCCAGATGGACCTCGACGGCCTTGGCGGAGACCACCTTGAACTTGATGACCTCGGCCGACACGGACTGGCCGCCCACGTAGTCGTAACCGATCCAGCCGACCACACCGAGCAGGGCGACACCGAGGACCGAACCGATGATCTTGAGCTTGCGGTCGGCGCGCTGGTCCGCGGTGCGCCCGTAGCGCCCCTCGGGAAGCGGTTGGCTTGCCGCGGCCATGGTCGTCCTCCTGCTGCTGGGGGCCCGGAATTTTCCGCCCCCCGATTCGGTCACTATAGAAGCCGCCCATCGCGCCGGATGACCGAGGGCAACACCAGGGCGCCGAATCACTTGAGGATCTTGTCTTGACTGAGCAGCTGCGACTGATGGCCGTGCACGCCCACCCCGACGACGAGTCGAGCAAGGGCGCGGCCACCATGGCGAAGTATGTGTCCGAGGGGGTGGACGTGCTGGTCGTGACCTGCACGGGAGGCGAGCGCGGCTCCATCCTCAACCCGAAACTCCAGGGCGACAAGTACGTCGAGGAGCACATCCACGAGGTGCGCAAGAAGGAGATGGACGAGGCGCGCGAGATCCTCGGCGTCAAGCAGGAGTGGCTGGGCTTCGTCGACTCGGGGCTGCCGGAGGGCGACCCGCTGCCGCCGCTGCCCGAGGGCTGCTTCGCCCTGGAGGACGTGGACAAGGCGGCGGGCGAGCTGGTCCGCAAGATCCGCGCCTTCCGTCCGCAGGTGATCACCACGTACGACGAGAACGGGGGCTACCCGCACCCCGACCACATCATGACCCACAAGATCTCCATGGTGGCGTTCGACGGGGCGGGTGACACCGAGAAGTTCCCGGAGTCCGAGTTCGGCCCGGCCTACCAGCCGCAGAAGCTCTACTACAACCAGGGCTTCAACAAGCCGCGCACCCTGGCGCTGCACCACGCGCTGCTCGACCGGGGCATGGAGTCGCCGTACGGCGAGTGGCTGGAGCGCTGGAAGGAGTTCGAGCGCGTCGAGCGCACGCTGACCACGCACGTTCCGTGCGGGGAGTTCTTCGAGATCCGCGACAAGGCGCTGATCGCGCACGCCACGCAGATCGACCCCGACGGCGGCTGGTTCCGGGTTCCGATGCACATCCAGAAGGAGGTCTGGCCGACGGAGGAGTACGAGCTGGCGAAGTCGCTCGTGGACACTTCCCTCCCCGAGGACGACCTCTTCGCGGGCGTACGCGAGAATGCCTGATATGAGCGCAAGCCTGGCACTGACGCACTTGGTCCCGCTGGCCAAGGAGATCGACAACGACAAGGTGACGCCCGGAGTCCTCGGCTTCGTCGTCTTCGCGGCGCTGGCCGTGGGGGTGTGGCTGCTGATGAAGTCGATGAACCGGCACATGGGGAAGGTCGACTTCGAGGAGGCGCCCGAGTCGGGGACGGCCCCGGCGACGGCCTCCGGCAAGGGTGAGCCGAAGAAGGCGTAGCCCCGCTGGGGTGCGGAGTCGTCTGCGGGCCCGCTGTGGCTGGTCGCTCCCCCAAGTTCTCGGCTTCGCTCGAACAGGGGGGACCCCCGTCGCGGCGGAGCCGCACAATGTCACAGCCCCCTGCCCCTTAGGGAAGGGCCTGGCCCTGATAGCCAGGCCCTGCCAGACGGGGCGCGGGCTATCGCCCCGCCCCCACCGGCACCCCCATGACCTCCCGGGAGTGGCGGGTCGGGACCATGCCCAGGGGCCAGGCCTGCCAGCCGGCCTCCAGTTCCACGCCGCGCTCCAGCATGAGCGCGTACGCCTCCGCGCAGTCCTCCAGTTTGCTGTCGCGGGTGGCGTGGTGGGCGCGGATCAGCTGGGACAGCTCCTCCTCGGCGACCGCGACGCCGATCTCGAAGCCGCCCGCCGAGGCGTACGGGAGCAGGGTGCAGCGCAGGAAGCGGGCCCAGTCGCCGCCCCTGCGGTCCCCGTACGAGTCGAACAGCTCGACCGCCTCGTCGCACAGCCGCAGCGCCTGGGGCGCGCGGTTGTTGCCCGCGTCGATCAGGGCCAGCTCCAGACAGGTCCAGCCCTCGCCGTGGGCGACCCCGATGCGGTGGAAGTCGGCGCGGGCGTCGACCAGGAGCTGACGGGCGAAGCCGGAGTTGCGCAGGTTGCCGGTCTGGGCGGCGCGCTGGTCCCGGGTGACCCGCCCGGAGTGGTGGCGGGCGCAGGCCAGGCCGTACACGTCCCGCATCCGCGAGAACATCGTGCGGGCGCGCTCCAGCTCGCGGACCGCCTGGTCGCGGTCGCTGAGCTCCTCCAGGGCCTGGCCCAGGTAGTACAGCGTCCATGCCTCGCCGCGCGCGTCCTCCTGCTCCCGGTGGCGGGCCAGGGCCTGGCGCAGCCCGTCGACGGCCGGGTTCGGGTCGCCGTCCACGAGGCGGGCGCGGGCCAGCTGAGTCAGCGCCCAGGCCTCGCCCCGGCCGTCGCGGGTGCGGCCGTACAGATCGAGCGCGGTGCGCAGCTCGTCCTCCGCGCGCGGCACGTCGCCCATCCGCAGGCACACCTGGCCCAGCTGGAAGTGGGTCCACGCCTCGCCGTGCAGTGACTCGCCCTCGCGGTGCAGGGCCAGCGCCGTGTCCAGCAGGGTCAGCGCGTCCGCCAGGTTCGCCCGGTCGCGCTCGACCGCCGCCAGCGCGTGCAGCGACCACGCCCGGTCCTCGTCCTGTTCGGGCGAGGACTGGAGCTCGATCGCCTCGCGCAGCCGGGCCGCCGCCTCGGTGAGGTTTCCCTGGTGGTGCAGCGTGATGCCGAGCGAGGCGAGCGCGAGCGCCGCGCCCGCGTCGTTCTGCGCCTCCCGGTAGAGGCCGACCACCGAGGTCAGCGTGGTGCGGGCGGTGTCGAGCTCGCCCAGCTGGCGGGCCGCGATGCCGGTGCGCCACCGTACGGAACGCTCGAGGAGGCCCTGGTCGACGGCCTGGGTGAGCTCGCTGATCTCGCCCAGGCGGTAGAGGTCGCCGCGCAGCAGGCAGTAGTCGCACAGCGCGCCGAGCAGGTTGAGCACCGCCTGCTGGTCGACGTCCTCCGCGTCGCGCAGCGCGGCCGTGATGAAGCTCGACTCGTCGTCGAGCCAGCGCAGGGCCGCGTCCAGCGAGGTGAAGCCGTGGCCGCCGAACTGTCCGGCGCGGGTGGAGAGTTTGCCGTCGACCATACGGATCACGGCGCCGGCGAGGTCCGCGTAGTTCTGGATCAGCCGCCCCTGCGCGGCGGTGCGCTCGGCGGCCTCCTCCTCGTCCAGGAGCCGGGCCCGCGCGAACGCCCGCACGGTGTCGTGCAGGCGGTAGCGGTCGGCGCGGACCTGGTCGATCAGGCCCGCCCGCGCCAGATCCGCGAGGAGCCGGCCCGCCTCCGCGTCGCTCGTGGCGAGCAGCGCCGCCGCGGCCGCCGCGCCCAGCGAGGCCCGCCCGGCGAGCGCCAGGCGCCGCAGCAGTCTGCGGGGCTGCTCGGACTGGTCGGTGTAGCGCAGCCACAGGGCCCGCTCGACGGGCGCCACCGGCCCGTACGCCCCGAGGTCCGCCACGAGCGCCCGCGCGTCGCGGGGCCCGAGCGAGGAGCCCGCGATGCGCAGCGCGAGCGGCAGACCGCCGCACAACTCCCGTACGAGCGCGGCGGCTTCACCGTCGTACGGCTCTTTGGAGTCCTCTTGGGCGCACGCGCGCAGCAGCTCCTCCGCGCCCGCCTCGTCCAGCGGCTCCACCGCCAGCTGGTGCACCCACGCGGGGAAGTCGTCGGGCAGCTCGAGGGGGTGCGTGGCCGTCACCAGGACCAGGCTGTCGGAGCGCTCGGGCACCAGGGTGCGCACCTGCTCGGCGTCGTGGGCGTCGTCCAGGACCACGGTGACCGGAAGGCCCGTCAGATGCTGGTGGTAGAGCTCGGCGAGCCGGCGCACCTGCTGGTCGGCGGAGGAACGCTCTCGGAAGAGCAGTTGCTCGCGGGGCGCGCCCAGCCGGTTGAGCAGGTGCAGCAGCGCGTCCCGGGTGGGCAGCGGCTTCTGCGCGCCACCCCGCAGATCCACCAGGCACGCGCCACGGAACTGGTCGCGCAGCTGGTGCGCCGCCCGTACGGCCAGCGTCGTGCGGCCCACGCCCGCCGGGCCGTGCAGCACCACGACCGTGGGGCGGGTCTCGGTGGCGGCGCGCGCGGACTGCACCCATTGGGTGATCCTGCCGAGTTCCGCGCGCCGCCCCGCGAACGGCCCCTGTGGCTCCGGCAGATGGCCGAACGACTGCTCCAGGACCGAGCGGCGCCGGGCCGCGGCGCTCTTGTCGGTGCCGCGCAGCTGGGTGGGCACGGAGGCGCTGGTCTTCTTGCCGGGACGGACCGCCGGGGCCGTCATCCGCTGCTGGTCCAGGAACGGGCGGATGCCCCGGACGTCCAGGGCCGTGAGCCACTGCAGGCGCAGCTGTTCGGCGCCGCCCGGCCGGCCGAGCTCGCCCGCGCGCCGGTGGGCGGCGGGCCAGTGCGCGGCGGTCACCCGTACGACGGTGGTCGCGGCCCCGGCGACGGCCACGGCCGCCCCCGCGCCGACCGCGGGTCCCGCGCCCGTCCCGAGCGCCGCGTCCGCGACGACGGCGGCGACGGCCGCGACCCCGGTCACCAGGAACGCCGTGCCCGCCTTCTCCCGCGCGAACCGGTCGCCCAGCGTCGGCTGCCCGGCCGCGGCCTCGTCCAGCGCCCGGGTGTACGCCCCGTACTCCTCCTCGGCGCTCGCCGCCAGCGTGTCGAGTGCCGCCCGGCCGCGTGTCAGCAGCGCGTTGGCGTCGGCGCGGCCGCCGGAGCGCCGCACCTCCTCCTCGACCGCGCGTACCAACAGCCGCTCGGCCTCCGCCCGATGGCCGTCCCGCATGTGCGTCCCCCTCCGAGAGCGTCCGCTGCGACTTGAGTCCTGGTCGAGTGTGCCGTTGGTGTCAAGTGTCCTGCGTGCCGCGCGTCGGCGCGAGGGAGTCGGCGGATCATCTCGCCCGTGGGGGAGGATGGCCCCATGCCGAACCGCCTGGCCCATGAGACGTCCCCGTATCTGCTCCAGCACGCCGACAACCCCGTCGACTGGTGGCCCTGGTCCCCCGAGGCGTTCGCCGAGGCCCGCGAGCGCGGGGTCCCGGTGCTGCTCAGCGTCGGGTACAGCAGCTGCCACTGGTGCCATGTCATGGCCCACGAGTCCTTCGAGGACGAGACGACGGCCGCGTATCTCAACGAGCACTTCGTCAACGTCAAGGTCGACCGCGAGGAGCGGCCCGACGTCGATGCCGTCTACATGGAGGCGGTGCAGGCGGCGACCGGTCAGGGTGGCTGGCCCATGACCGTCTTTCTGACGCCGGACGCCGAACCGTTCTACTTCGGCACCTACTTCCCGCCCGAGCCCCGCCACGGCATGCCCTCGTTCCCGCAGGTCCTGGAGGGGGTGAAGGCCGCCTGGACGGGGCGGCGCGAGGAGGTGGGCGAGGTCGCCGCGAAGGTCGTACGGGACCTGAACGAGCGCGAGCTGGTGTACGGCGGGGGCGCCGGGGTGCCCGGCGAGGAGGAGCTGGCGGGTGCGCTGCTCGGGCTGACCCGCGACTACGACGAGCGCAACGGCGGCTTCGGCGGCGCGCCCAAGTTCCCGCCGTCGATGACGCTGGAGTTCCTGCTGCGCCACCACGCCCGTACGGGCGCCGAGGGCGCGCTCCAGATGGCCGCCGACACCTGCGAGAAGATGGCGCGCGGCGGAATCTACGACCAGCTGGGCGGCGGCTTCGCCCGCTATTCGGTGGACCGCGAGTGGGTGGTGCCCCACTTCGAGAAGATGCTCTACGACAACGCGCTGCTGTGCCGGGTGTACGCCCATCTGTGGCGGGCCACCGGCTCGGAGCTGGCGCGCCGGGTCGCCCTGGAGACCGCCGACTTCATGGTCCGCGAGCTGCGTACCAACGAGGGCGGCTACGCCTCGGCCCTGGACGCCGACAGCGACGACGGCAGCGGGCGCCATGTCGAGGGCGCGTTCTATGTGTGGGCGCCCGCGCAGCTCGCCGAGGTGCTGGGTGAGAAGGACGGCGAGGCGGCCGCCCGGCACTACGGGGTGACCGAGGAGGGCACCTTCGAGGAGGGCGCCTCCGTCCTCCGACTCCCCTCCGACGGCGGCCCGGTGGCGGCGGACGTACGGGACCGGCTCTTCGCGGCCCGCGAGCGGCGGCCGCGCCCCGGCCGGGACGACAAGGTCGTCGCCGCCTGGAACGGCCTGGCGATCGCGGCGCTGGCGGAGACGGGCGCGTACTTCGACCGCCCCGACCTGGTCGAGCGGGCGACCGAGGCGGCGGACCTGCTGGTCCGCGTCCACATGGACACCGGCGCGCGTCTGTCCCGTACCTCCAAGGACGGCCAAGCCGGCGCCAACGACGGTGTGCTGGAGGACTACGCCGACGTGGCGGAGGGCTTCCTGGCGCTCGCGGGCGTGACCGGGGAGGGGGCCTGGCTGGAGTTCGCCGGGTTCCTCCTGGACATCGTCCTGGACCAGTTCACCGCCGAGGGCGGGGTGCTCTACGACACCGCGCACGACGCCGAACGGCTGATCCGGCGCCCGCAGGACCCCACGGACAGCGCCACCCCGTCGGGCTGGACGGCGGCGGCGGGCGCGCTGCTCTCGTACGCGGCCCACACCGGCTCATCCGCCCACCGGGCCGCCGCCGAGGGCGCGTTGGGCGTGGTGAAGGCCCTGGGCCCGCGCGCCCCGAGGTTCATCGGCTGGGGCCTGGCAGCGGCCGAGGCCCTGCTCGACGGCCCCCGCGAGGTGGCCGTGGTGGGCCCGCCCGGCGGCGAACTCCACCGGGCCGCGCTGCTGGGCCGCGCCCCGGGCGCGGTGGTGGCGGTGGGCGACCCGGGCGGCGCCGAGTTCCCCCTCCTGGCGGACCGGCCGCTGGTCGACGGCGCCCCGGCGGCGTACGTCTGCCGCCACTTCACCTGCGAGGCACCGGTGACGAACGCGGAGGCGCTGGCGCAGGCGCTGTCCTGAGTGCGCACGCGGGTTCCCCGCGCCCGTGCGGGGCGCGGGGAAGCCGTGCGGATCAGTTGTCGTTCTTGAAGATGCCGATGCCCACCCAGTCGCCGTCGCTCGGCGGCATCCACGCCCGGACCCACTCGTCCTGCGAGCCCAGCCAGGCGCCGCCGTTCTGGCCGCAGGTCTTGTCGGTCCACTTGCTGAAGTGCATCGAGTCGCGCCACCACCAGCCGTACATGCGGGTCTCGTAACCCGGCGTCGCCAGGCAGGCCGTGGTCGGCTGGCCCTTCTGGTTGAAGCCCTGGATCTTGATCGACGCGACCCTGTGGGTCTCGTCGTAGATCACGATCTGCTGCCCGTCGGTGCCCGCGAACGCGGTCCCGCCGGTGGCGGCGATGCCCGCGACGGCCAGCGCGCCGGTGGTGGCGGCCATGGCGAACTTCTTGCCCATACCCATGAGTTGCTCCCCCTTGGTCATGCACACATGATCATGTGCGGTGAGATCGTACGACACGTCAGGTGATGGTCGAGCATGCCGATAACCGGATGATCAGTCAGTTATGATCACCCCACAACGGCAGTCGACGGGGGAAACCGACGCCGAGGTGATGCGGGGAACCACCTTCCGGAAACCGGTCGATCCGCCATGCCCGCGACGGGCCGTGGCCGACCGGACGACCACGCCGGAACGCCTCCTTCCGCCATCAGGATTCACGCACCCCCGAGTCCCGAGCCCCGCTCACCAGAGAGAGAAACATGGCGGACGAGAAGGTCCTTGCTGCCCAGGAGTGGGTCAACGCCACTTATTCGATGGTTCCCGGCTATGTGAAGTGCCCCGAGGACGGGCGCACCGGCTGGTCGACGATGTTCTCGCTGACGATGGCGCTGCAGGCCACGCTCGGCATGGCCCCGCTGGTCGCGAGCTTCGGTCCGGGCACGCTGTCCGAGCTCGCGAAGCGCGGCGACATCGGCCCGAACGAGCAGAACGTCAACATCAAGAAGATCGTCGAGCACGCCCTGTTCTGCAAGGGCTACTGGGGCGGCGACGGTACGGGGTCGTACGGCGCGGCCACCGACAAGTCGGTCAGGGCGCTCAAGAACGACGCCGGCCTCGACGCCTCCAACGGCCTTGTGTCACCGAAGGTCTTCAAGGCGCTGCTCAGCATGGACGCCTACATATCGTCGCCGAACGGCGGCACCGACACGGTCCGCGCGGTCCAGCGGTGGCTCAACGGCCGCTACTTCAGCCACTCGTCGTTCTTCGTCGGTCCCGCCGACGGGGTGTACTCCCGCGATGTGCAGAAGTCGCTGATGAAGGCGATCCAGTACGAGCTGGGCATACCCGACGACCAGGCGACCGGCGCGTTCGGCCCCGGCACCCAGGCGGGTCTGAAGGCCCACACGGTCAAGGAGGGCGACTCGGGGATCTGGGCCCAGCTCTTCTCGGCGGCGTGCGTGTTCAACTCGCCGATCCCCAACGCCAAGGGCGACAGCAACATACCCACCACGTTCCGGGACAAGTTCGACTCCAAGCTCACCGAGTGGGTCAAGGCGTTCCAGAGCTTCTCCGAGCTCGACACCAGGGACGGCCGGGGCGACTACCGCACCTGGGCCCAGCTGCTGGTCTCGACCGGCGACCCGGACCGGACCGCCACGGCCTGCGACACCCGCTTCCAGATCACCCGCCCGCGCGCCGACGCCCTGTACAAGGCGGGCTACCGCTATGTCGGCCGCTACCTCTTCGACCCGCCGGGCAGCACGCTCGACAAGGAGATCAAGGACGGTGAGCTGGCCGACATCTTCGCGGCCGGGCTGAACGTCTTCCCGATCTACCAGGACAACGCGCGCCGCCTCCAGGACTTCACGTTCGAGCAGGGCTTCGAGCACGCGCTGAACGCCCACGCCTGCGCGGACGGCTACGGCTTCAACCGGGGCACCGTCATCTACTTCGCGTGCGACTACGACGCGACCACCGACGAGATCGCCTCCAACATCGTGCCCTACTTCCAGGGCGTCCAGGCGGGTCTGGCGAACCGGGGGAAGAAGTACGTGCACGGCGTCTACGGCTCGCGGAACGTCTGCACGCAGGTCAGCAAGAACACCGACGCCCGCTACTCCTTCGTCTCCGGCATGTCCTGGGGCTTCTCCGGCAACCTGGGCTTCCCGCTGCCGCCGAACTGGGCCTTCAACCAGGTCAAGGAGTTCAAGTTCATCTACAGCGGCGACTCGTTCGACCTCGACAACGACGTCCACCGCAGCGGCAGCGACACCGGCCAGAACACGGTGCACCAGCAGGTGCAGCCGGCGAACGAGTTCGTCAAGTACATCACCACGCTCTTTCCGCTGGCGCTCCAGTACGGCAAGGGCGACCCGAACCAGCTGGTCATGGAGTACGGGCGGCAGAAGGCGTACGCCGGCTTCAAGTGGTGGGCCCTCATCGGTTCGCCGGACGAGGACTACATCAAGTTCGCCAACAGCAGGGGCGCGTCCCTCCTCCAGGACTTCAAGGACCCCGTCACGGGCTACACGATCGGTGCCGAGCACCTGCTGGCGGCCGCCAACGGCCACTACGTGAAGCCGCAGCAGGAGGACGACATCAGGAAGATCGGTGAGGGCGACATCGCCGGCTGGGCCGGCGACCTCATCACGCTCTACGGGGAGTGGCGGCGCGATGTGAAGGCGTATCCGTCCGGATACACCTACTGCCAGGCCAAGTTCGGCAAGATCGGCGTGGTCTCCACGTTCAGCTTCAACGACCTCATCGAGGACGCGGACGGCTATCTGATCGCCCGGCGTGCGCAGCGCGGCGGTCAGCTGGTCGACATCGTCCGTGAGCACTACGGGCAGGGCGAGCGCGACGCGGGTGCGCTGACGCGCTTCCGCGACTACTTCGAGGAGCGGTTCGGCGGCAGCACCGACTTCATGGTGACCATGGCCCGCTCGGTCCTGCTGCAGCAGTCCAACCCGAAGATCGCGATCGGGCGCACCTCGCTCATCCGGGACATCGCGGGCTCCAACGCGACCCTGCCCGAGCAGCTCTCCGACGACGTCCTCAACGGCTTCTGCCGGGGCTTCGCCGACGGGCTGCACGACCGCGTCCTGCAGGAAGCCAACGCCAAGGGCCTCTAGGCCCGGGTCCGTCGTACGAAAGTGATGAGGAACCGATTCATGAGTGATGTCATGACGCACGCGGTACGCGTCGACCGCCGCCGCTTCCTGGTGGCCGGCGCGGGCGTCGCCGGGGGCGCGGCGCTGGTGGCGGGCGGGATGTCCGGCACGGCCGTCGCGGCCCCGGCCGCCCCCGCCACCCCCGCCGTTCCGGCGGCTCCGGCGGCGACGGAGTGGCACGGGCGCGCCTCCGCCAACGGCTGGCCCGTCGTCGCCTCGGCGCCGTCGCACCGCGTCGAGGGCGCGGGCGGGGTGGGCTTCACGGCGCTGGACGGCGACGTGGCGACCGTGCTCACCCACGTGGTGCGCCGCTTCCACTACGAGATCCACACGCTGGGCGCGGGCGAGGTCACCGGCCACTCCACCGCGCGGGCGGTGGCGGCGCCGTACGAGAGCAACTACCTCTCCGGCACGGCGATCGCGATCCGGCCGCTGCAGTACCCGGCGCGGGCGCGCGACGGGTTCTTCCCGTACGAGCTGGTGGTCGTCCGGGACATCCTGGCGGACCTGGAGGGCGTGGTGAAGTGGGGCGGCGACGAGTCCACCGCCAAGGAGTCGCACTTCCAGATCGACGTGCGCCCCGGCGACTCGGGGCTGCGCCGGGTGGCGGCGAAGCTGCGCGGCTGGGAGGAGCGGCCGGGGGCGGGGGCGGGCACGATCGATGTGCTGGGCCCGGGGCGGGTCAGAGCCGCGAAGGCCTTGGCGGCCCGCCAGCGGTGACGGGGATCGGCCCGGTGTTTGTCTGCGGGTAGTGGTGGGTTGCTCGCGCCCGCGTGGCGGAGCCGCACAATGTCACAGCCCCGCGCCCCTGAAGGCCGGCCCGTCGGTCGGGTGCGGGTCCGCTTGGGTTGCTCGCGCCCGCGTGGCGGAGCCGCACAATGTCACAGCCCCGCGCCCCTTGAGGGGCGCGGGGAGCTCGCGGCCGGCCACGTACCGCCCGCAGAGGGACTACCGCAGCCCGTCCCGCACAGCGGACAGCGACCGCTCCACCAGTTCCACCAAGTCGTCCTCGTGGTCCCGTTCCGCCCAGTACACCGCTGCCTCGTAGAGCGCCGCGAGGACCGCCATCGAGTACGTCCGGACCTCCAGCTCCCCCTCCTCGCGGCCCGTTCGCTCCGCGACCACCTGGCACAGAAGGCGGCTGCTGGTCGCCATGGACTGCATCATCCGGGCCCGCAGCGCCGGTACCTGGACCAGCAGGGTCGTCCGCTGAATCGTCTCCTCTGGGGCGTGCTCCAGGGTCAGCCGGGTCGCCTTGACCATGACCTGGCGCAGGGACTCCAGGAGCGGCTCGTCCGCCGGGCGGGCGCGCAGCTCGGCGACTATGAACGGGTCGAACTCGTCCGTGAGGACGATGTCCTCCTTCGTGGGGAAGTAGCGGAACACCGTCGACGGGGACACCTCCGCCGCCTCCGCGATCTGCTCGACCGTCGTCGCGTCGTACCCCTGCTCGGCGATCAGCCGGTACGTCGCGCGCCGGATCGCGACGCGCGTCTTGAGCTTCTTGCGTTCGCGCAGCCCGAGCTGCGGCTGCATGTCCTCGGCGAGGGAGTCGAGGGAGCGGGGGCGACGAGAGGTGGCGGACATGTCGACATTCTCAGGCATCCGTGGCGTCCACGGCGTCCACGGGCGTACCCGCCACCTCCCGCGCGGCCGGTTCCGGCCCCTGCCGCCCCGGCAGCAGCGCCGCCGCGAGCAGGGCGGTGACCAGCGCCGCCGCCCCGCACACCAGCAGCACCGTGGTCATGCCGTGGACGTACGCGGAGTCGGCCGAGGCGGCCAGCCGCGCGTCGCCCAGGCGCGCCGCGACCAGGTGCGCGGCCACCACCGAGTCCCCGGCGCGGTCCGCCGCCGGGCCCGGCAGCCCGGCCGTGTCGAGCCGGTCCGTGAACACCCCCGCGAGCAGCGAGCCGAGGAGCGCGATCCCGACCGCGCTGCCCACCTGACGTACGGTCATCAGCAGCCCGGATCCGCTGCCCGCGCGGTCGGGCGGCAGCGTGGCGAGCGCGGCCGTCATCGCGGGCACCATGGCGAAGCCGAAGCCGAGCCCGGTCACCGTCAGCCACAGCGCGGTGAACCCGTACCCGCTCTCCACCGTCGTCCGGCTGCCGAGGAAGGCCGAGAAGGCGAGCACCACCAGGCCCGCGCTGATCGTGGAGCGCGCGCCGAACTGCCGTACCACCGGCTCCCCGGCCTTGGCCGCGATCACCAGTCCGCCCATCAGGGGCAGCATCCGCAGCCCGGTGCCGAAGGCGTCGTTGCCGAGCACCGCCTGGAGGTACTGCGGCAGGACGAACATCAGCCCGGCGAGGATGAACATCACCAGCGTCGCCGCCAGCGTGTTCAGCAGGAACGGCCGGTGCGCGAGGAGCTTCATGTCGAGCATCGGACGCGGCACCCGCCGCTCCCGTACGACCAGCGCGGCGATCAGCGCCGCGCCGCCGACCAGCGTGGCGACCACCACCGCGTCGCCCCAGCCGCGCGTCGGCGCCTCGATGATCCCGTAGATGAGGGAGCCGAGACCGGCGGCGGTGAGCGCGGTGGAGAGGGCGTCGACGCGCGGGGAGGCCGGGTCGCTCGTCTCCGGGAGCAGGAAGGCGCAGGCGGTGATGCCGATCGCGACCATCGGGACGTTGATCAGGAAGACCGAGCCCCACCAGAAGTGGTTGAGCAGGAAGCCGCCGATGATCGGGCCGAGCGGCAGGCCGAGCGCGGAGGAGGCGGTGACGATCGAGACGGCCCGGGTGCGCTCCTCGGCGGGGAAGAGCGAGGGCAGTACGGCCAGGGCGAGCGGCATGACGAACGCGGCTCCTATCCCCATGACCGCGCGGGCCGCGATGACCGCCCCCACGCTGGTGGTCAGCGTGCCGACCAGCGAGCCCGCCAGGAAGATCGCGAGGCCGGTGATCAGCATCCGGCGGCGGCCGAAGCGGTCGCCGAGGAGTCCGGCGGGGAGCATCAGCGCGGCGAAGACCACGACATAGGCGTCGGCCATCCACTGCTGCTGGCCGGTGGTGGCGCCGAGCTGCTGGGCCATGGTCGGCAGCGCGACATTGAGGATGGTCATGTCGAAGCCGAGCACCAGCATGCTCGCGACCATGGCCGCCAGCGCCCACCAGCGCCGTGGATCGGGACCGGACACCTGCGTCATGGCACACCTCCGTGAGAGTTACCGTCAAGTGACAGTAACTCTCAAAAGAGGGTCGGCGTCAAGAATGCTGGTAGGCGACCAGGGAGATGCCGACGTAGTGGACGGCGAACGCCGCCAGCGTCAGGGAGTGGAACACCTCGTGGAAGCCGAACCAGCGCGGCGAGGGGTTGGGGCGCTTGATGCCGTAGATCACGCCGCCCGCGCTGTAGAGCAGCCCGCCGACGACCACCAGGACGAGCACCGCGATGCCGCCGGTGCGCATGAAGTCGGGGAGGAAGAAGACGGCCGCCCAGCCCATCGCTATGTAGCAGGGCGTGTAGAGCCAGCGCGGGGCGCCGACCCAGAAGACGCGGAACGCTATCCCCGCGAGCGCCGCCGCCCACACCGCCCACAGGAGCACCCGGCCGGTCGAGTCCGGGAGCAGCAGCAGGGTGAGCGGGGTGTAGGTGCCCGCGATGATCAGGAAGATGTTGGCGTGGTCGAGCCGGCGCAGGATCGCCTCGCCGCGCGGGCCCCAGTCGCCCCGGTGGTAGACGGCGCTGACGCCGAACAGCAGACAGGCGGTCAGGACGTAGATCGTGCAGGCGATCCGCCCCCGGGTCGAGTGGGCGAGCGCGATGAGCACGATGCCCGAGACGACCACGGCCGGGAACATCCCGGCATGCAGCCAGCCGCGCAGTTTGGGCTTCAGGGGCTTTGCCGGCACAAGGGCCGTCACCTGATCAGTCATGTCCCGCATGCTACCTACGGCGCCGTAAGTTACGGATAGGGGCGGCCCGTAACCGTATGCCCGACCCATGCCCCGAACGCGGGCGCCGGAGGTGAACATCACATGACGAGTGGCGATGCTCACGTGAGAGTGCCTCTGGACATATGGGCGAGCGGCACGGATGATCAGATGAGTGCGGTCGGCACCGGATGAGCGCCAGGTACCAAAGAAGCGTCCGGGTCGCAGCCCCCACGGGGCAACGAACGAAATTCCCCCACAAGGGGATACCGAACCCTCAACAAGGAGCGATCGTGGCGCGCGACATCGCGGCTCCCACCACTGTCCCGACGAATCACCAGGAGCTCATCTCCTGGGTAGACGAGATCGCAGCCATCACGCAGCCGGACAGGGTGGTCTGGTGCGACGGCTCCGAGGCCGAGTACGAGCGCCTCTGCGAGGAGCTCGTCGCCAAGGGGACGTTCAAGAAGCTCGACCCGATCAAGCGCCCGAACTCGTACTACGCCGCGTCCGACCCGACCGATGTCGCGCGGGTCGAGGACCGCACCTTCATCTGCTCCGAGAAGGAGGAGGACGCGGGGCCGACCAACCACTGGAAGGCCCCCGCCGAGATGAAGGAGATCTTCGCGGGTGAGAAGGGGATCTTCCGGGGCTCGATGCGCGGCCGCACCATGTACGTCGTGCCCTTCTGCATGGGCCCGCTCGGCTCGGACCTCTCCGCGATCGGCGTCGAGATCACCGACTCCGCCTACGTCGCCGTCTCGATGCGCACGATGACGCGCATGGGGCAGCCGGTCCTGGACGAGCTCGGCACCGACGGCTTCTTCGTCAAGGCCGTCCACACCCTGGGCGCCCCGCTGGAGGCGGGCGAGGCCGACGTGCCGTGGCCCTGCAACTCCACCAAGTACATCTCGCACTTCCCCGAGACCCGCGAGATCTGGTCGTACGGCTCGGGCTACGGCGGCAACGCCCTGCTCGGCAAGAAGTGCTACGCGCTGCGCATCGCCTCCGTCATGGCGCGCGACGAGGGCTGGCTGGCCGAGCACATGCTCATCCTGAAGCTGACCCCGCCGCAGGGCGAGTCCAAGTACGTCGCCGCGGCCTTCCCGAGCGCCTGCGGCAAGACGAACCTCGCCATGCTGGAGCCGACGATCTCCGGCTGGACCGTCGAGACCATCGGCGACGACATCGCGTGGATGCGGTTCGGCGAGGACGGCCGGCTGTACGCGATCAACCCCGAGGCCGGTTTCTTCGGCGTCGCGCCCGGCACCGGTGAGCACACCAACGCCAACGCGATGAAGACGCTGTGGGGCAACTCGGTCTTCACCAACGTCGCGCTCACCGAGGACGGCGACGTGTGGTGGGAGGGCATGACGGAGGAGGCGCCCGCGCGCCTCACCGACTGGAAGGGCAACGCCTGGACGCCGGAGTCCGAGACCCCGGCCGCCCACCCGAACGCCCGCTTCACCGTCCCGGCCGGCCAGTGCCCGACGATCGCCCCCGAGTGGGAGGACCCCAAGGGCGTCCCGATCTCCGCGATCCTCTTCGGCGGCCGCCGCGCCTCCGCCGTACCGCTGGTGACCGAGTCCTTCGACTGGAACCACGGCGTCTTCCTCGGCGCGAACGTCGCCTCCGAGAAGACCGCCGCCGCCGAGGGCAAGGTCGGCGAGCTGCGCCGCGACCCGTTCGCGATGCTGCCGTTCTGCGGCTACAACATGGGCGACTACATGGCCCACTGGGTCAAGGTCGGCGCCACCGCGGAGGCGGCCAAGCTGCCCAAGATCTACTACGTGAACTGGTTCCGCAAGAACGACGCGGGCAAGTTCGTGTGGCCCGGCTTCGGCGAGAACAGCCGCGTCCTGAAGTGGATCGTGGAGCGCCTGGAGGGCAAGGCCGAGGGCGTCGAGACCCCGATCGGCATCCTGCCGACCAAGGAGTCCCTGGACACCGAGGGCCTCGAACTGCCCGAGGCGGACCTGGAGTTCCTGCTCAAGGTCGACCCCGAGGTCTGGCGCGAGGAGGCGGCGCTGATCCCCGAGCACCTCAACACCTTCGGGGACCACACGCCCAAGGAGCTGTGGGACGAGTACCGCTCGCTGGTCGCCCGCCTGGGCTGACCCGCCCGCCCGAGACTCGTGGCGGGCTGCCCCGAACACCGCCCTGACCAGTGGGGTCACGACGGTCCGCCACGACACGATCGGCCCCCGGAGCCCCCTCACGGCTCCGGGGGCCGAACGCATTCCCGAGGTCGTTTTTCGCCAGGGTGGCTGCCGGGGGCGGGCGTTCGCGGGACACTCGGACCCGGAGCGCGTTGGGCCGAGTGAGGGGGCGCGGAGCGTGCGCACACCGGTGAGTGATCCGATGCGGGTCGGGCCGTACCGCATCGTCGGACGGCTGGGGTCCGGCGGCATGGGCTGGGTGTATCTGGGGCGGTCGCCCGCGGGCCGGGCCGTCGCCGTCAAGGTCGTACGTCCCGAACTCGCCGCCGACGACGAGTTCCGGCGACGCTTCGCCCGCGAGGTGGCGGCGGCGCGGCTGGTCGGCGGCGCGTTCACGGCGGCGGTCGTCGACGCCGACCCGGAGGCGGAACTGCCCTGGCTGGCCACGGCGTACGTGCCGGGGCCCGCCCTGTCGGAGGCGGTCGGCTCGGACGGGCCGCTGACCGGGGGACAGGCCCGCAGGCTCGGGGCCGGGCTGGTGGAGGCGCTCCAGGCCATCCACGGCGCCGGAGTGGTCCACCGCGACCTCAAGCCGTCGAACGTGCTGCTCGCCGCCGACGGGCCGCGCGTCATCGACTTCGGCATCTCCAGCGTGGCCGGCGCCACCGGGCTGACCCGGGCGGGCGCCCTGATGGGGACGCCGCCGTACATGTCGCCGGAGCAGATGACCGGGTCGGGCCGGGTCGGGCCCGCCAGCGACGTCTTCTCGCTGGGCGGGGTGCTCGTCTACGCCGTCACCGGGCGTCCGCCGCACGGCCACGGCGCCGGAGTGGCCTACCGGGTGGTGCACGCCGAGCCCGAAATCGACGACGTACCGGGTGAGTTGATGCCGCTGGTCGCCGGGTGCCTGGCCAAGCGGCCCGAGGACCGGCCCGGCCTCGACGCGCTGCTCCAGGGGCTGATCGGCCCGGACGCGGGCGCCGCGCGGGCGCTCACCTGGCCGCCGCCCACGGTGGCCCGGCGGATCCGGGTCCGCACCGGCGAGCTGGAGGTCCGCCGGGCGTCCGGCAGCGGGGCCTCGCTGCGGTCCTGTCTGCTGCTGCACGCGCAGACGCTGCTCGACGCGGGGCTCAGCGACGCCATGGTGATCGAGGCGGTGGGCCGTGCGGCACTCTGAGGGGGCGCCGACGGGCTCGGGCGCCGACCTGGGCGCGCGGTGGCGCCCGCTCGTCCACGGGTGGGCGTCCGGGCACCGGCTGCACTGCGAGGAGGACACGGTCTCCGTCTCGCTGCGCTTCGACCTGGCGGAGGCGGGAAGAGCCGTCACCGTCCGGTTCATGACCACCACCAAGCTGCTGGTCGCGTTCATGACCGACGGCCGGTTCCTGCGCGGCGACCAGCTGGCGACGGCCGCCGCCGCGGCCAACGCCTGGAACACCGAACAGCTGGTCCCGATGCTGTCGGTGTGGGACGTACGGGGGCCGAGGCCCTGTATCGCCGGGGTCTGCACGCTGCCGCTCAACTGCCGGATGAACCAGCCCGAATTCGATGCGCTGGCCGGTGACTGGGTGGAACAGGCGAGGCAGATGTTCATGCGGTGCCACCAGGTTTTCCAGTTGTAGGTGGGGTTGGCGGGAATGGCCCCGAATTGGCCAAAACCCTTACGGGCGGCGGCCGGTGGCGTCATATTTGCGATGTGCTTTTCCGGGGGCGGGGAGGTTTTCGCAACATGGGGCATCTCCGGTGTCCGCGCGGTGCGCGACGACTGTGGGCGGCGACCGGGCCGCTGAACGGGGCGCTGACCGGGCCGCCGGCCAGGAGGCCGGCCGGGGCGGTGACAGGACTGCTGACCAGGCTGCTCGGCCCGGCTCTGCTCGCCCTGGCCCTGCTCGCCGCGCCCTTTCCGGCCGCCGCCGCCGACGGCACGTCCTGCTCGGGGACCCTGGCCGAGCGGCTGGGCTGCTGGGCCGATCGCGTCGGCGCCCAGGACGCGTCCGTGCTCGTCACCCTGAACCGGCCGCTGGAGCTCGAAGGGAAGGCCGCCGACTGGAAGCTCTCCCAGCGCAAGGCCGCCTTCGACCGCGGCCCGCTGGTCCTCATGGTTCCGGCCGGGCACCCGACCGGCGCGGGCGGCACCCTGCTGCTCGTCCTCGCCGGCGACCGGCTCGTCGACCCGGGCGCCGAGATCACCCGGCTCGACGACAGGACCCTGGGCGCCCTGCGCGAGGCGGGCGCCTGCCCGGGCAAGCTCTGCGAGACGGTCGCCGCGGCGGGTCACAAGGACAAGGCCCTGCGCGGCAAGGCGCTCCTGGACGCGGGCCTCGCCGCCGAGCTCGGCCGCAACTCCGACAGCGTCGGCGGCTCCGGTGGCTCGGGCGGCTCCTCGCTCCTGGTCCCGGCGCTCGGCGTGGCCGCCCTGCTGTTGCTCCTGGTGACCGCGCTGGTCTTCGCGGTACGCCGCTCGCAGGGCCCGCGCCTGGCGTTCGCCGTGCCCGCCCCGGGGGGCCCGGCGGCCGCGTCCACCAGCCGTACGGGCGCGGCGGGCGCGCCGGGCAGGCACCGGTCGGCGCCCGGCCGCGACGCGGGCAGACCGTCCGCCCCCGGCCGCGTCGCCGTCGTACGGACGGCACTGCACCCGCAGGGGTACGTCGAGCTCGACCAGTGCCTGCACCGGGCGGTCTGGGCCGAGCCCGGCACGCCCGCGCCCGCCCCCGGCACCACCGTCGAGGTGAGCGAGGGCCGGGGAAAGGACGCCGGGATCCTGTACGCCCACGCGTACGCCGGAAGTTGAACACGCGACGAGGAACACCGGCACGGGGAGAGGTCAGATGCGCAGACAGCAGCCACCCAGGACACTTCCGGCGGAGTACGCCGACATCGAGTTCGAGAACAACGCCCAACGGCTGCCGCTGGTGCTGTGCCTCGACACCTCCAGCTCGATGGCGGGCGCGCCCATCGAAGCGCTCAACACGGCGCTGAGCGAATGGACCCGCGAGCTCCACGACGACGTCAGCCTCAGCTACAGCGTCGAGGTCGCCGTCATCACCTTCGGCGGGCGGGGCGTCACCGCCTGGCGCGGCGGGCAACCGCTCGAACCGGGCTCCCCGGTCGGCCCGTTCGTCGCCGCCCACATGTTCGAGCCGCCGAGGCTGGCCGCCTCCGGGGTGACCTTGATGACCGAGGCCCTGGAGCTGGCCATGCACGTCGTGGCCGCCCGCAAGACCGAGCTGCGCTCCCAGGGCCTCCAGTACTACCGGCCGCAGATCTGCCTGGTCACCGACGGCCTCCCGACCGACGGCACCGGCCACATCAGCCGCACCTGGCAGCGGCTCGTCCCGGTGCTCGCCCAGGAGCAGGCCGCGCGTCGCTTCCGGCTGTACGCGATCGGGGTCGGCGGGCTGACCGACCTGGCCGAGCAGGTGCTCCAGGCGTACGCGCCGAAGTTCAACGCGCGGCTCCAGGGCTTCCCGTTCCGCCAGCTGCTCCAGATGATGTCGGCGAGCGCCAGCGCCGAGACCAAGGGCGCGGGCGACGAGGTCTTCGAGAAGATCTTCAGCCAGTTCAAGACGCAGCGCCCGGCCTGGGAAGCCTGAGCGGGCCATGGAGGCGCGGGCGAACGGGAGTTGGCGGGTGCACGGCCTGAGCGTGGAGGGCTACCGGCACCGCCGGGACGGCGTCGCCTGCCAGGACGCCTGGCGGTGCTCGACGGACGGGCCCGTCACGGTCCTCGCGGTCGCCGACGGCGCGGGCAGCCGGCCGCGCTCCGGCGAGGGCTCGGTGCTCGCGGTGGGCCTGGCGGTGGAGCACTTCGGCCGGCTGCCCGCCGCGGGCGCCGACGGCCCCGCCGCGCACCGCCTGCTGCGCCAGGCCTTCCAGCGGGTCGTGGACGACTTCCTCGACCGTACGGGCGAAGTGGCCGGGGACCACGCGACCACGCTCACCGTGGTGGTGCTCACGCCCGGGTGGCTGGGGCACGTCAGCGTCGGGGACGGCTTCGTGGTGCTGCGGGCCGGGAGCGAGGACGGTGAGCGGCAGTTCCATCTGCTGCCGCAGCCCGCCGCCGTGAGCGAGTACAGCAATGAGACGGTGTTCCTCACCACGCCGGACGCGGCGCGCTGGGTGCGGACCGACTGCGTACGGGACGAGGGCGTCGACGGCGTCCTGCTCTCCACGGACGGCCTGGCGCAGGCCGCGCTGTCGTGGTCCGGGGGCGCCCCGCAGGCGCCGAACGAGTCCTTCGCGGCGGCGGTGCTGCGCTCGCTGGACACGTCGCCGGCCTCCGGCGACGAGGACGACCGCCTGGCGGCCCTGCTGCGCTCCGACCGCCTGACCGCGCTCAACGGGGACGACAAGACGCTGCTGCGGGCGGTCCGTACGGTACGGGCGGTTCGTGGGGGAGGTGCCGTATGAGCGGGCGCACGGTGTTGCTCGGCGGGGTGCCGGTCGTCCTCGCCGCCGAGCCGCTCAAGGGCGGCGGCCAGGCGGCCGTCTACCCCGTCGAGGGCGACGACCACACCGTCGTCAAGCTCTACCGGGACCCGCCCGGCCCCGAGCAGGAGCGGCGGCTGACCCGGATGCTCACGATGTCCCCGCTGGGCGGACGCCCCACGGACCGCTCCCAGCGCCCCGAACTGGCCTGGCCGACGGCGCCCGCGCGGGCGCCGGGCGGCGAGTTCCTGGGCTACGCGATGCAGCGGTTCGGCGAGCCCGAACACGTCCAGCTGGTGGGCCTGTTCACGCGGGCCCAGCGGATCCGGCTCTTCCATGACCGGGCGGACTGGCGGTTCATGCTCGGGGTGGCGTGGAACCTGGCGTTCATGACGGCCCGGATGCACCACGAGGGCCTGGTCATCGGGGACTTCTCCAGCAGCAACGTGGTGGTGGACGCGAACGGCTTCATCACGTTCCTGGACTGCGACTCGATCGCCTTCACGGACGCGGTCACGGGGGAGCTGTTCCCCTGCCTCATGCACACGACCGACTACTCGGCGCCGGAGCGGCACGCGGGCGGCCCGGCGACGCGGGCCAGCGACGACTTCGCGCTGGCGGTCCTCGTCTACCAGCTCCTGACGGCCGGGAACCACCCCTTCGGGGGTGTGCCGCACGACAGCGCGCCGGAGTCGACGGTCCAGGACAACATCGCGGCGAGCATCTCGTACGTGGTGCGGCCCGAGCAGGTCGTGGTGCCGCGCGGGACCGTGGACCCGTCGGTGCTCCCGCCCGAGCTGCTCGCCCTCTCCCGGGCGGCGTTCGGCCCCGGGGTCCTCGACCCCGCGGCCCGGCCGTCGGCCGAGGACTGGCTGCGGGCGCTGGACCGTGAGCGGGCCCGTGTACGGGTGTGCGCCTCCCGGCCGCGCCATACGTACGGGTCGCACCTGGCGGGTTGCCCGTGGTGCGCGAGGGCGTCTGTGACGGGCCACGACGTCTTCAACACGGGCCCCGTGCCGGCCGCGCCCCCTCGGCCGGAGTGGCGAACGGTGCTCCTGATAACCCTGGTGCTCCTACTCCTCGTGATCCTGGCCCTCTCCGCCCGGTGAGCCGCCCGCGCCCCTTTTTGGCCCGGTCTTCGTCTGCGGGTGGTGGTGGGTTGCTCGCGCAGTTCCCCGCGCCCCTAAGTGCGCCCCTTCGGGACGCCCCGGGGATGCCGCGCAGCGGCATTTAAGGGGCGCGGGGAACTGCGCGAGCAACCCGGCACGGTCCGCAGACGAACGGTGTTTGAGGGGCGCGGGGAACTGCGCGAGCAACCCAGCACGGTCCGCAGGCGACATCGGGTTCAGGGGCGCGGGGAACTGCGCGAGAAGCGACCACGGTCCGCAGACGACATCGGGTTTAGGGGGCGCGGGGAACTGCGCGAGCAACCCGGCACGGTCCGCAGACGAACGGTGTTTGAGGGGCGCGGGGAACTGCGCGAGCAACCCAGCACGGTCCG
>NZ_JBFAAD010000017.1:162272-164580 GCF_040639555.1 Streptomyces sp. NPDC023838
CGCAGGCGACATCGGGTTCAGGGGCGCGGGGAACTGCGCGAGAAGCGAGCACGGTCTGCAGGCGACAGCGGGTTTAGGGGCGCGGGGAACTGCGCGACCAGCCCCCACCGGCCCGCAGGCGAACACCGGGCCAAGGAGGGGCGCACCCAGAACCCGGCCATGCCCCCCGCCCAAGGGGATGGCACCCGGTCCGCGGACCTCCGCGGCGCGCGGACCGGGGCCGATCAGGGGGCGGTCAGCGCCGCCGAGTGGGCATCCATCCGCTCCGCCGCCAGGATCGCGGCCGCCGTGTCCGCGCGCGAGGCGGCGACGACGAGGGCGCGCCCCGCGAGCGCATGCGCGCGGTCGTGCAGCGAGGCCGCCGAGGCCCCGCTGAGCCCCGCGTGGCGGACCGGCGGCATGCCACCCCGCAGCCGCGCGATCTGCCGCGCGATCGCATCCCCCGCCGAGGTCAGCCCCAGCTCGTCCGTGACCGCGAGCAGCGCCGCGAGGTGCCCGGAGAGCTGGATGTCCAGCTCCTCCTCCCGCGAGCGGCGCGGAATGCGGGCGTGCGCGTCGGCGGCCATCGCGCTGTGCACCGACTTCGTCCGGATCGGTTCGTACATGGGATGACCTCCTTCAGCGTCGTAGGAGACCATCCTATCTTAGATTCTGTCTAAAGTTGAGTCATGCACAGAGGCCGGAGGTCGTCACATCTGGCTGTAACCGTCCAGGAAGCTGCCGATCCGCGTCACGGCCGAGGCCAGGTCCTGCGCCGAGGGAAGCGTCACGATGCGGAAGTGGTCGGGCTCGGGCCAGTTGAAGCCGGTGCCGTGGACGACCATGATCTTCTCGGCCCGGAGCAGGTCCAGGACCATCTGGCGGTCGTCCTTGACCTTGTAGACCGCCGGGTCGAGGCGCGGGAAGAGGTACAGCGCGCCCTTCGGCTTCACGCACGTCACGCCGGGAATCTGCGTGAGCAGGTCGTACGCCGTGTCGCGCTGCTCGAGCAGGCGCCCGCCCGGCAGCACCAGGTCCTCGATGGACTGGCGCCCCCCGAGCGCGGTGGCCACGGCGTACTGCGACGGCATGTTCGCGCACAGCCGCATGTTGGCCAGGATGGTCAGGCCCTCGATGTACGAGGAGGCGTGGGCCTTGGGGCCGCAGACCGCCATCCAGCCGGAGCGGTATCCGGCCACCCGGTAGTTCTTGGACAGCCCGTTGAAGGTCAGCACCATCAGGTCCGGGGCGACGACGGCGGTCGGCGTGTGGGTGGCGCCGTCGTACAGGATCCGGTCGTAGATCTCGTCCGAGCAGACGATCAGGTTGTGGCGCCGGGCGATCTCGGTCAGCGACCGCAGCATCTCCTCGTCGTACACCGCGCCCGTCGGGTTGTTCGGGTTGATGATCACGAGCGCCTTGGTGCGGTCGGTGATCTTGCGCTCGATGTCGGCGAGGTCCGGCATCCAGTCGGACTGCTCGTCGCAGCGGTAGTGCACGGCGGTGCCGCCGGCGAGGGAGACCGAGGCGGTCCACAGCGGGTAGTCCGGCGCCGGGACCAGCACCTCGTCGCCGTCGTCGAGCAGCGCCTGCATCGACATCTGGATGAGCTCGGAGACGCCGTTGCCGAGGTAGATGTCCTCGACGTCGAGGTCGATGCCCTTGGTCTGGTAGTGCTGCATCACCGCGCGGCGCGCCGAGAGCAGGCCCTTCGCGTCGCCGTACCCGTGCGCCCCGGAGAGGTTGCGGAGCATGTCCTCCAGGATCTCCGGCGGGCACTCGAAGCCGAACGCGGCGGGGTTGCCGGTGTTGAGCTTGAGGATGCGGTGACCTGCCGCCTCCAGCCGCATGGCTTCTTCGAGAACCGGGCCGCGGATCTCGTAACAGACATTGGCGAGCTTGGTCGACTGGATCACCTGCATGACGGCCACCTTACGGGGGCGTTTCGGGGGCCGCGCGGTCTTTACCCCCCGGTTCGCCCGGCCGGGTCGGTCCCGGCGGACCGGCGTCTTCCATCGGCATGCCCTTGCGGGCTGTCCGCCGTGGGATTGCCGGGCGGGGGCGGGTCGGGGGCTTGGAATGCGGCGCCGCAGTGCGGTGACGGGTGAGATGCACCACGGGCCGCGCGGGCGCGTTGCCCAAGACCACCTGCGGCCCGGTGGTGGGCTGGCCGCGCAGTTCCCCGCGCCCCTTTTTGGCCCGGTCTTCGTCTGCGGCTGAGTGGGGGCTGGTCGCGCAGTTCCCCGCGCCCCTTTTTGGCCCGGTCTTCGTCTGCGGCTGAGTGGGGGCTGGTCGCGCAGTTCCCCGCGCCCCTTTTTGGCCCGGTCGT
>NZ_JBFAAD010000017.1:164676-175166 GCF_040639555.1 Streptomyces sp. NPDC023838
TCTTCGTCTGCGGGTGGTGGTGGGCTGGTCGCGCAGTTCCCCGCGCCCCTAAAGTCCGGGGGCCGCGCGCGCGTGTTCGTCTGCGGGTCGTCGTGGGTTGCTCGCGCAGTTCCCCGCGCCCCTTAAGTGCCGCTGCGCGGCGTCCTCGGGGCGCCCCGGAGGGGGCGTATTTAGGGGCGCGGGGAACTGCGCGAGAAGCGAGCACGGTCTGCAGACGACATCGGGTTTTAGGGGCGCGGGGAACTGCGCGAGAAGCGAGCACGGTCCGCAGGCGACAGCGGGTTTAGGGGCGCGGGGAACTGCGCGAGAAGCGAGCACGGTCTGCAGACGACAGCGGGTTTAGGGGCGCGGGGAACTGCGCGATCGGCCCCCCGGCCCGCGGGGATCCTCGGGCCCCACACCCCCCCGCGCCCCGCGCGGCCCGCGCGGCCCGCCCCGGCAATCTCAGCCAAACCCCCCGCCCCCCACCCCCCGCCCACTTCCAAGCCCCGCCCGCCCGGCGTTACGTTCCCCCACCCCCGCCCACGCGGCTTGAGGAGGCAGGACCATGACCAACGGCAAGCCCGTCGAACCCACCCCGTACGTCGTTCGCAGCAACCGCCCCGCAGGGGCGACCGGCGGCGTCCCCTCCGACGTCTCCGACTTCCGCAACGCCTCGCAGGGGCTGATCGCCCGCCCGGACGTACCGAGGATCCCCGCCCGCGACGGAAAGACCGTCGCCTGGGACTTCGGCCGGTTCGACTTCCTCCGGGGCGAGGAGGAGATCCCGCCCTCCGTCAACGCCCGCGTCTGGCGCCAGGGCCGTATGAACGCCATGGCGGGCCTCTACCTCGTCACCCGCGCCGAGGACGGCGCCGTCTACCAGGTCCGCGGCTACGACCTCGCCAACATGACCATCGTCGAGGGCCGCACCGGCCTGATCGTCATCGACCCCCTCGGCTCGTACGAGACCGCCCAGTACGCCCTGCGCCTCTACCGCGCCACCACCGACGACCAACGCCCCGTCAAGGCGATCGTCTACACCGCCAGCTGCGTCGACCACTTCGGCGGCTCCCGCGGCCTCTTCGCGGACCGAGCGGACCAAGCGGACCAAGCAGGCCAAGCCGACCAGGCGGCGGGCCCGCAGCCGGGCCAAGAAGACACCGTCCCCGACGACCTCGCCGTCTACGCCCCCGACGGCTTCCTCGACGACGCCGTACGCCGCCACGTCGTCGAGGGCCTGGCCACCGCGTGCCTGGTGGACCACACGTACGGCACCCGCCTGGAAGCCGGGCCGTACGGCCTGATCGACAGCGGCCCCGGCCTCACCGTCTCGGCGGGCGAGGCCACCCTCGTCCCGCCCACCCACCAGCTCTCCGGCGAGGTCGAGGCCGACGGCGTCCGCCTGGTCCTCCAGCCCGCCGCGGGCCTCCAGTCCCCGGCCGAGATGAACGTCTACCTCCCCGACCGCAAGGTGCTCTACCTGACCGCCCCCGGCCTGCTCGGCGGCCTCGGGGACGTACGCGCCCGCCACCTCGACGAGACCCTGAAGGCCTTCGGCGGGGTCGCGGAGATCGTGGCCGGGGCGTACGAGTGGCCCGGCTGGGGCGACAAGGCCGTCTCCGCCAGGCTCGCCGCGCGCCGCGACGCCTGGGTCAGGCGCCAGACCCAGCCCTCGAACCAGCCCTTCCACGCCGCCGGATACGTCGGCACCGCCACCCAGGCCGCCCGCCAGACCTGGCTGCGCCTGCTCGGCCACGAGTGCGTCGCCGCCACCGACGCGGTCGCCCCGACCCCCGCCTCCGCGACCACCGCCAAGCGGTACGTGGTGGCCCTGGGCGGCGCCGACGCCGTCCTCGCCGCCGCCCGCGAGGAGTACGACGCCGAGACACCCCGGTACGAGCGCGTCGTCGAGCTCCTCGACCACGTGGTGGCCGCCGCCTGCGACCCGACGACGGTGTCGCCGGCGGTCCTGGAGGCCGCGACGTCCCTCCAGGCCCTCGCCCTGACCCAGCTCGGTTACCTCGCCGAGTACGGCCCGCTGCGCAACGTCTACCTGACGGCCGCCCGCGACCTGCGCTCCGTCCCGCAGCCGCCCGGCGCCCGCCCGGTCGTGGGCGACCTGGTCCGTTACGCCAACCCCGCCCAGTACTTCGCCGCCGTGGCCGCCCGCCTGGACGGCCCGCGCGCCGCCGAGCAGCGCGACCCGATCGTCCTGCTGTGGACGTTCACCAACACCGGCCAGTCGGGCGTGACGGTGTTACGCGACGGCGTCCTCGTCTACACGGACACGCGAGGCGACACCATGCCCCCGGGCGTGGACAAGCCCCACGCGACGATCACCCTGACGCGAGACGCGCTGGATCAACTCCTGGTCTCCGAACCCGACTTCGCCACGAACTTCGACGAGGCCGTACGCGCGGGCCGCGTCCGGATCGACGGCGACCGGGCCGCCGCGGACACGGTCTTCGGCTACCTTCTCCCGGCTATCCCAGCCGTGAACTGAGCCCAGGCGGCGGCGGGGACGGCGAACGTCGGCCCGTCCCCGCCGAGCTTGGAGTCCCGGACGTGGATGGTGTGGGGCGAGCAGGCGGCGACCTCGACACAGGCGCTGCCTTCTGAGTCGCTGTAGCTGGACTTGCGCCAGTCCAGGGCCACTTCGAGGCAAGCGCCGCCCTGGCTGTCGCTATAGCTGGACTTGAACCATGTGAGCTCGTCGCTCATAGCTCCTCCGCCAATTTGCTGATGAACCCCGTCGACTCCTCGACGCTAAGGGCATGCAAGCGGATCATGCCATGGGTCTGGGTCAGTTGACTGACCTTGGCTGGGTCGGCGTACAGCACGCTCGTCTTCTGCCCCTCCGCGAAGGCGTACTGCTCGTGGTCACAGGTATCCAACAGGATCAGCGGGCCGTTCAGTGCCACGCCAGGGCACCGCCCCATCGGCAGCACCTGGACGGAGACGTTGCGCAACTCGCCCGCCCCCAGCACGTGATCGAGCTGTCGCTTCATCACGTCCCGGCTGCCGACGAAGGTGCGAAGAGCCGCCTCGTACATCACGAAGTTGAAGACGGCTGACGGTCGTGCCCGTAACGCGTCCTGCCTGCGCATGCGCGCTTCTACGCGTTCCGCGACGGTCTCGTCGTCCAGCGGCGGGTAACTCTCGCTGATCAGCGCCCGCGCATACTCCTCCGTCTGCAACAAGCCCGGGATGAGCAGCGGCTCGTACCAGTGGATGGCGATGGCCTCCGCCTCGACCAGCATGTAGTTCTGCGACCGCGCCGGAAACGGATCCGGCTTCAGATACTGGTGCGCGGCCACCAACTTCCCCTTGGCGCCGCACAGTTCGTCCCCCACCTGAAGCAGCCGCAGCGTCGGCTTGCGGCGGCCGTTCTCCATGGATTTGACGTACTCGTACTGGTAGTTCGTCGCCTTGGCCAGCTCCTCGCGGGTCACTCCCGCGCTCTCCCGCCAGAGCTTGACCTGGTCGCCGCAGTAGAGCCAGGCCATCGGCGGGTGTGCGTTCTCCTCGGTCATGGAAAACCGCTCCTCCGGGTACGTCGCAGGTACAGCCGTGGTCTGTACCCGGGCTGTCACTCCCTGTGGCTATGCCCGGCCCAACACCGTATGAGCCATGGAAAGCACAACTTCCCCCCATACGAAGGACGTTGAGTGGCGGTTTTCGCGCGGGCCGCGCAGCGTCGGCCGCGCGCGGGTGCTGCTCGCGGAGCAGGCGCGGGCCTGGAAGGTCCCCGACGAACTGACCGAAACCGCTGTCCTTCTTCTCAGTGAGCTGATGACCAACGCCGTACGGCACGGACGCGCCCCCGCCGACCGGGAGGTGCGGGCGCGGTGTGTGCTCGGCGGGGACATCTTCCGCGTCGAGGTGGTCGACGCGAACGCGACGCTGCCGTGTCCCAGACCGGCGGGGCCGGACGACGAGTCGGGGCGCGGGCTCGCGCTGGTCGAGGCGCTCTCCGACGCGTGGGGGGCGAACCCGCGCCCGTACGGAATCGGCAAGACGGTCTGGTTCGAACTGATCCTCGGCGGACGGCTATGATCCGCTGACTTTCCACGTCTTCACAGCATTCGCACATACCCGGGGGGACCACGTGCGTTCCATGTCTTCGCGCCTCATACGCGGTGTGCTCGCGGCCGGTGCCACCGCCGGGCTGGCCGCCACCCTCACCGCCGCGCCCGCCCAGGCCGCGAGCGGCTACGACCGCTGTGCCTGGGGCAAGCTGTGCGTCTTCAGCGAGCCGATGGGCAGGGGCGACATGCTGGTCGTCCCGGGGTCCATGCTGCGGCTCGGGTCCTGGGACAACCGGATCAGCTCGTTCGCGAACTTCTCCGACATGCCCGTCTGCTTCAACAGCGAGCCGGACCTGGAGGGGAACCCGGAGCGGGCCAGGGCCACGCACTACTACTCGGGCATGGTGTCCTTCGACGAGAGTTCCCGGCCGGACCTCGACAACGCCGTCAGCTCGCTCGACCTGGACCGCGAGGCGGACCACTTCTGCGGTACGGAGGGGCGCTTCCCCACGTACTCCACGTGGGAGTTCGAGACCAGGCAGCGCCCGGCGGGGCAGCCCGCCTCGGCCGCCTTCGGCGACGCCGACGGCGACGGCTTCGGCGACCTGTACGCGCGCGACAAGTTCGGGCAGCTGTGGACGGACCACACGTACGCGAGCAAGGGGCGCACCCGGGTCGTGGGCGGCGGCTGGAACGCGATGACCCAGCTCACCCGGCACGGCGACTACAACGGCGACGCCAAGGAGGACCTGTTCGCGCGGGACCGCTCCGGCGTCCTGTGGTTCTACCCGGGCCTCGGCGACGGCACCTTCGGCGACCGCGTCAGGGTCGGCGGGGGCTGGAACGCCATGCGCGACCTGGCCGCCGCCGGGGACCTGACGGGCGACGGCCGCGCCGACCTGCTCGCCGCCGACACCACCGGCACCCTGTGGACGTACCCCGGCGACGGGCACGGCAACTTCGGTGCCCGCCGCAAGGTCGGCGGAGGCTGGAAGGTCATGAACGAGCTGGTCGGGGCCGGAGACATGAACTCCGACCAGCGGGCCGACCTGGTGGCCCGGGACACCGCCGGGAAGCTGTGGTTCTACCCCGGCACCGGCCGCGGCACCTTCGGCGACCGCAAGCTCATCGGCACCGGCGGCTGGAACGCGCTCACCGAGCTGGCGGGCGTCGGCGACGTCACCGGCGACGGCCGCCCGGACCTGCTCGCGCACGCGCCGGGACAGCAGGCGCTCCGGGTGTACCCGGGCACGGGCGCGGCGGACGGCGGCCTGCGGGCGCCGAAGCAGTACGCCCAGGCCCGCGCCACCCACCTCGTCTTCTGACCCGCACCCCTGCATCTTCCTTTGTTTCGAACGGAGTTCGGTCCATGCTCGGCTTCACCTCGGCCCGGCGGCGCCTGATCGGTACGGCCACCGCCGTCGCCGCGTCGCTGGCCACCCTGCTCACCGCGGCCCCGCAGGCGGCCGCCGCCACCTACGACCGCTGCCCGGCGGGCAAGCTCTGCGTGTTCCAGTACGGGAACTTCCAGGGCAAGATGGAGATCATCTCGTCCAGCCGACCCACCCTCGGCATCTGGAACAACTCCGTCTCCTCCCTCGTCAACAACAGCGACCTCTACGTCGCGCTGGCCCTGGACTCCGACTACAAGGGCGAGCACTACTTCATGGGCCCGCACAGCGGCCCCAACGACCTCACCGGCGGCACCATCGGCCGGGAGTGGGACAACAAGGTCAGTTCCATCCGCGTGGCGACCACCGAATACGAGGCCACCCAGGGCGTGCCGTGGATGGACTGGTTCGTCCAGGACGAGGAGAAGCGGCCCGCCGCTCTGCCCGCGGTGGCGCAGTTCGGCGACCTGAACAACGACAGCCGCCCCGACCTCCTGGAGCGCGCGGACGACGGGCGGCTGTGGTTCCTGTCGGGCGCCGGCGACGCCAACTGGGTGACCAAGGGCAGGCTCGTCGGCGGCGGCTGGAACGCGATGACCCAGCTCACCCGGCACGGCGACTACAACGGGGACGGCAAGGAGGACATCTACGCGCGCGACCGGTCCGGCATCCTCTGGTTCTACCCGGGCCGGGGCGACGGCGCCTTCGGCGACCGCGTCAGGGTCGGCGGCGGCTGGAACGCGATGCGCGAGATCAGCGCGGCGGGCGACCTCAACGGCGACGGCCGCCGCGATCTGCTGGCCCGCGACACCTCCGGCGTGCTGTGGTCCTACCCGGGTAACGGCCGGGGCAACTTCGGCACCCGCCTCAAGGTCGGCGGCGGCTGGAACGCCATGAACCAGCTCGCCTCGCCCGGCGACCTGAACGGCGACGGCAAGGCGGACCTGGTGGCCCGCGACGGGTCCCGGACGCTGTGGCTGTACCCGGGCAACGGCCGGGGCACCTTCGGCGGCCGCGCCAAGCTCCCGTACGCCTGGCCCGCGGACGCCCCGGTGCTGGCCACCGGTGACGTCAACGGGGACGGGGTCTCCGACCTCATGCGGCCCATCGACTACCAGGTCTTCGCCTACCACGGCGACGGACACGGCGGGATCGGCAGCCCGTGGCCGGACATGCTCTGGGACACCGCCCGTAACGTACGCGTCTTCTGACGGGTCGTCAGCTAGTCGGCCGGGGTGGGTGTTCTGCGGACCGCCCGCCCCGCCAGCACGTCCGTACGCCGTCCGTCCTCGATGACGAACTTCCCGTCGATCAGGACGTACGGGATGCCCGTGGGCAGGGTGCGGGGGCGTTCGAAGGTGGCGCCCGCCGCGACCGTCCCGGGGTCGAAGAGGACGACGTCCGCGCGGTGACCCTCCTTGATCAGGCCCCGGTCCGGGAGGCGCAGGCGGGCCGCCGGGCGTGAGGTCAGATGGGCGACCATCTCCTCCAGGGAGAGAACGCCCAGGTCACGGGCGTAGTGGCCCAGGTAGTGGGGGAACGTGCCGTAGGCGCGCGGATGGGGCTTGGCGCCTTGGAGGATGCCGTCGCTGCCGCCGGTGTGGATGCGGTGGCGCATGATCGTCCGGACGTTCTCCTCGTGGCCCACGTGCTGGAGGATCGTCGAGCCGAGTCCGTCGTCGATCAGCAGGCGGCGGGCGGTCGTCCAGGGCGCCTCGCCCCGTAGGCGCGCGGACTGCGCGACCGTCCTGCCCACGTAGGGCGCGAGCGCCGGATCGCCGACCCCCGAGATCTCGATCGTCTCCCAGTCGATCGGGACCCCGTGGCAGCCGTCCGCCCCCACCACCTCCATGGCGTGGCGGATCCGCTCGGCCGTCGCGTCGTCCCGCAGCCGCGCCAGGACCGCCCCCGGCCCGCCCTCGCCCGCCCAGCTCGGCAGCATCGCGGCGAGCGTCGTACAGCCCGGGGTGTACGGATACGTGTCCAGCGTGATGTCCGAACCGGTGGCGAGCGCGCGGTCGAGGAGGGCGAGGAGCTCGGGCGCCCGGCCCTCGTTCACGCCGAAGTTCATCGTGGCGTGGGCCAGGTGCAGCGCGCAGCCGGCCGCGCGGGTCAGCTCCACCATCTCCTCGTACGCGCGCAGGGCGCCCGCGCCGTACGAGCGGTGGTGGGGGCAGTAGTAGCCGCCGTACCGCGCCACCACCCGGCACAGCTCGGTGAGTTCGGCGTCCGGGGCGTACATGCCGGGGGTGTAGGTGAGCCCGGAGGACATGCCGACGGCGCCCTGTTCCATCCCGTCGGCCACCAACCGCCGCATGCGGTCCAGCTCTTGGGGCGTCGCCTCGCGGTCCTCCCAGCCCATCGCGTACATCCGCACCGTGCCCTGCGGGATGAGGTACGCGGCGTTGACCGCGATGCCTTCGCCGTCGAAACCGTGGTCGAGGCGGTCGAGGTAGCCGCCGACCGTACGCCAGTCGAAGTCGACGCCCGTGTCCCCGGGCGCACCGCCGTTCCAGCCGGCGACGGCCCTGCGCACCTCGGCGAGGGTGCGGTCGTCGACCGGCGCGTACGAGAGGCCGTCCTGGCCCAGGACCTCCAGGGTGACGCCCTGGGCCGCCTTCGCGCTGTGGTCCGGGTCGCGCAACAGGGCCAGGTCGGAGTGGGCGTGCATGTCGATGAAGCCGGGGGCGAGGGCGAGGCCGTGGGCGTCCAGGGTGCGGGCGCCGGTGGGACGCGGGGCGCCCTCGGGGCACAGCGCCGCGATACGGCCGTCGCGGATGCCGACGTCGGCGCGGTAGCGGGGGGCGCCGGTGCCGTCTATGACGAGGGCGTCGCGGATGACGAGGTCCAGGTTCATGGTCCGGTTCCGGTCCGCGGGCTCAGAAGTACGTACGCACGTAGTCCGTCACCGTTCCGTCCGCCTCCACCAGCGGGATCAGCGGCCACTTGTCGAAGCTGGTGCACGGGTGGGAGAGGCCGAAGCCCACCCAGTCGCCGACCTCCAGCTCCACGTCCGGGGCGGTGCGCAGCCAGGCGTGCTGGTCGGAGAGGGCGGTGACCTCGATGCCGGTCGCGGGGCGCTGGACCCCGTCCCGCGCCCCGCGCACCACCTGCGCCTCGGGCAGGTCGAGGTCGTGCGCCGCGTCCCGCTTGCCCGCGTTCACGAACGCCTGGTCGGGGCTGGGCCGGGAGACGACCTGCGCCCACAGGCGGAAGGCGGGGTGCAGGGAACCCTCTTCCGGGATGCGGTTGAAGGGCGTGACCCGTCGGTACTGGCCGTCGTCGTGCGAGACGTACGCGCCCGAGCGCAGCAACTTCAGTACGGGAAGGGAGAGTTCGGGGATCTCCGCGAACACCTCGGCCACCGCGTCGAACCAGGCGCTGCCGCCCGCGCTGACCACGATCTCGTCGAGTCCCGTCCCCGAGAAGTGGCCCGCCTTGTCGAACTCCGAGGCCAGCGCGGTCAGCCTGCGCAGCCAGGCCGCGACCCGCTCCGGGGTGGCCCCGGGGACCTCGGCCTCGTACCCCGCGACGCCCACCAGGCGCAGGGTCCGGGTCGCGGTCACCGCGTCCGCGACCGCCGCGCAGTCGGCCTCGGTACGGGCGCCGGTGCGGGCGCCGACGCCCGCGCCCAGCTCGACGACGACATCCACCGGGCGGGCCGCCCCGGCCAGCGCCGCGTCCATCAGCTCGACCCCGCGCACCGAGTCCACGTAACAGATGAGCTGGAAGTCGGCGTCCCGGGCCAGCTCGGCGGCGATCCACTTCAGGGCCGCCGGGTCCACGACCTCGTTGGCCAGGAAGATCCGCCGGACGCCGAACGCCCGGGCCACGCGCACCTGGTGGGGCACGGCGAGGGTGATGCCCCAGGCGCCGTGGTCGAGCTGGCGGGCGAAGAGCTCGGGGGCCATCGTGGTCTTGCCGTGCGGGGCGAAGGCGAGGCCGTGGCGGGTCGCGTACGTCTCCATCAGCGCCAGGTTGTGCTCCAGGCGCTCGGCGGAGAGGGCGAGGACGGGGGTGGTGAAGCCGTCCGTGAACAGGTTCCGGCGCTGGGCCGCCAGCTCGCCGACGGTCAGGCCGTCGGCGTCCGGGGGAAGCCCCTTGAAGCGGTGGTCGACGCGCTCTTCGGCCAGTCCTGCCAGGAACCCCATGGAAGCCTCCGTGATACATCGTTGCGCCATGTGCAACGCCCGTTGCATGTCTCGCTCACTGCTGTCTAACATCCGGGCCAACGCCGGGTCAATGGTGCGAGGAGCGTCGCAGGTGGATGTCGTCTGTCTGGGAGAGTCCATGGTCACCTTCCTGCCGTCCCGGCCCGGGCGCCTCGCCGACGTACCGTCCTTCGAGCGCGCGGTCGGCGGCGCCGAGTCCAACGTGGCGTGCGCGCTGGCGGCGGCCGGGCACGCGGTGAAGTGGGTCAGCCGGGTGGGGGCCGACGGGTTCGGTGACCACGTGATCGAGGCCGTGGGCGCGTACGGGGTGGACACCTCCGGGGTGCGCCGCGACCCCGGGCGGCCGACCGGCGTCTACTTCCGCACCGCCGACGACCGTTCGGACGGGACGCACGAGGTCGCGTACTACCGGGCCGGGTCGGCCGCCTCCGCCATGTCGGTGGCGAACGTGCCGTGGGACGAGGTGTGGGCGGGGCGGGTGCTGCATCTGTCCGGGATCACGGCGGCGCTGTCTTCTGGCTGCCTGGAGCTGATGCGTGCGCTGCTGGAGCGCCGGCCCGGCCGCCCGCTGGTGTCGTTCGACGTCAACCACCGGTCGGGGCTGTGGGGTTCGGGGTCCGATCCCCGGGTGTCGCTGGAGCTGGCTCGGGGGGCGGATGTGGTGTTCGTGGGGGAGGACGAGGCGGAGGAGGCGTGGGGGTTGCGGGGCGCGACGGCGATCAGGGACGCACTGCCGGAGCCGGGGGTGCTGGTGGTCAAGGGGGGTGCGTGGGGGGTGACCGTTTTTGAGTCCCCCACCCCGCCCCTTCCCGAAACTCTCCGAGGGGATTCTTCGGCTGCGGGCCGTGGTGGGCCGGTCGCGCAGTTCCCCGCGCCCCTAGGTGGTCAGGGGCACGGCGTTCGCGGTCCCGCAGCAC
>NZ_JBFAAD010000018.1:0-8550 GCF_040639555.1 Streptomyces sp. NPDC023838
GTGGGGGCTGGTCGCGCAGTTCCCCGCGCCCCTTAGATGCCGCTGCGCGGCAATCCCCTGGGCGCCCCGAAGGGGCGCATCCAGGGGCGCGGGGAACTGCGCGAGCAGCCCTCCACCGGCCCGCAGCCGACCGGATCTTTTAGGGGCGCGGGGAACTGCGCGAGCAACCCTCCACCGGCCCGCAGGCGAGTACCGGGCCGATAAGGGGCGCGGGGAACTGCGCGATCAGCCCACCACCGGCCCGCAGACGAGCACCGGGCCGACAAGCCCCCACCGGGGTCGCAGGCGAAAGAGAGCGGCACCCCGGAGCCCCCGGAGGGTTTAGGGAACGGGCGGGGTGGGGGACGGCAGCGTCAGGGTCCACGAACCCGCCGTCCACGTCCGACTCCGCACCGGCCCCCCCACCACCACCCCCGCCCGGTACCGGAACCCGTCCCCCACCACGGACACCGTCACCACCCGCGCCCGCACCCGCACCACCGCCCCCACCCGCGGCTGGATCACCACATGCGCCACCCCGTCCCCGGACCCGACCGACACACCCGCGACCGGAAGGTCGAGGTCGGACAGGAGCACCCCGTCCGCCTCCACCCGCAACCGGTGCGCCACGGCCGCCGCGACCGGCAACGCCACGGGCGCCCGCACCAGCGTGCGGACGAGCGAGCGGCACGTACCCCACACCGTGGGCGCGGCGACCCGCATCGGCGCCGGGATGCACAGATCCCCCAGCACCACGCCCCCGCTCTCGTCGACCAGCAGGTCCAGCCGCCGCGGAACCCCGTCCAGGACCGCCCGCGCCGCCGCCACGGCCCCCATCGGCACCCCCAGTGACCTGGCGATTTCCACCGAACGGGCGGTGCCCACGGGCACCAGCGAAAGCGCCGGCGCCGAAGCCGCGTCCGACGCCGCGTCCGAAGCCGCGTCCGACCCCGCGCCCAGCCCGCCCCGGTCCCGTTGGAGCAACGTCACAGTACGTAGCAGCGTCCGATCGTCACCCACCACCACCGGCCGCCGCCCACCCCGCCTCGCCAGCGCCCGGGAGAACTCCTCCACCCCCTCCGGCCAGCATATTTTCGCCTGTGCACCCGCACACAGAACATCTTTCGCGATCCGTACGGACTCGCCGTCGATACGGCGGGCGACCGGGTCGATGACCACCAGTAGCTGGTCGGCAGCCGACACTTCGGTCCTTCCTCGGGTAGCATCTTTGTGCAAGAGCCCCTTGCGCTATTGCGCCAGGGGCTTCGTCTATTCCGGGGCACATTGGTGAGGCGGCGACAAGCCCCTGACCTTGGACATGCCCCGCCCGGAAGGGGTGTACGCCTGTGCCCGCACTTGTGCTGCTCGGTGCTCAGTGGGGTGACGAAGGCAAGGGAAAGGCCACCGACCTGCTCGGTGGATCCGTTGACTATGTAGTGCGCTACCAGGGCGGCAACAACGCCGGCCACACCGTCGTCGTCGGCGACCAGAAGTACGCGCTGCATCTTCTCCCTTCCGGGATCCTCTCGCCGGGGTGTACCCCGGTCATCGGCAACGGAGTCGTCGTCGACCCGGCGGTCCTGCTCTCCGAGCTGAGCGGGCTGAACGAGCGTGGCGTCGACACGTCCAAGCTGCTCATCAGCGGTAACGCTCACCTGATCACGCCGTACAACGTCACCCTGGACAAGGTGACGGAACGGTTCCTCGGCTCCCGCAAGATCGGCACCACCGGTCGCGGCATCGGACCGACCTACGCGGACAAGATCAACCGCGTCGGCATCCGCGTCCAGGACCTGTACGACGAGTCGATCCTGATGCAGAAGGTCGAGGCGGCGCTGGAGTCCAAGAACCAGCTCCTCGCCAAGGTCTTCAACCGCCGCGCGATCGAGTCCGAGAAGATCGTCGAGGAGATGCTCCAGTACGCGGAGCAGATCAAGCCGTTCGTGGCCGACACGACGCTGATCCTCAACGACGCCATCGACGACGGCAAGGTCGTCCTCTTCGAGGGCGGCCAGGGCACGCTCCTGGACGTCGACCACGGCACGTACCCCTTCGTGACCTCGTCGAACCCGACCGCGGGCGGCGCCTGCACGGGTGCGGGCGTCGGCCCCACGAAGATCAGCCGCGTCATCGGCATCCTCAAGGCCTACACGACGCGCGTCGGGGCGGGCCCGTTCCCGACCGAGCTCTTCGACAAGGACGGCGAGGACCTGCGCCGCATCGGCGGCGAGCGCGGTGTGACGACGGGCCGCGACCGCCGCTGTGGCTGGTTCGACGCCGTGATCGCCCGTTACGCGACCCGCGTCAACGGCCTCACGGACTTCTTCCTCACCAAGCTCGACGTCCTGACCGGCTGGGAGCAGATCCCGGTCTGCGTGGCGTACGAGATCGACGGCAAGCGCGTCGAGGAGCTCCCGTACTCCCAGACCGACTTCCACCACGCGAAGCCGATCTACGAGATGCTGCCGGGCTGGTCCGAGGACATCACCAAGGCCCAGACCTTCTCCGACCTGCCGAAGAACGCGCAGGCGTACGTGAAGGCGCTGGAGGAGATGTCGGGCGCGCCGATCTCCGCGATCGGTGTCGGCCCCGGCCGGACCGAGACGATCGAGATCAACTCGTTCCTGTAGGCGCGACGTTCGGTTGTGGTGGCGGGGCCGCCGGGATGCACTCCCGGCGGCCCCGCCGTCATCCGGCCGTCATCCGGCCGTCAGGTGACGTACCGGACGATGAGCCAGGCGGCGACGAGGGCGAGGAGCACGAGGCCGAGGAGCAGGGCGCCTGTGCGACGCGCGCGCCTGCGTGACCTCCACGCCCCCGTCCGTGCACGGCTGACAGCAACTCGAGGGTACGCGTGCCCTCTCGGCATGCCCATGCTCGGCGGCGGCGGCGGTGGATCGGGCCGGTATACGTCCTCGGGGACCGGGGGCAGGTATTGCCGCCGCCGGTGACCGGCGGGCAAGCCGGAATTCCGCAAGACCTCAGCGTGGCGGGCGACTTGGAGCCGCACCTCGCGGGGTAACCAGGAGTCGCCGACGCTCCCGTACGCCAGGTGCTCGGCGAGCTGCCCCGGCGTCGGCCGCCGCGCCGGATCCTTGTGCAGGCACGCCCGTACGACGGGCAGCAGCTGCGCCGGAACGCCCACCAGGTCCGGCTCCTCGTGCGCGACGCGGAGCATCATCGACGCGAGGCCGCCCTCGGACCGGCCGAACGCCATTCGCCCGGTCGCCGCGTACGCCAGCACCACGCCCAGGCAGAACACGTCCCCGGCCGGGGTGACCGGCTCGCCGCGCATCTGCTCGGGCGACATGAACCCCGGAGACCCGACGACCACCCCCGGGCCCGCGGACGCGCTCAGCGCGCCCGTGATCCCGAAGTCGATGACGCACGGCCCCCACAGGGTGAGCAGGACGTGGGACGGCTTCAGATCGCGGTGGACCAGCCCCGCGCTGTGGATGTCCGCCAGCGCCAGCGCCAGCCGGTGCCCGAGCGCCGACAGCGACGGCTCCGGCAGCGGCCCGAAGTCCCGGCCCACGACGTCCTGGAGGCTGGGCCCGGCCACGTACGCCGTCGCGACCCACGGGATCTCGGCGCGCGCGTCCGCGTCGAGGACGCGCGCGGCCCACTCGCTGTCCACCTGCCGCGCGGCCGTCACCTCACGGGCGAACCGCGCGCGGAACTGGTCCCGGTGCGCGTACTCCTCCCGTACGAGCTTGACCGCAGCCACACGCCCGCTCGCCGACCGGCCCAGATAGACCCGCCCCATCCCGCCCGCCCCGAGCCTTCCGAGCAGCCGGAACGGGCCGATGTGGGAGGGGTCCCCCGCAGCCAGGTCATCCATGACGGGATGGTGGCACAGCGGGGAGGGGCGCGTCAGGCGATCGTCTACCCGCCCCGCCGCTCAGGTGGCCCAGCCGACGAACCGAGCCCAGACGTCCGGGGCGACCTCGAAGGTGGGGCCGCCGTCGGACAGTTTGGAGTCGCGGACGTGGACGGCGTGGGGACAGGTGGCTACCTCGACGCATGAGCCGCCGCTGGAGTCGCTGTATGTCGACTTGTGCCACTCCATGGCTACCTCTACGCAGTCGCCACCGCTGCCGCTGCTGTAGCTGGACTTGAACCACCGCAGGGTGTTGCTCATCTGTGCTCTCCTGCCAACCGCTCGATGAGACCCAGCGATTCACGAGGACCCAGGGCCTGTGCCCGGATCTTCGCATAACGCTGGGCGTACGTACTCACCTTGGCAGGATCGGAGATCAACAGGCTCTGGTACTGAATCTCCAGGTAGACCAGGTGGTCGTGTTCCGGAGTCTCAACCAGCTCCATCGGGCCGTTGTCGCCCGGATGCTCTCCACACAGCCCCGTGTCCAACGGCAGCACCTGGAGAGTCACGTTGCGCCTGCGACCGCACTCCGCCAGGTAGAGCAACTGGTCGCGCATGATCTCCGGGCTGCCGATTGTCCTCCGCAGGACCGACTCCTCCAGCACCACCTCGATCAACGCAGTCGGCTCCCGGTCGAACAGCGCCTTCCGCGCCATCCTCGCCTCGACCAGTTCCTCCACCCTCTCCTCCGACAGGGGCGGATACCCTCCCCCGATGAGCGCCCGCGCGTACGCCTCGGTCTGGAACAGACCGTGGATGACGAGCGTGGCGTACAGCCGCAGCACCACCGCCTCCTGCTCAAGAAGCGAGTAGTTCTGGAACTGCACCGGATACTTCTCAAGCCGTACGTACGTCCGCGCGTTCTCGAAGAACTCCATGCCCTCCCCGAGTACCTCCTCCAGTTTCACCAGCATCTGGTCGCTCGCGGGTTGCGCGAGGGTTTCCATGGCGCTCACCGCCGCGCCGGAGAAGCCGATTTCCACGCCCAGCCGGTCCTGTGACCACCCCTTCCGCAGGCGCAGCCTGCGTGCCATCTCCGCGACCATCCGGGACGCCGGACCTGCCGTCTTCTTGTTCTCCGCTCGTGCCATTTTCGACCACCGATTCCGACTCAACCGGACTCAACCGGTCTCAACTCGTCCCCGCCGAATTCGACTGCATACGAAGGGAGTTCGAGCAGATCAACGCTTGCGCGACGCCCTCGGTGCGGTCATGGAAAACGCTAGCGGGACGGGGCGAAGCTGTCTTCGTGGATACACGAAACCGCGTCGTAAACCTTGATTTCGTCCCGGACTGGATTCCGGCTTCCGGGTTCCGTCTCAGAAAAGCGGGAGTGCAATTCGATGCCGTACGGGTGGACGGGGACGCCGGGCGGCGGATCGCGGACGCGCTGGAGCGGATGACGGGTGGCGATCCGGGCCCGATCGTCGCGGAGGCGAGCGGGCGGCGCGGGGTGTACTTCCTTGTGGCGCCCCGCTCCACCTCCCACCGCAGCTGGCCGCCCGGCGTGACCCGCTTCAACACGGCGGCGGGGCGGGTCAGTTACGTACCCGTACCGGCGCTGAGGGGTTCGACCTGGCCGCTGTCGTGGCGCTGCCCGCCGACGACGGCGGACCGGTTCGTCCACACCCTGCTGCTGCGCACGGTCGCGCAGCAGATCCTCGCGTCGCCGGAGGACGTCCCAGGTCGTCCCAGCCCGTCCCAGGTCGTCCAAGATCGCACGAATCCGTAGCCGACGGGTCCCGCAGCGTGCTCAGAATGCCTCCCGCAACCAGTCGTTGGATCCAGCCGGGAGGCTAACTGTGAAGTTGACCAAGGGCATTGGCCGCGTCCTGAAGAGCAAGGTCGGTTCCGTGGCGGCCGTGGGGACGATGACGACCGTCGCGATGGTAGCCGGAACGGGGGCTGCGCAGGCGTACTACAACCAGACCTGGGACCTCCTGTACAACTCGACGCACGGCACCTGCATCGCCAGCAGGAACGCCGGCAGCTATGCGCTCGAAACGGGCTGCTTCACTTCCGGGGGCTGGGTGAAGGTGGCCTCGGGGCAGCCGGACACCGGGTACTCCAACGTGCAGATCAAATTCAGCTCGGGGCGGTGTCTCCAGGCGGTGAGCGCGTGGACCGCCGAGGCCAAGTCGTGCGACTCCAACAACCCTTCGCAAATATGGGCGATGACCGGTTCGGAGTCGAACGGGTGGCAGTTCTTCACCTTCGGGCAGCGGTCCTGCCTCGATTCGGGACAGCTGGGTCTGCTGTTCCACCAAGAAGGATGTAATCCGAACAACGGGTACCAGACGTGGAACCGGTGATCCGCTGAGGCGTGAGTCGGTGACCGGGTCTCGGTGACCGGGTGTCGGTGACCGGGTGTCGGAGGCGCGAGGCGCGGGCCTACTGCCCCTCCGACACCCTGTCGTACGTGACCAGTTCGCCCTTGTCGTTCTCGCGGCGCAGACGGCCGTCGGGGAGGATCGTCAGGGTCGTCGGGGCGCCGGGGGTGCAGGCGGAGGCCGGTTCGCCCTTCTCGACCGTGGACGGGCCGAGGTGGATCGGGTCGTCGGGGCCGGTGGGGGCCGTGGTGAGGGTGGCGCGGAAGACGCAGTGGTACTGGCTGGTGCTGCTGTACGGGCCGTCCGCCGTGAGGGTCATGACCTGGTCGCCGACCTTGCCGGGGCTCAGGACGAGGCGGCGGGGTTGTCGCCCGGTGTCGTTGTCGATCCAGCCGGTCCAGGTGCCGAGGTACTTCTTGGGGATGTCGCCCGGGGCGCTCGCGCTGGGGGTGGGCGAGGCGGACGGGGAGTCGTCCGGGCTCGAACTCGGGCTGTCCGAGGGGGACTTGGGTGCCGGTGTGCTGCCCGCCGTGTTCTTCTTCTTGTCCAGGGGGTGCTCCATGTACGCGTACACCGCACCGCCCGCGCCGAGCGCCACCACGAGCGCGACCGCGATCAGCGCGACCGTCGACTTGGTGTTGCGGCGCGGCGGCTCCTCCCGGGTGGGCGGGGGCGGGCCGTACCCGTACGGAGGGTTCGGGTGCGGGTAGCCGTACGCGGCGTGCTGGTACGACTGCTGTTGCTGGTACGGGTGTTGGTGCTGGGGCGGGTAGCTGTGGGCGGGCTGTCCGCCGTTGATCCAGGGCGGGGGAGGCGGCGGCGGGGTGGCCGCGCCGGGGTGGCCCGGGCCGGAGGGGGCCGAGCCGTAGGGGACCGGTCCCGTTCCGTTGGGGGAGATCATGGTGGGGGTCGCGTGGACGTCCGGGGTGGCGGGGTTCGCGGGGGTGCCGGCTGCCGGAGGGCTCGGCGGGAGCGCGGGCATGGGGGGCGGGGCCGGGGGGAGAGCCGGGCGCTCGGCCGAGGGCAGGGCCGGGGTCTCGGAGGGGGTCTGGGGCGAGGCCTGGGACGGGGCCTGGGCCGGGGTCTCGGAGGGGGTCTGGGGCGTGCCGCTCTCCGGGTCCTCCACGTCCAGCAACTGCACGGCGTGGCTGCCGAGTTCGGCCACCAGGGGGCCGGGGAGCCAGGGGCCCGTCGCCGCGTCCTCGGGGCCCAGGCGGTCCAGGATCGCGGCGAGCGTGGGCCGGGACTCGGGGGACTTGTGCAGACAGTCCCGTACGAGGTCGCGCAGCGACTCCGGTACCGCGTCCAGCTGCGGCGGCTCCTGCGCGATCCGGAACATCAGCGCGTGCACCCCGCTGTCGCCCCCGCCGAACGGCAGCTTCCCGCTCGACGCGTACGCCAGCACCGACCCGAGGCAGAAGACGTCGCAGGCGGGCGTGATGCGGTCGCCGCGCACCTGCTCGGGCGCCATGAAGCCGGGCGAGCCCACCAGGGCGCCGGTGCGGGTCAGACCGCCGTCGGTGACGGTCTCCAGGGCCCGGGCTATGCCGAAGTCGATGACGCGGGGGCCGTCGATGGTGATCAGGACGTTGGAGGGCTTCAGATCGCGGTGGATCAGGCCGGCGGTGTGGATGTCCTGGAGGGCGTGGGCGAGGCCGCTCGCGAGGATGCGGACGGAACGTTCGGGGAGGGGGCCGTGGGCGCCGGAGACGACGGTGTGGAGGCTGGGGCCTGCCACGTATCCGGTGGCCACCCAGGGGACGGGGGCCTCGGTGTCGGCGTCCAGGACGGGGGCGGTCCAGTGGCCGCCGATGCGGCGGGCCGCCTGTACCTCCTGGCGGAACCGGCCGCGGAACTCCTCGCGCTCGGCGAGCTCCTGTCGTACGAGCTTGACCGCGACGGTTCGGCCTCGGTCGGAGCGGGCGAGGTAGACCTGGCCCATGCCGCCTGCGCCGAGCCGTGCGAGTATCCGATACGCGCCGATCCTTTGCGGATCGCCGGCCCCCAGTTTCTCCATGGCGCCCGTCGCCTCCCCCCGCTCGAACGAGCTCATCGGGCTGAGGATAGTGCGCCCGCGACGCCCTTGGCCCCACCGCGCCCCCTTTCTGGCCCGGTTTTCGTCTGCGGGTGAGTGGGGGCTGGTCGCGCAGTTCCCCGCGCCCCTTGAAGTGCCGCTGCGCGGCATCTGGTCCGGTGTTTGTCTGCGGACCGTAGCGGGCTGGTCGCGCAGTTCCCCGCGCCCCTGACATGCCGCTGCGCGGCATCCAGGGCCGCCTCAAGGGGCGCGGGGAACTGCGCGCTCAGCCCAAGCGGACCCGCGCCTGACCGACGGCCGGCTTTTAGGGGCGCGGGGAACTC
>NZ_JBFAAD010000018.1:8648-172896 GCF_040639555.1 Streptomyces sp. NPDC023838
AGCGCGAGTAACCCATCACCGGGGCGCAGACGAACACCGGGCCAGAAAGGGGCGCGGGGAACTGCGCGAGTAACCCATCACCGGGGCGCAGACGAACACCGGGCCAGAAAGGGGCGCGGGGAACTGCGCGAGTAACCCATCACCGGGGCGCAGACGAAATGCCGGGCCAAAACGGGGGGCGACCCGACAATCTGCCGAGTGGCGCGCCGCACTCCATACACCCTGCCCACCCCCACCCCCACCTGCCACTCCCTACCCTGGCCCCATGACCCCTCATGTCGAACCCGACCCCCGGACCGGCGCGGCCGTGAAGGCCGCCGACCGTGCGCACGTGTTCCACTCCTGGTCCGCCCAGGGCCTGATCGACCCGCTCGCCGTCGCCGGCGCGGAGGGTTCGTACTTCTGGGACTACGACGGCAACCGCTACCTCGACTTCACCAGCGGCCTCGTCTTCACCAACATCGGCTACCAGCACCCCAAGGTCGTCGCCGCGATCCAGGAACAGGCCGGAAAGCTGGCGACGTTCGCGCCCGCGTTCGCCGTCGAGGCGCGCTCCGAGGCCGCCCGGCTCATCGCCGAGCGCACCCCGGGCGACCTGGACAAGATCTTCTTCACCAACGGCGGCGCCGAGGCCGTCGAGAACGCCATCCGGATGGCGCGCCTGCACACCGGGCGTCACAAGGTGCTGAGCGCTTACCGGTCGTACCACGGCGCGACCTCCACCGCGATCAACCTCACCGGGGACCCCCGCCGGTGGGCCTCCGACACCGGGGCCGCCGGGGTCGTCCACTTCTGGGCGCCGTTCCTCTACCGGTCCGCCTTCTACTCCACGACCGAGGCCGAGGAGTGCGCCCGCGCCCTCACCCACCTCGAGGACACCATCGCCTTCGAGGGGCCCGGCGGCATCGCCGCCATCATCCTGGAGACCGTCCCCGGCACCGCCGGCATCATGACCCCGCCCCCCGGCTACCTCGCCGGCGTCCGCGAAATCTGCGACCGGTACGGGATCGTCCTCGTCCTGGACGAGGTCATGAGCGGGTTCGGGCGGACCGGGTCCTGGTTCGCCGCCGATCTGTACGGCGTCACCCCCGACCTGATGACCTTCGCCAAGGGCGTCAACTCCGGCTACGTCCCCCTCGGCGGCGTCGCCATCTCCGCCGAGATCGCCGCCACCTTCGACAAGCGGCCCTTCCCCGGCGGGCTCACCTACTCCGGGCATCCCCTCGCCTGCGCCGCAGCCGTCGCCACCATCAACGTCATGGAGGACGAGGGCGTCGTCGGCCACGCCGCCCACATCGGCTCCACCGTCCTGGAGCCGGGGCTGCGCGAGCTCGCCGCCCGCCACCCCTCCGTCGGCGAGGTGCGCGGCACCGGTGCCTTCTGGGCGCTGGAGCTGGTGAAGAACCGGGAGACGCGCGAGCCGCTCGTGCCGTACAACGCCTTTGGCGCCGACGCCGCCCCCATGGCCGCCTTCGGCGCCGCCTGCAAGAAGAACGGCCTCTGGCCCTTCATCAACATGAACCGCACCCATGTCGTGCCGCCCTGCAACATCACCGAGGGCGAGGCCAAGGAAGGCCTCGCGGTGCTCGACGAGGCGCTGTCGGTGGCGGACGAGTACACCGTCTGATCCGCCGCACAGCGGTGCAGCGCGCGTCCCACCGCGTCCCACCGCGTACCGCGTACGGCCCGGGAACCTCCCTCCCCGGGCCGTACGTCCGCGTCGTCGCGGGCTCCGGGCAACGGGCGGGATGAGGGGCACCCGTCCGGGCCTGGCCTATCGTGTGCGGAACACCGACGAGGGGAGGGGCGCCCGTGCCCGCGAGTGGAGGCGTGACGCGCAGCACGCTGCGGCAGCAGATCGCCGACGCGCTGCGTGACGAGATACTGGCCGGGCGTCTGCAGCCCGGCGAGGAGTTCACCGTCAAGCAGATCGCCGAGCAGTACGGGGTGAGCGCCACCCCCGTCCGCGAGGCGCTCGTCGACCTCACCGCGCAGGGGCTGCTCGACTCCGACCAGCACCGCGGCTTCCGCGTCCACGAGTTCTCGGTCGAGGACTACAAGGGGATGGTCGAGGCCCGGTCCCTGGTGGTGAACGGGATCTTCCGGAAGATCACCGCGCTCGGCTCCGCCCACGGTCCCGCGCTCCTCTCCGTGCGGCGCCGCGCCGAGGAGTGCTCCCGCGCCGCCCGCAGCGGCGACCTGAACATCCTGATCGGCTACGACCTCCGGTTCTGGCGCGAGCTCGGCGCCCTCGCCGGAAACCCGTACATCTCGGACTTCCTGCACCGGCTGCGCATGCAGTGCTGGGTCTTCGCCGTCCCCTATCTGCGCGGGCGCTCCGACCTCAGCGACTGGCTGTGGGACGGCCACGGCGACCTCGTGGACGCGGTGGTCCAGGGCGACGGGGACGCCGCCTTCGCGGTGATCTGCGCGTACAACGACCACTCGCTCACCTGGGCGGAGCGGCTGAAGCGGTGACGGACGGCGGCCCCCTCGACCTCTCGGTCGTCGTCCCCGCGTACAACGAGGAACGGCGCCTGGCCCCCACCCTGGACGCGATCCGGGAGCATCTGCGTGACTCGCCGCTCTCCTGGGAGCTGGTCGTCGTCGACGACGGGTCCGACGACGGCACCGCCGACGTCGCCCGCGCCGCCGCCCTCGCCGACCCGCGCGTCCGGCTCCTCGCCGCCCCGCGCAACCGCGGCAAGGGCCATGCCCTGCGGCTCGGCGTCGCCGCCTCGCGAGGCGCCCGCGTGCTGCTTACCGACGCCGACCTGGCCACCCCCGTCGCCGAGCTCGACCGGCTCGCCAAGGAGCTCGACGGCGCCCGGGCGGCCGCCGCGATCGGCTCCCGCGCCCACCCCGAGGCCGACATAGCGGTCCACCAGAGCCGGGTCCGCGAGTGGCTCGGGCGGATGGGCAACCGGCTGATACGCGCGGTCGCGGTCCCCGGCATCCACGACACCCAGTGCGGCTTCAAGCTCTTCGACGGCGACAAGGCGCGCGCGGCTTTCGCGGACGCCCGCCTCGACGGCTGGGGCATCGACGTGGAGATACTCCAGTACTTCCGCCGCCAAGGCTGGCCCGTGGCCGAGGTCCCGGTCCGCTGGTCCCACCAGGAGGGCTCCAAGGTCGGCCCCGCCGACTACGGCCGCGTCCTGCTCGAACTCGTACGCCTCAAGGCCCGTTCCGCGAGCCGCGCGAACCTCGCGCTGTTCGCCCTCTTCCTGCTCTCCTCGGTCCTGCTCTACAAGGACCTGTGGACCGACCTCGGGCGCGGCTACCTCGCCGACTCCGGCCAGGACCAGAACCAGTGGGAGTGGTTCTTCTCGGTCACCGCCGACAACGTCCGGCATCTGCGCGACCCGCTCTTCACCACCCTCCAGGGCTTCCCGGACGGCGTGAACCTCATGGGCAACACGCCCATGCTCGGCCTGTCGGTGCCGCTCACCCCCGTCACCCTCGCGCTGGGCCCCACCGTCACCTGGGCGCTGGTCCTCACGATGGGGCTGACCGCCACGGCGTACGCCTGGTACCGCCTGTTCGCGCGGTGGGTGACCGGCAACCCGTGGGCCGCCGGGCTCGGCGGCGCGCTCGCCGGCTTCGCCCCGCCGATGGTCTCGCACGCCAACGCGCACCCGAACTTCTGCGTCCTGTTCATGATCCCGGTGATCGTCGACCGCGCGCTGCGGCTGTGCTCACCGGCCGCGAACGTCCGCCGCGACGGTGTGCTGCTCGGCCTGTTCACCGCGTACCAGATCTTCCTCGGCGAGGAGGTCCTGCTGCTCGCCTCGCTCGGCATGCTGCTCTTCGCGCTGTCGTACGCGCTGGCGCGGCGCGACGTCGCACGGGAAGCGGCGCGCCCCCTGGCTCAGGGCATCGGGGTGGCCGCCCTGGTCTGCCTGCCCCTGGTGGCGTACCCGCTGACCTGGCAGTTCTTCGGCGACCAGAGCTACCACTCGGTGCTGCACGGCGACAGCGCGGGCAACAGCCCGCTCTCGTTCCTGAAGTTCTCCGGGCGGGCGCTGCTCGGCGACGAGACGACGGCGGACAAGCTGGCGCTCAACCGGACCGAGCAGAACGCGTTCTACGGCTGGCCGCTGATCGCGCTGGCCTTCGCGATCACGGTACGGCTGTGGCGCCACGCCCTGGTCAAGGCGCTCGCGGGCACGGCGGTGGCGGCGGGCCTGCTCTCGCTCGGCCAGAAGATCCGCGTCCCGTACACAGATGTCGTCCTGCCGGGTCCCTGGCGGGCGCTGGCCCACCGCCCGCTCTTCGAGTCGGTCATCGAGGGCCGGGTCGGGATGGTCTGCGCGCCCGCGCTCGGCGCGCTGGTCGCGCTGGCGGCGGGGCGCCTGGCCGGGGCGGGCCGGGTGAACCGGCTGACCGGCCTCGCGGCGGTGGCCGCCGCGCTGCTGCCGATCGTGCCGACCCCCTTCACGGTGACCGAGCGGGCGCCGGTGCCGTCGTTCTTCGCGGACGGGCTGTGGCGTACGTTCGTGAAGCCCGGCGAGTCCGTGGTGACGGTGCCGCTGCCCGACCCGGCCGCCGCCGACGCCCTGCACTGGCAGGTCCGCGCGGACCTCGGCTTCCCGCTGCCCGGCGGCTACTTCAACGGCCCCTGGGGCCCGGACCGCATGGGCATCTACGGCGCCTCCCCGCGCTGGACCTCCAACCTGCTGCGCGACGTGCGCTACGGCGGCGCGATCCCGGAGATCGGCGACGGCTGGCGCGCCCAGGCGCGGGCGGACCTGGCGTACTGGAAGGCAGGGCTCGTGGTGCTGCCCCCGCAGGACAACGACAAGGCGCTGTACACGACGGTGGCGCGGCTGCTCGGCCGGGAGGGCCGGCGGGTGGACGGGGTGTGGATCTGGGACGTGGGCCGCTGAGACCCACGGGGGATGGGTAGGGGTCTTGATGTGTGTCTTGTGCATTTCCAGATACGCGTGTGACGCCTGGGCCGACGGTTCGACGGCGCGTTGACGCGCACCCCGCACGGGAGTTGACGGGCGAGCTTCGCGGAGCGTGCTCGGCGGACTACGCTGTCCCGACCATCGCGACCTCCTAAGGAGCCCCGTGGCCTGTGACTTGTGGCTGGTCCCCCTCGTCGACGTGCTGTGCCACAGCCCCGACAACCCGTTCGCCGAGGAGATCGCCTCGTACGACAAGGCACTCGGCGAGGCAGGGCTGCCGCCCGTGCCCGTCTTCGCCTACATGCCCGGTCTGTCGGGCGACGTCGCCCCGGTCGCCGGCTTCGACTACGACGCGCTGCACTTCCTGCGCCGCGCCTACCTCCTCCAGCTCTGCCGCCTGGCCGTGACGCCGGTGGACGAGCTCGGCGGCGACTACGAACAGCTCCTGGAGATGTTCGAGACGACGGCCCAGCAGTCCCATCTGGTCTGGCACTACGACCACGCGGGCGCATACGTGCCCGTCGACTTCCACACCCCGCTCGCCAACGAGGAACTGCTCGCCGGGGGCGGTCCGCTGGGCTCCACCCACGGGCTGCTGCGGGAGCTGGAGTTCGTGGCCCCGGCGATCGGGATAGACCCGGTCAACCCGCCGATGGCCCCCGCCCCGCCGGACCGCCCGACGTCGCTGGAGGAGCCGGCGGGCCCGATTCCGTACGACGAGAGCCCGTTCGCCCGGGAGCGGCACGTGTGGCTGGGGCTGCACGCGGCGGCGACGCGGTCGCTGGCACAGGGCTCGATGATCATCTTCAGCTGAGCTCCCCTGGGGGCCCTCGCGTTCCCTTGGCGGAAGGGGGATGTCGCCGGGGCACCACCCGCCCCACCCCTGACCGTAAACTCCGCGCCATGTGGCGGGAGTAGGACCGGAACATGTCCTCCATGCCACCAACGACGAGCGCCCAGAGCGCCGCCGCCCCGGCCCGCTTCTCCGACGTGAAGGGGTGGTTCTGGCCCGCCGACCAACTGCTCTTCGACTGGTTCCTGGCCCGCCAGGAGCGCCAGGAACTCCGTGGTGACCTGCTGGAACTCGGCGCGTATCTGGGCAAGAGCGCGATCTTCCTGGGGTCGTACCTGCGGGAGGGCGAGACGTTCACGGTCTGCGACCTGTTCGACTCGCCCGCGCCGGACGACCCCAACAGCGAGGAGATGGACCGCTCGTACGCGACGCTGACGCGGCGGGCGTTCGAGGCGAACTACCTGTCCTTCCACGACGACCTGCCGGTGGTGGTCCAGGCCCCCACCTCGGTGATCAAGTCCCGGGTGTCGCCGTTGTCCTGCCGCTTCATCCACGTGGACGCGTCGCACCTCTACGAGCACGTGTACGGGGACATCGAGGCGGCGCGGGCGCTGGTGGCGCCGGACGGGATCGTGGCGTTCGACGACTTCCGGGCGGAGCACTGTCCGGGGGTCGCGGCGGCGGTGTGGGGGGCGGTGGCGACGACGGGCCTGCGGCCGATCTGCATCACGGGCACGAAGTTCTACGGCACGTGGTCGGATCCCGGGCCGGTGCGCACGGAGCTCCTGTCCTGGCTCGCGACGCGTCCCGACATGTGGCACGGGGTGGAGGAGGTGGCGGGGGCGCCGCTGATCCGGATCGCGGGGAAGAAGGCGGTGGGGCCGCCGGGGCCGCGGTCGCGGCACGAGGGGGAGCCGACCTCCTCGGTGGCTGCGCCCCCGACACCCCCGAAGCCGCGCGCGCCCCTGACCCGCCGCTTGGCAAGGACGCTACTGCCGCGCCGCTGAGGGCGGTGGGTCTTCCCGGGGGCTACGCCCCCGGGCCCCGTGTTCGTCTGCGGACCGCGGTGGGCTGGTCGCGCAGTTCCCCGCGCCCCTAAAAGACTCGGTCGTCTGCGGACCGTGACGGGTTGCTCGCGCCCGCGCGGCGGAGCCGCATATGTCACAGCCCCGCGCCCCTGGGCAACCGGGTGCTCGCGCCCGCGCGGCGGAGCCGCACATGTCACAGCCCCGCGCCCCTGAATGCGCCCCTTCGGGCCGCCCCGAGGATGCCGCGCAGCGGCATTCAAGGGGCGCGGGGAACTGCGCGACCAGCCACGCACAACCCGCAGACAAACAGGGGCCCGGGGGCGTAGCCCCCGGGAAAGCCACCTTCGCCCCGGTGGATCGCTACCGCGGGGACTCCGGGGGCCGCTGGCGCGGCATGTTCGGGCGCGTGCCCGGGGGCAAGGGAAACCGCCCCGGGCCGGGGGCCGCGTCCGGGCGCGGCGACGAGGACGCCAGGGACTGCATCACCAGCGGCGCCGGACCGGAGCGGAACTCCACCATCCAGTCCGCCGTCTCGGACCGGACCAGCTCCGTCACGTCCTCCGAGAACCGGCGCAGGACGCTCAGGCACCGCTCCGCCGCCTCGCTCGCCGTCCCCTCCGTCGGCCCCAGCACCTCCCGTACGCTCTCCGACGCCCAGTCGAACTGAAGCCCCTGCAACCGCCGCTGCACCGCCTGCGCCGTCGCCACATCCCGCATCCACCCCGACGTCAGCCCGAAGTACCGGTCGCAGGCCAGGCACGCCGCCCCCAGCAGCAAGAAGAAGTAGCCCCAGCCCGAGGCGCCCGACAGCGCGCCCGTCACGTCGAGCAGCGGCAAGGCGGCCCCCGCGATCGCGCCCGCCGCCGTGCACACCCGCAGCACCCGCGCCCCCCGCCGCTTCCACAGCCGGTCCGCCAGGTACCACTCGGCCGTGCGCAGCGCCCCCGCCTCGACCCACCGGTACAGCTCGTCCAGCCGTTCCGCGGGTTCGCCCCAGTCGCCGAGCGGGAACGGGCGCCCGGTCAGGTCGCGCTCGTCCCGGGGCGGTCCCGGGGGCCCCTCGGGCTGCATCTCCGGCTGGCTCACCCGGCGCTCCCTCCGCGGTGTGTATCGAAATCTCTCTCGCCGCCACATGAGGTGACGTAACGTACAGTTACGCCACCTCGCGCTGTGCGACGAGCGTTCCGGCCTCCCCCGAGACGTGACTGCCCTTCCTACCGCCGAATGGTGGGAGCGAGGGCCGATATCCCGGTATTTCCCCCCGTAAGTGGGCCTTGATCAGGTAGGAGAACCTCCGTCGACTCACTCGAAAGAGTTGCGGAGCAGGGGGCGGGTAGACCACGTAGGCTCGGAGTGCCGGACCCTTCCGGCTGACGACGCGTGGAGCCGTCAAGCCGTCAGCCGTAACCAAGCCGGTGAGCCGTAATGCCGTAACGCGTAAAGACGAACAGACGGAGTGCACCGTGATTCCTGGTGGTGGCCAGCCCAACATGCAGCAGCTGCTCCAGCAGGCGCAGCAGATGCAGCAGGACCTCGCCCGCGCGCAGGAGGAGCTCGCCGCGACCGAGGTCGACGGCCAGGCCGGCGGCGGTCTGGTCAAGGCGACCGTGACCGGCTCCGGCGAGCTGCGCGGCCTCGTCATCGACCCGAAGGCTGTCGACCCCGACGACACCGAGACGCTCGCCGACCTCGTCGTCGCGGCCGTCCAGGCGGCGAACGAGAACGCGCAGCAGCTCCAGCAGCAGAAGCTCGGCCCGCTGGCGCAGGGCCTCGGCGGCATGCCGGGCCTGCCCTTCTGAGCCGGGCCCGCGAGCCCATCGGCGGCCGCCCTTATGCGGCGCCCGCCCACCAACTACCGTAAGCATCCAGACGATCCCCGGCGTTCCCGAGAGGCAGTCCGTTGTACGAAGGCGTGGTCCAGGACCTCATCGACGAGTTGGGCAGGCTGCCCGGCGTCGGTCCCAAGAGCGCGCAGCGGATCGCCTTCCACATCCTCCAGGCCGAGCCCACGGACGTACGCCGCCTCGCGCACGCCCTGCTCGAAGTGAAGGACAAGGTCCGGTTCTGCGAGGTGTGCGGCAACGTGGCGCAGCAGGAGCGGTGCAACATCTGCCGTGACGCGCGCCGCGACCTGGCCGTCATCTGTGTGGTGGAGGAGCCGAAGGACGTCGTGGCGATCGAGCGGACCCGCGAGTTCCGCGGCCGCTATCACGTGCTCGGCGGTGCCATCAGCCCCATCGAGGGAGTCGGTCCGGACGATCTGCGCATCCGCGAGCTGCTCGCCCGGCTCGCCGACGGCACGGTCACCGAGCTGATCCTGGCCACCGACCCGAACCTGGAGGGCGAGGCCACGGCGACGTACCTCGCCCGCATGATCAAACCGATGGGCCTGCGGGTCACCCGACTGGCCAGCGGACTCCCCGTCGGGGGAGACCTTGAGTACGCGGACGAGGTCACGCTCGGGCGGGCCTTTGAAGGAAGGCGACTTCTCGATGTCTGACGCAACGCTGCACGCGGTCAACCAGGATCCGGACTCCTTCGCGGTCCAGATCGCGGACCAGGTCGAGTCCTTCATCGTCGCGGTCACCGAAGTGGCCAAGGGCGACGAGCCGGACAGCGCGGTCCCGTTCCTGCTCCTGGAGGTCTCCCAGCTGCTGCTCGCGGGCGGTCGCCTCGGCGCGCACGAGGACATCGTCCCGGACGAGCGGTACGAGCCGGACCTCGGCCCCGAGCCGGACGTCGACGATCTGCGCGAGCGGTTCGCGGCCCTGCTGGAGCCCATCGACGTGTACTCCGAGGTCTTCGACCCGTACGAGCCGCGCAAGGCGCCCGTGCCGTGCCGGATCTCCGACGACCTCGCCGACGTCGTCACCGATCTGCGCCACGGCCTCGCCCACTACCGCGCGGGCCGCACCACCGAGGCCCTGTGGTGGTGGCAGTTCTCCTACTTCTCCAACTGGGGCTCCACCGCCTCCGCCACCCTGCGCGCCCTCCAGTCCCTGGTCGCCCACGTCCGCCTCAACCAGCCCCTGGAGGAGCTGGACGGGCTCGACACGGACGAGGACCTGACCGAGGAGTCGCTCGCCGAGGAGGCGGGCCGTGTGATGGCCGAGGAGATCGCGGGCCCGCTGGGCCTGCGCACGGTCAAGTAGCGCCCCGCCGTACGGCCAAGCAGCGCCCCGCGACCCGCCCGGCCGTCGCCGTATCTCCCCGGCCGGGCCGCCGAGCCGCGCCGTACTCGCCCCGCCGCCCTGTGAGCCGGCCCACACCCGTGCGTACAACGGGTTCGGCCGGGCATGTGCCCCTCCACGAGCGGACCGGATCCGATCCCCCCACCCGGGGCCCTACCAAGATCACATCGCGAGCGGGACATCTCACGATGTGGCACCTCCCGGGCGGATCCGGGCCGCTCGTTAGACTGAGCTGACCGCAGTAATGGACTGAGCGAGGAGCGCACGTGGGCCTTGTCGTGCAGAAGTACGGAGGCTCCTCCGTTGCCGATGCCGAGGGCATCAAGCGCGTCGCCAAGCGGATCGTGGAAGCCAAGAAGAACGGCCACCAGGTGGTCGTCGTGGTTTCCGCGATGGGCGACACGACGGACGAGTTGATCGATCTCGCCGAGCAGGTATCTCCGATGCCCACCGGCCGGGAATTCGACATGCTGCTGACCGCCGGAGAGCGGATCTCGATGGCCCTGCTGGCCATGGCGATCAAAAACCTGGGCCACAACGCCCAGTCGTTCACGGGCAGCCAGGCCGGTGTCATCACGGACTCGGTCCACAACAAAGCGCGGATCATCGATGTCACGCCGGGCCGTATCCGCACCGCCCTCGACGAGGGCAACATCGCGATCGTGGCCGGGTTCCAGGGCGTGTCCCAGGACAAGAAGGACATCACCACGCTCGGCCGCGGCGGGTCCGACACCACGGCCGTCGCCCTCGCGGCGGCGCTCGACGCCGAGGTCTGCGAGATCTACACGGACGTCGACGGCGTGTTCACCGCCGACCCGCGTGTGGTGAAGAAGGCCCGGAAGATCGACTGGATCTCCTTCGAGGACATGCTGGAGCTGGCCGCGTCCGGCTCCAAGGTGCTGCTGCACCGCTGCGTCGAGTACGCACGCCGTTACAACATCCCGATCCATGTGCGGTCGTCCTTCAGCGGACTGCAGGGCACCTGGGTCAGCAACGAACCACGTTCCCAGGCGGAAGGTCAGCAGGTGGAGCACGCCATCATCTCCGGAGTCGCCCACGACGTCTCCGAGGCGAAGATCACGGTGGTCGGGGTCCCCGACAAGCCGGGCGAGGCCGCGGCCATCTTCCGGGCCATCGCCAATGCCGAGATCAACATCGACATGGTCGTCCAGAACGTCTCGGCCGCCTCGACCGGGCTGACCGACATCTCGTTCACGCTCCCCAAGTCCGAGGGCCGCAAGGCCATCGACGCCCTGGAGCGGACCAAGGCGACCATCGGCTTCGAGTCGCTGCGCTACGACGACCAGATCGCCAAGATCTCGCTGGTCGGCGCCGGGATGAAGACCAACCCGGGCGTCACCGCCGGGTTCTTCGAGGCGCTCAGCGACGCGGGCGTGAACATCGAGCTGATCTCGACCTCCGAGATCCGCATCTCGGTCGTCACCCGCGCCGACGACGTCAACGAGGCCGTGCGCGCCGTGCACACCGCCTTCGGGCTCGACTCCGACTCCGACGAGGCGGTCGTCTACGGAGGCACCGGACGATGAACCGCAAGCCGGCGCTCGCGGTCGTCGGAGCGACCGGGGGCGCCGGCGCGGTGATGCTCCAGATCCTGTCCCAGCACGCGGACGTCTGGGGCGAGATCAGACTCGTCGCCTCCGCGGGCTCGGCGGGCCGCAAGCTCGTCGTGCGCGGCGAGCAGACCGAGGTCCTGGCCCTGGGCGAGGAGGCGCTGGACGGCATCGACGTCGCCGTCTTCCTGGTGCCCGAACAGGTCGCCGCCCAGTGGGCGCCGGTCGCCGCGGCCAAGGGCGCGGTGGTCGTCGACACCTCGGCGGCCTTCCGCATGGACCCGGACGTGCCGCTGGTGGTGCCCGAGGTCAATCCCCATGCCGTACGGCTGCGGCCGCGCGGGATCGTGGCCTCCCCGCACTGCGTCACCCTCGCGCTGATCGTGGCGGTGGGCGCGCTGCACGCCGAGTACGGCCTGAGCGGCCTCGTCGTCTCCACGTACCAGGCGGTCAGCGGCGCCGGACGGGCCGGCGTCGCGGCCCTGCGCGAACAGCTCTCCCTCGTCGCCGGTACGGAACTGGGCACCGGGCCCGGCGACGTGCGCCGCATGGTGGGCGAGGACACCGGGCCGTTCGCGGCGCCGGTGGCGCTCAACGTGGTGCCCTGGTCGGGGGATCCGGCCGACGGCGGCTGGTCCAGCGAGGAGCTGGGGCTGCGCGAGGAGACCCGCAAGGTGCTCGGCCTGCCGCGGCTCGCGGTGGCCGCGACCTGCGTCCGGGTCCCGGTGATCACCACCCACTCCGTCTCCGTCCACGCGACCTTCGAGAACGAGGTCGAGGTGGCGCGGGCCCACGAGATCCTGGCGACCGCGCCCGGCGTGGTGCTCCTGGACGACCCGGCGGCGGGGGAGTTTCCGACGCCCGCCGACGCGGTCGGCACGGACCCGGCGTGGGTGGGACGGGTGCGGCGCTCGCCCGACGATCCGTACGCGCTCGATCTCTTCGTCTGCGGCGACAACCTCCGTAAGGGCTCCGCTTTGAACGCCGTTCAGATCGCCGAGCTGGCGGCCGGCGAATTCAGCGGCTGAAATACCGGCGCGATTTCGCCGTCGGGAAGGCCACAGACTTTGTAGGATCTGTGAACGCTCTGTGAGCAAGTCGCTGGTCTGTACCACTTGAACTGCGCCGTTGCCCTGTTACACGATTCATTTCCGTGTCCCTGCAACCGGCAGCCCGGCATGGAGCGTCTATGCGGTCGCCCATCAAGGTGCCGTAAATATCGGGGCATTGGGGAAGAGCGAGTACGCATGAGGGCATTTGTCGCACTGTCAAAAACGGTGTCGTACGCGTACAACCCTGACGGGGGGAAGCGTGTCCAACTGGCGTGGCAGAGGTTCTCGACATCAGCGCGATTCCGGTGCGCGGCGCGGTGGTCCGCCCGCTCCGGCGGCCGCGGCCTGCCGGCGGCATGCCGGTGATCGCCCCCATGCCGACCGCGCGCCCCACCAGGGTCCCCGCCCAGCCGACGCCGGCCCGCGAGGGCACTGACGACGCCATGGCCGCTGGGACCACCGTCGACCACCTGACCGAGACCTACCGCGCCCACTACCGCTCGCTGCTCGGGCTCGCCGCGCTGCTGCTCGACGACACGGCCTCCTGCGAGGACGTCGTCCAGGAGGCCTTCATCCGCGTCCACTCGGCCCGTTCGCGCGTGCGCGAGCCCGAGAAGACGCTCGCCTATCTGCGCCAGACCGTCGTCAACCTGTCCCGCTCGGCGCTGCGCCGCCGCATCCTCGGGCTCAAGCTGCTCTCCAAGCCGATGCCCGACATGGCGAGCGCCGAGGAGGGCGCGTACGACCAGCTGGAGCGGGACGCCCTGATCAAGGCCATGCGCGGCCTCCAGCGCCGCCAGCGCGAGGTCCTCGTGCTGCGGTACTTCGCGGACATGACCGAGTCCCAGGTCGCCGAGACGCTGGGGATATCCCTGGGCTCGGTGAAGGCGTACGGCTCGCGTGGCATCGCGGCACTCCGGATAGCCATGGAGGCACCGGTATGAGCGCCAAGTGGAATGCTGGATTCGGAGACGGGGAGGACCAACAGGACCGGCAGGGAGACGACGGCGGGCGCGGCGACCACCGCGGCCGGCGGGACGACGGCGCGAACGGCGGTACCTACGGCGCGAACGGCGGTACCTACGACGGCGCGGCCGGGGCCCGGGGGGAACACGGGCACCACGGCGAAGACGGTGAGCGCGGCCCCGGCCGCCACCACGGGGAGAGCACATACGGGCCCGACCGCCCTCTGGACGACCGGACTGGAAACGGAACTGTGAACGACCCCTTCCCACCTGGCCTCACCCCGGACGAAGACGCGCTGCGGCGGCTGCTGCACGGCGCGGTGGACGGCATGGAGCCGTCCGAAGGAGCCCTGGACCATCTGCGCCGGGCCGTCCCCGCCCGCCAGGCCCGCAAGAAGCAGGCTGTGGTCGGCGCGGCCGCCGCGGCGCTGCTCATCGGCACCGCGATCCCCGCGTTCCTGCACGTCGCCAACGCCGGCGCGGCCTCCGAGGACCGGCCCTCCATCGCCGGGCACGGTCAGCAGGCCCAGGGCGGCACCGGCACCGCGCCCGGCGTGGAGGACGGTGAGCGGGGGGCCGACAGGCCCTCCGGCCGGACCACCCGCACCCCGGCGCCGACCGGGACCGTGAAGCCCGAGGAGCCCGGCCGGACCGCCGTCGGCGGCACCGTGGGCGGCGAGACCGGGCCCGTCGGCGGGCCCGTCGTGGTCGGCTCGCCGGTCTGCGACGCGGCCGAGCTCGGCGTGAAGTCCGCCCGGATCAGCAAGCCCGACGCCGACGGCAAGGTCTACGGCACGTTCCGCGTCGCCAACGTCTCGACGAAGCTCTGCCAGGTCAGCGGGGCCGGCAAGGTCGACTTCCAGGCGCTCGGCGCGGCCGACGCCTCCCGGATCACCGTCGTCGACCACGCCACCGGCGACCCGGCGGCCGGGCTGCCCGACCCCGCGCTCGAAGCGACCGGCCTGGTCCTCAAGCCGTCGGCCGCGTACGAGGTCAAGTTCGCCTGGGTGCCGTCCGAGACCTGCCCCAAGCCGCAGCCCTCGCCCGACCCCTCGCCGTCGACGGCCGGCGGAGGTGGCGGTGGCGGTGGCGGTGGCGGGGCGACCGCAGGCACCGGGGCCGGGACAGGTACGGCGTCCACGGGCGCCCAGCCCCAGCTCGCCGGGGTCGACCCGGTGACGCCCGGCACGCAGACGGACGGCAAGGTCGCGGTGACCCATGTCGCCGAGCCGGGCGCGCCGACCGCCGAGGCGACCATCCCCAACGCCTGTGCCGGAACGATCTACCGCACGGGCATCCTCGCGGCCCCGGCACCGACCCCGGCCACACGCTGACGGCACGCCGACGGGCCTCGTCGGGAGGGTGACACGAGGGGGTGGGGCCGGTCTCCCGTCAGGCTCGGCCCGGCGGAGCGACAGGGCCCCCGGCCCGCAGAGGTAGAACTACGCGGAGGTAGGACTACGCAGAGGTAGAACTACGCAGAGGTAGAACTACGCAAGGTAGAACTACTCAGCCCGTACCGCTGGGCTCGGGCGCCAGGCCCAGCTCCGCGTCCTCCGCCGCCTCGGCCTCGCGGCGCAGCAGCCGGAACCACATGAAGACCACGAACCCGGCGAAGACGAACCACTCGCCGGTGTAGCCGAGGTTCTGGAACGCTTTCAGGTCCAGGCCGGTGTTCTGCGGCTTGACCGCCGGCACGGCCGTCATCCCCGAGTCGGCCTTGGTGAGCGTGATCCACGCGTCGTACACCTCGTACGGCACGAGGTTGACCAGCGACGCCGCGCTGATCATCCCGAGCTGGCCCCTCGGGAGCCCGCCCGAGGCGTTCACCCCGTCCGTCCCGGGCGTCTCGGAGGCCTGGAGCGCGCCGTCCACGGTGACCTCGCCGGTGGGCGGGGCGGGCGCCGGGCGGCCCTCGGGCAGCCAGCCGCGCACCACGGGCAGCGCCTTGCCGCCGTCGGTACGCAGCAGGGTCAGCACGTACGAGCCGCTGTGGCCGTCCACCCGGCGGTCCGGCACCAGGAACTGCTCCCCGTACCGCCCGGTCGCGCTCGCCGTGCGGCCCGAGGTCTTCTGGTCCACGGGCAGCAGCTCGCGCAGTGGCGCGGCCTTCCGCTCGGCGGCGTCGGGCCGGTCCTCGGCCGCGTTGTGCGACTGCACGCGGTCCTCGAAGCGGCCGAGCTGCCAGGACCCCATGAACACGCAGAAGGGGATGGCCAGCACGACGAAGACGTTGATCCCCCACCAGCGGGGCGTCAGCAGGAACCGGTACACACCACCACGGTACGGAACCCCTACGGGGGGCGGGGCTGCGGGGTGCGGTGGCGTGCGGTGCCGGGAGCGTGTGCCTGCCGCCCGCGCGGCTGCGGGGTGCCCGCCGCCCGCCGCCCGTCGCCCGTCGCCCGCGCCGCTGCGGGCAATCGTGCCGCTAAGGGCGGCACGGGTGGGCGCAGCGGCACCCCGTTCCCGCCGGGCTGCGCACCCCATTCCCGCCGGGCCGCACCCCGCCCCGCCGGGCCGCGCACCCCACTGAGCCGCACCCCGTTCCCGCCGGGCCGCACCCCGCCCCGCCGGGCCGCGCACCCCGCTGAGCCGCACCCCGTTCCCGCCGGGCCGCGCCCCGCCGGGCTGCGCACCCCGCCCCGTTCCCGCCGGGCTGCGCACCCCACTGAGCCGCACCCCGTTCCCGCCGACCGCGCACGCGCCTACGCGCCACCACCCCCCGCCGTCCCGGGCGCGGCGGTGCCCAGGACCTTCGCCGCGAACTCCAGCTCCAGCCGCACCTGCTTGATCCGTTCCTCCACCACCAGCGAGCCGTGCCCCGCGTCGTACCGGTACACCTCGTGCACCGCGCCCCGCGCGGCCAGGCGCTCCACATAGTTCTCGACCTGGCGGATCGGGCAGCGCGGGTCGTTGACGCCCGCCGAGATGTAGACGGGAGCCTTCACCGCGTCCACGTACGTCAGGGGCGACGACGCCTCGAAGCGCTCCGGGACCTCCTCCGGCGTGCCGCCGAGCAGCGTGCGGTCCATCGCCTTCAGCGCTTCCATCTCGTCGTGGTACGCCGTCACGTAGTCCGCGACCGGCACCACCGCGAGGCCCAGTGCCCACGCGTCCGGCTGGGTGCCCAGGCCCAGCAGGGTCAGATAGCCGCCCCAGGACGCGCCTGCCAGGACCAGCCGGGACGGGTCGGCGAGGCCGGACGAGACCGCCCACTCCCGCACCGCCGCCACGTCCTCCAGCTCGATGAGCCCGACCCGGTGCTTGAGCGCGTCCGTCCACTCCCTGCCGTACCCGGTGGAGCCCCGGTAGTTGACGCGCACCACCGCGTACCCGTGGTCCAGCCAGGCCGCCGGGCCCGCCGCGAACGCGTCGCTGTCGTGCCAGGTCGGGCCGCCGTGGAGGTCGAAGACCGTCGGGAACGGGCCGGACCCGGCCGGTTTCTGCACCAGCGCGTGGATGCGGCCCCCGGGACCCTCCACCCACGCGTCCTCCACCGGGACCGACCCCGGCGCCTTCATGCCGGGCGGGTCGAGGACGACCGCGCCGGTCGTGGAGCGCACCTCGGAGGGCCGGGCCGCCGACGACCACAGGTACTCCACGGTCCCGTCGGGCCGGGCCGTGGCGCTCGAGACGGAACCGGCAGGGGTCTCCACCTCGATCAGCTCGGCCGCCGCCAGGTCGTACCGGAACAGCTCGCTGCGGGCCTCGAAGCTGTGGACGACGAGCAGCGCCGAGCCGTCCGGGTACCACTCCGCCGCGACGTCGCCGGGCAGTTCGAGCGCGAGCTCGGTCTCGTCGCCGGACGCCACGTCCCACACCATCGGCTCCCAGCGGCCCCGCCGCTGGTGCGCGATCAGCAGCCGGGTGTCGCCGGGCAGCGGCGCGAAGCCGAGCACCTCCAGGCCGAGCTCCTCCGCGCCGCCCTTGGTGTCGTCGAGCTCGGCGGCCGTGGAGCCGTCGAGCCGGACCACGCGCAGCGCCGAGTGCATCGCGTCGCCGTGCTCGGTGTGCTCCAGGGCGATCAGCGTCCCGTCGTGCGAGAGGTCGCCGACGCCCGCCGACTCGCGGTGCCGGTAGATCTCCACGGGCGCGGCCCCGGGCCGGACGACGTGGACCGTCGTGCCGTCCTCGTCGGTGCAGCGGCCGACCACCGCCGTGCCGTCCCGGCCCAGGGCGAGGCCCGCCGGGTAGGACGGCTCCAGGCCGGGCACGGCCGGCTCGTCGTCGCCCCCGCCGAACGGCTGGCGCATCCACACGCCGAACTCGTCCCCGTCCGTGTCGTTGAACCACCAGATCCATGCGCCGTCCGGCGTCAGCACCCCCTCCGTCGTCCCGTTCGGCCGGTTCGTCGCCTGGCGCTGGGCGCCGGTCGCCCGGTCCCATGCGTACAGCTCGTACGTCCCCGTCGCGTTCGACACGAACAGCGAGCGGTCCGGGGCGTCCTCCGCCCAGTCGGGGAGCCCGACCCGGGGCGCCCTGAACCGCTTCTCCCACTCCGGCATCTCGTTCATGGACCCCATCATGCGCCGCCGCGCCGACATCGTCCGCAGCCTGTGGATAAGTCCGTACGGCGGGACTGCGACGGCGCTACGACGGCGCTACGACGGCGCTACGACGGCGCTACGACGGCGCTACGACGGCGCTACGACGGCGCTACGACGGCGCTACGACGGCGCTGCGACGGTGAGGGCGGCGCGGGCGGCGCGGGAGGTTCAGGCCCCCGGGATCGTGCGGGGCGCGGTCTCGGCCGCGGTGCCCGGCGCCGTGTCGGCCCGGCCGGACTCGTCCTTCATCGCCCGCGTCTCGCTCTTGAGGATCCGCAGCGACTTGCCCAGGGCCCGGGCCGTGTCGGGCAGCTTCTTGGAGCCGAAGAGGAGGATCAGCACCACGGCAACGATCAGCAGATGCCAGGGCTCCAAGCCATTGCGCAGGAACATCCCGTCGTCCTTCCGGTCTCGGCGACCCTCTCGGATCTCTCAGTAAGACTTGCTACATTGCGCAACTGTACAACCAAGCGGACAGGGACAGGGCGTACGGATGGCAGGCAGCCACAAGGCGGGACACGCGCGCGGCGGGAGCCGGAAGGGCGCCGTCGGCGCGCCCCCGGCCCGGCGGCGCAGACGCGGCCGACTGCGTCTGGTGCTGGCCGTGTTGGCGGCCTTCCTGGTCCTCGTCGTGGCCGGGATCGGCTGGCTCTACCTCCAGCTCAACGGCGACATCCGCACCTTCGACGACGGCGGGGTCTCCGGCGACCGCCCGGCCGCCTCCGCCAAGGGACAGAACGTCCTGGTCGTCGGCTCGGACTCGCGGGCCGGCGACAACGTCGAGTACGGCCACGGCAGCGGTGACATCGGCCGCTCGGACACCGCGTTCCTGATGCATGTCCACGCCGACCACCACCACGCCACGGCCGTCTCCATACCCCGCGACACCCTGGTCGACGTGCCGCCCTGCAAGCTGCCGAACGGCAGCTGGACCAAGCCCCAGCACAACGTGATGTTCAACTCGGCGTTCTCCGTGGGTGACACCGCCAAGGGCAACCCGGCCTGCACCCAGAACACCGTCGAGAAGCTGACCGGGCTGCGCGTCGACCACACCGTCGTCGTGGACTTCGCGGGCTTCGCCAAGATGACCGAGGCCGTCGGCGGCGTCCAGGTCTGTGTGCCCAAGGACATCTACGAGGGCGACCTCAACCCCAACCGCCACGCGCGCGGGGAGCGGCTGTTCACCAAGGGTGTCCAGGACGTCTCCGGCCAGAAGGCGCTCGACTACGTACGCATCCGGCACGGCATAGGTGACGGCTCCGACATCGGCCGCATCCAGCGCCAGCAGGCGTTCATCTCCAGCCTCATGAAGAAGGTCAAGTCGAAGGGGCTCAGTCCCACCACCCTCTTCCCGCTCGCCAAGGCCGCCACCCAGTCCATGACCGTCGACCCGGGCCTCGGCTCGGCCGACAAGCTGATCTCCTTCGCCATGTCGATGAAGAGCATCGACCTGCACAACACCAAGTTCGTCACCCTGCCCTGGCGGTACGAGGGCGCACGCGTGGCGATAGTGAAGCCGCAGGCCGACGCGCTCTTCGCGGCCCTGCGCGCGGACCGCACGGTCGACGGCGAGGACGCGGGCGGCAAGCAGTCCGACGCCAAGGCGGCGAGCCCCAGCCCCCCGCCCGCCCCGCCGTCGGGCGCCGGAGTGGCCGTCGCCGTCTACAACGGCACCACCACCAAGGGCCTGGCGGCCCGCGCCGCCGACTCCCTGAAGGCGGACGGCTACACGGTCACCGGCACGGCGACCGCCGCCACCCAGGACTTCGTCCACACCGTCATCGAGTACGGGCCGGGCGAGCGCGCCCACGCCGACGCGCTCGCCCAACGCTTCCCCGGCGCGCTGCTGCGCCCGGCCAAGGCGGCGGGCCTCAGCGTCATCCTCGGCTCGACGTACGCGGCCGCCCCCACGGCTGGCCCCGCCGCCCCCGCCGCCGTCCCCTCCGAGGTCGCGGACAAGGCCCGCTCGGCCGACGACAACATCTGCTCCGGCCTGTCGTACGGATAGCGCACGCGGACGGGCAGACCAACACCACGGAAGGGCAAAGCCGTTCGTTCGCCGTACGCCCGCACCTCACAACTCGTTCATTTTCGGCTCATAGCTTCGCGGCCATGAGATCCATGGGACACAAGCGCCGCAAGGCGCTGACGGTGGTGGCGCTGGCCTCCGCCGTCGCGGCGGGCAGCGCCGTCACGGCCAACTCCGCCCCGCAGCACGGCGGCCGCCCGTTCCCGGGCCACGGCCAGGAGATACACAACGTCATCTACCTGCTCGGTGACGGCATGGGCCGCACCCATGTCACCGCCGGCCGCGAGCGCTACTACGGCGCCCAGGGCAAGCTGAACATGGAGCGCCTGCCGTTCACCGGCGCGGTCGCCACGTACGCCGTGGAGAAGGGCACCGACCAGCCCGCGCTCGTCACCGACTCGGCGAGCTCGGCCACCGCCTGGTCGTCCGGCGTGAAGACGTACAACGCCGCGCTCGGCGTGGACGCGTACGAGAAGCGCCGCGTCACGCTGATGGAGCAGGCCAAGAAGGCGGGCTTCGCCACGGGCAACGTCTCGACCGCCGAGGTCACCGACGCGACCCCGGGCGCCCAGTTCAGCCATGTGCTGCTGCGCGGCTGCCAGGGCCCGGTCTACTCGGACGCGGCCTGCCTGCCCAAGAACGCGGACGGCTCGTACGAGAAGGCCCCCGAGGACAAGACGCTGATCACGCCGGTCGCCGAGCAGATCGCGCGCAACGGCACCGCCGACGTCGTCCTCGGTGGCGGCCTCGCCCGCTTCGAGCCGGACGACCAGAAGGCCCTCCAGGCCCAGGGCTACCAGGTGCTCGGCAGCTTCGGCGACCCGAGCCTGCCCGCCCAGACCGCCGCCAGCCAGAAGGTCGCCACCAAGGCCGACCTCGCCGGCGTCAAGGGCAAGAAGGTCGTCGGCCTCTTCAACCGTGGCAACCTCACCGTCGAGCAGGCCAAGGCCGGGCTCCCGGCGGACGCCCCGCAGAAGCAGGAGCCGACCCTCGCCGACATGGCGAAGAAGTCGATCGACCTGCTCGACGGCCGCTCCAAGAAGGGCTTCTTCCTCCAGATCGAGGGCGCCCAGATCGACAAGCGCTCGCACGCCAACGACGCCGCCCAGACGCTCGCCGAGGTCAAGGCGTTCGACGACGCAGTCAAGGCGGCGTACGACTTCGCCAGGAAGGACGGCCACACGCTGGTCATCGTGACCGCCGACCACGAGTGCGCGGGCTTCAACATCATCGAGAAGGGCACCTACACCAACGCCGAGTCCGTCGCGCCCCCGGCCAACACGGACGCGGGCAACCCGGCGAACAACTCGCTGCCCTCGCGCGAGAAGTCGGGTGCCAAGGACCCGGTCCGCTCGTCCGGCATCCTCAACGGCGCGGGCTCCGGTGACACCAAGAACTTCGCCCCGGCGACCTTCCGCACGCCGGACGACCCGGCGGGCGTCAAGGACGGCACCCCCGAGGCGAGCCTGTGGCTGACCTACCTCTCCGGCAACCACACCGGCGCCGACGTGCCGATCTACGCGTACGGGCCGGGCGCCGAGAAGTTCGCGGCGAGCCACATCAACACGGAGCTGTACGGCAAGATGTACCGCTCGCTCTTCGGCCGGGCGCCGCGCGGCTGACGCGGCAGAGCGGTTTGGCGGCGCGCTGTTTCACGTGAAACCGCCAGCCTGTTTCACGTGAAACCGCCGAGCTGTTTCACGTGAAACGTCGCCCCAACCCATCGCATACACAGGGCGGTTGACCCGCCGTGGTCAGCCCCACCAGGGGCCGGGGGAGCATCCCTCTCCCGGCCCCGCACCCGCCGACACAGCCCCGATCCCGCTGGAGTACGCAGTGAACCGCTCGATCCGTCTGGCCGCTCTCGCCCTGACCGCCCTGGCCCTCACCACGGCCTGCGGGGGCTCCGGCGGCAAGGGTGACCAGGCCGACGCCGGACAGCGGCCCGCGCGGGCCGAGCAGGCGGCGGCCCCGGCCGTCACCTTCCCCGCGCCGAGCGGCGCCCCGGCGCCCGCCGCGACCCTCGCCAAGGTCCCGGCGAAGGGCGAAGTGCGCCTGGAGCAGGGCCCGTTCACGGACCGGGTGCGGATCACCAAGCTCACGCTCTCCGGCGAGCCCGCCGAGAAGCCGTCCGTCACCGGCCACTTCGCCATCACCTCCGACGTGAGCGACGTGCTCGCGCTGGAGCTGCGCGCCGCGTTCTACGACGAGCGCGGCCACCTGGTCGGCACCGGCTCCTTCCAGTACGCGGAGGAGGGCGAGGCGGGGGAGGCCGCCCACGGCACCGCCGGGCACGCCGGACCGCGCGCGGAGGGTGCCGGCATCGACTTCACGGCCGTGCCGAAGTCCCCGCTGAAGGGGACCCCGGCGAGCGCGGTCCTGTCCGTACCGGTGCTGGTCAACGAGTAGGGCTCAGCGCCCCGTTGAGGCTAGACCCGGCACTCACGCCAGCTTCCTCGCCAGCGCCCGTCCCGCCGCCCGGCCCGAGAAGATGCAGCCGCCGAGGAACGTCCCCTCCAGCGCGTTGTAGCCGTGCACCCCGCCGCCGCCGAACCCGGCGACCTCACCGGCCGCGTACAGCCCGTCGAACGGGGTCCCGTCCGGCCGTACGACCTGCGAGTCCAGCGTCGTCTCCAGGCCGCCGAGCGTCTTGCGCGTCAGCACGTGCAGCCGTACGGCAATGAGCGGCCCGTGCGCCGGGTCGAGCAGCCGGTGCGGCTTCGCCACCCGGGTGAGGCGGTCCGGCCAGTACGCGCGCGCGTTGCGCATCGACATGACCTGGAAGTCCTTGCCGTAACCGTTGTCGATCTCGCGGTCGCGCGCCAGGATCTCCCGCTCCACCTGGGCGAGTTCGAGCTTGGGGCCGGGGGAGATCGCGTTCATGCCGTCGACGAGGTCGCGCAGGGTGCGGCGGACCACGAAGTCCTCGCCGTGGTCGAGGAACGCCTGCACGGGACCAGGCGCCCCCTTGCGTACGCGCGAGAGCACCAGCTTCAGGTCCTTGCCGGTGATGTCGGGGTTCTGCTCCGAGCCGGAGAGCGCGAACTCCTTCTCCACGATGGACCGCGTCAGCACGAACCAGGTGTGGTCGTGGCCGGTCCCCACGATGTGCTTGAGCGTGCCGAGGGTGTCGTGGCCGGGGAAGAGCGGCGCGGGCAGCCGCCGCCCGGTCGCGTCCAGCCACAGCGAGGAGGGCCCGGGGATGATCCGGATCCCGTGGCCGGGCCAGATCGGGTCCCAGTTCTTCAGGCCCTCGGTGTAGTGCCACATGCGGTCACGGTTGACGATCGAGCCGCCCGCGCCCTCGGTGATGCCGAGCATCCGCCCGTCCACGTACGCGGGCACACCGGTCACCATCGAGCGCGGCGCGGGCCCCATCCGCTCCACCGGCCAGTTCCTGCGGACCAGGTCGTGGTCGCCGCCGATGCCGCCGGAGGTGACGACGACGGCCTGCGCGCGCAGCTCGAACTCGCCGTCCGCGCCCCGCGAGGAGGCGACGCCGCGCGGCTGTGAGGACGGCACGAGCACGTTCCCACGCACCCCGACCGCCGCCCCGCCCTCGACGATCAGGTCGTCCACGCGATGGCGGTACTTGAAGGTCACGAGCCCCCGCGCGGCGGCCTCCAGGACCGGTTCGCGAAAGACCCGGACGACCTCGGGCCCGGTGCCCCAGGTGAGGTGGAACCGGGGCACGGAGTTGCCGTGGCCGCCCGCCGTGCCGGCGCCGCGCTCGGCCCACCCGACGGTCGGCGTCACGCGCAGCCCGAGCCCGTAGAGATAGCTCCGCTTCTCCCCGGCGGCGAAGTTGACGTACGCCTTCGCCCACTGGCGCGGCCAGTGGTCCTCGCGCTCGCGGTCGAAGCCGGCCGAGCCCATCCAGTCGGCGAGCGCCAGGTCGTACGAGTCCTTGACGCCCATGCGGCGCTGCTCGGGGCTGTCGACGAAGAACAGGCCGCCGAGCGACCAGAAGGCCTGGCCGCCGAGGTTGGCCTCGTTCTCCTGGTCGACGACGAGCACCTTGCGGCCCGCCCGGACGAGTTCGTACGTGGCGACGAGCCCGGCGAGGCCGGCTCCCACGACGATGACATCGGCGTCGTCACTCACGGCGGTCTCCTGGGGAGGTAGAGGTCAGGGGGTTGCGGTGCTGTAGGCCTGGAGCACGTGCAGGAAGAGCGCCTCGCGGCGGGCGCGGACGGCCTCGCTGCCGGGGTCGAGCAGGACCTGGACGGCGGTCCCGTCGTGGACGGCGACGAGCGCCTGCCCGAGCGCGTCCTCGTCGGTCACCCGGCGCCCGGTGCGTCCGAGCGCCTCCACGACGGCGGGCAGCACGGCGTCCTGGATCGCCTGCTCCCGGGCGGCCATCACCCGCCGCAGGGCGGGGTTGCGCAGGGCGTGCGCGGTGAACTCGGCGGTGACCCGGTACCAGGCGTCGTCGACCGGGATGGCCCGCAGCGCGGCCCGTACGGCGTCCTCGGGCGCGGCCGCCGACACCTCGGCCAGGGCCGCGCGCACATCGGCGAGCAGCCGGGCCGAGCGCTCCTCCCACATGGCGAGGAACAGCTCGTCGAGCGAGGTGAAGTTCGAGTAGAAGGCGCCGCGCGTGTATCCGGCCCGCTCGCAGATCTGCTCGACGGTGGACCGGCCGAACCCCTCCTCGGCGAACACGTCGAGCGCCGAGTCGAGCAGCCGTCGCCGGGTACGGGCGCGGCGGCTGGTGACGCGCTTGGAGTCGGAGACGGGGGGCACGGGGGCCGCGTCGGTGACGGTGGTCACGGCGGCCGCGGGGGCCGCGGGGGTGACGGGGGCGGGGGTCATCGGGGTCATGGGTTCTCCCTCTTGGATACGGGAACGTATCCGATACGCCGGTGTATCGACAAGGCCTCTGGCCTCGATGTTCGCTGTGGCCTGGGCATTCGCGCCGGACCCCCGCAGGCGAGGCCGTCGGCGGACGTGGCTCATTACCGTCCCCCTTATTCGGCCTCCTCGCCCTTTGTCGAGATTGCGGCCTGTACAGGCCCGGGCCCCCGCAGCAGGGTTCTCCCCGGCGGAGGCACGGCCACGGCCACGGCGGGATGGGGAGTGGGAGCCATGGACGACTCGCTCGGTGCGGCTGGTGCGGCGGCCGGTGTGGCCGGTGTGGCCGGGGCCGGGGCGGCCGGGGCGGCCGGGGCGCAGGATCCCGGGCCCGAGGGCGCGGGCTTCGCGTACCACCCGGTCGAGCGGGAGCTGATCGTGGTCGCGCGCCCGGAGCTCGCCGTGGCGGACGCGCGGGCCTCCGAGGGCGCCCCGGGGTCGTCGGCGCTGGCCATGTTCCTGATGGACCAACAGCTGGCGCTGGAGCCGCTGTTCGGCAGTGAGGCCCGGGTACGTGAGGCGCTGGCGCTGCTCCCCCGGCACGGCGCGGGCGTACCCGACCTCACGCTCTTCCACCGGGTGCGCGGCGGCGAGGACCGCCTGGAGGAGCTCGCCTCCCGGGTCGCGGGGCTCCCCGGGATCGAGACGGCGTACGTGAAGCCGAGCGCGCTCCCGGCGACGGGGCCGTTCGGGACGCGGGGCGACGGCCGTATCGGCGAAGGTGACGAGGGGAGCCGCGAGAAGGAGGGGGCGATCCCCGACTTCAGCGCCCGTCAGGGCCACTTGGGGCCCGCGCCCCACGGCATGGACGCGGCCTGGGCGTGGCTCCAGGCGGGCGGCTCCGGCGAGGGCGTGAGCATCGTCGACGTCGAGGCGGCGTGGCAGCTCGGCCACCGCGACCTCGGCCCCAAGCTCGCCGGGATCGTCGCGGGCACCCCCGTCGAGGACCTGGCCTGGCGCAACCACGGCACCGGTGTGCTCGGGGTGCTCGGCGGCAGCCGCACCGGCAGCGGCACGCTCGGGATCGTCCCGGAAGCCGTCCTCGCGGTCGCGTCGATCCACGGCATCGGCACGGCCCGGGCCATCACCTGCGCCGCCGACCGCCTCACCCCCGGCGACATCGTGCTGGTCCCGCTGCACCGCCCCGGCCCGCGCTTCGGGTACGCGGCCGACGACGACCAGCGCGGGCACATCCCGCTGGAGTGGTGGCCCGACGACTTCGCGGCCGTACGGTACGCGACGGCGCGCGGCGTGGTGGTCGTCGAGGCGGCCGGCAACGGCGCGGAGAGCCTGGACGACGCGCTGTACGAGGCGCGCCCGGACGGCTTCCCGCAGTGGTGGCGCAACCCGTTCGACCCGGCGGCCCCCTCCTCCGGCGCGATTCTGGTCGGCGCGGGCGCCCCGCCGCCGGGCACGCACGGCCGCGACCACGGCCCCGACCGCTCCCGCCTCGGCTTCTCCAACTTCGGCAGGCGGGTGGACGCCCAGGGCTGGGGCCACGAGGTCACCACGGCGGGCGGCTTCTGGAACCGGCCGGGCGAGCTGCGGGGCGGGCAGTCGGAGGAGACCTGGTACACGGACGCGTTCTCCGGCACGTCACCGGCGGCCGCGCAGATCGCGGGCGTGCTCGCCTCGCTCCAGGGCATGCTGCGCACGGCGGGCCTGGCCCCGCTGGCGCCCGAGCCCCTGCGCGAGCTGCTCCGCCGCACCGGCTCGCCCCAGCGGGAGGCGCCGGGCCGCCCGTCCTCGCAGCGCATCGGCACCCGCCCGGACCTGCGCGCCGTGGTGGCCGACCTGGTACCGCGCCGGATCACGGAGGGCCCGGCGGAACGCTTCCGGGACGACCTTCTGCCCGACCCCGGCCCCGGCCCCGACCCCGGCTCCGGCCCCGGCCCGCACGCCGGAGCCACGCGCCTGCGCCTGTATGTGAACGGGGCATGGCGCACCCTCCCCGACCCCGAACCACACGTCCGCCTGGCGATCCACACCGCCTTCGCGACCGGCCACCACGCCGTACGCGTCCGGTACACGGACGAGGGCGAGGTGGTGGGGGTGACGGTGACGGGGGTGACGGTGACGGGGGTGACGGGGGAGGGGTGAGGCGGGACGGCTTCAGCGGTGCGCCCGGGGGCTGTTCGGCCGGACGCGGTGCGCCCACGGGGCCGGGCGGCTGGGCGGCCCGGTGCGGTTCGGCCACGGGCTGGGCGGCCGGACGCGGTGCGCCCACGGGGCCTGGCGGCCGGACGCCGTTCGCCCACGGGCCGGGCGGCCGGACGCGGGCGGAACCTTCAACCGGAACCTTCAACCGGAACCTTCAACCGGAACCCTCAACCGGCACCCTTACCCTCCCCCCTCGCCCTCCCCCTCCACATCGACGTGCGGAAGGATCCGGCCCAGCCACCCCGGCATCCACCAGGCCCGTCGGCCGAGGAGGGTCATGACGGCGGGGACCAGGAGCAGGCGGACCACCGTGGCGTCGACGAGGACGCTCACCGCCAGCCCCAGGGCGAGCATCTTGACCACGATGTTCTCGCTGAGCAGGAACGCGGCGAAGACGGTGGCCATGATCAGGGCCGCGCAGGTGATGACGCGGGCGGTGATCTCCAGGGCGTGCGCGACGCTCTCCCCGGCGTTGCCGGTGCGCAGCCAGCGTTCGTGGACGCGGGAGAGCAGGAAGATCTCGTAGTCCATGCTCAGGCCGAACACGATGGCGAACATCATCATCGGCACATAGCTCTCGATGGGTACCGTGCCCGAGACGCCGAGCGCCGGGCCGCCCCAGCCCCACTGGAAGACGGCGACCACGACCCCGTACGAGGCGGCGATGGACACCAGGTTGAGCACCGCGGCCTTCACGGCGACCAGCAGCCCCCGGAACACGATCAGGATGATGAGGAAGGCCAGGGCCACGACCGCGCCGATGATCAGGGGGAGGCGGCTGGAGAGGACGTCGACGAAGTCGACCTGGGTGGCGGTCGACCCGGTCACATAGCCGTGCGCGGCGGTACCGGAGACCGCCTGGGGCAGGACGTCACCGGTCAGGTGGTTGACGAGGTCGGTGGTCGTCGCCGTCTGCGGCGCGGCCTTCGGGATGAGGGTGGCGGCCAGCACCTGCCCGTCCGAGGTCGGCTTGAGCGGGGAGACCGAGGCCGTGTCGGGCAGACCGGTGAGGGCCTTGGTCACCGTTTGCGCGAGCGCCGACCGGTCGGCGTCCGGCACCCCGCTCTGGTCGACGACGATGGTCAGCGGCCCGTTCGAGCCGGGCCCGAACGCCTGCGACATGAGGTCGTACGCGCGCCGGTCGGTGAAGCTCGTGGGGTCCGCGCCGTCGCCGATGTGCCCGAGCCGCATGGAGAACACGGGGATGGCCAGGACGGCGATGACGAGGATGCCACCGGCCAGGAACCACCAGGGCCGCCGCTCGACGCGCAGGGCGTAGCCGCGCCAGCCGTGGGCGGCCGGGGTGCGGGCTGTGTCGGCTGTGGGGGGCGTGCGGGGCGTGCGGGTCGTGTCGGCCGTGTCGGCCGTGTCGGCCGTGCCGACTGTGCGCGGCGTGCCAACCGCGCCGGCCGCGCCAACCGCGCCGACCGTCCCGTCCCCGTCGTCGGTACTGGCTTCTGCCACCGGCGTACGTACGTGCCACGCATCGATCCGCCGCCCGACCAGCCCGAGCAGGGCGGGTACGAGGGTGAGCGCGGCAAGGACCGCCGAGATCACCGTGATCATGGCCGCCAGGCCCAGCTTCCCGATGAAACTGATGCCGGAGAACCACAGGCCCGCCAGGGCGACGATGACCGTACAGCCGGAGACCAGGACGGCCCGCCCGCTGGTGGCCACGGCCCGCCCCGCGCTCTCGGCCGGGTCCATTCCGTCCATGATCTGCTGGCGGTGCCGGGTGAGCAGGAACAACGCGTAGTCGATCCCCACGCCGAGGCCGATCATCGTGGCCAGCGTCGGGGAGACCGTGGAGAGCGTGAACGCCGCCGCGAGCAGCCCCAGCGCCCCCAGCCCGACGACCACCCCGACCAGCGCCGTCACCAGCGGCAGCCCGGCGGCGAGGACGCTGCCGAACGCCACGAGCAGCACCACGACCGCCACCGCGAATCCGACCAGCTCGCTGACCAGGTCGTTGGGCTCCGGCCGGGCGAGCTCGCCGAGCGGCCCGCCGTACTCGACCTCCACCCCCGCCGAGCGCAGCGGCGCCACGGCCCGGTCCACCCCGTCCAGGTACGAGGCGCCCAGCGTGGCCGGCAGGACGTCGAAACGTACGGTGAGGTAGCCGGTGGCGGCGTCCCTGGACAGCGGCCCGGTGTCCGGCTGCCCCGACGGCGGCACGGGCGCGGTCAGCGGATTCTGTACGGACACCACGTGCGGCAGCCGCCCCAGGCTGCTCACGACCCCGTCGACCTGATCGCGTACGCCGGTCAGCGGGCCGTGGGCGTCGTGCAGGACGATCTGCGTGCCGTATCCACCGGCGGCCGGATCGTGCGCCTTGAAGACGCCGAAACCCTCCTGCGACTGGGTGGAGGGCAGCGAGAAGTTGTCGGTGTACGTTCCGCCGAACGCGTGCTTCAGCCCCTGCATCCCGCCCACGGCGACCAGCCACAGACAGATGACCACGACGAAATGCCGGGCACACCACTGCCCGAGCCGCCTCATCCATCCCAGGGAGGATGGCCGGGAGGGGGCGGATGGGGCGGATGGTGCGGACATGGGTCCTCCACGGCGCCGGGTGCTCACACAGCCGCTGCGGGGGCCGGCTCGTCCCAGGGCTCGTCCCACCAGTTCGGCTCGTACGTCCCCATCACAAATGACCGAAGGCGGACCGGCACGTCCGGTTACGGCATTTGCGGCAGCGGCAGGGGGAGCGGCAGGGGGAGAGGGGGACGGTAAATTGGTGAAGGTTCGGTTCTTGGGAGTCTTGGGAGCCTGGGGCTCCCGGGGCTTGAGGCCTTCGGGTCCTCGGTCCTCGGTCTTCGGGTCTTCGGGTCTTCGGGTCTTCGGGTCGGCTCCACGGCAGCTTGGTGGGTGCGAGCCAGGCCCGGCCCCGGCCCCGGCCCCGGCCCCGATTCCGATCCCGATCCCGATCCCGTGGCCGTGCCCCGGCTGGTGCGCGCCGCCGCGCAGGGACTCCGCTCGCTGCTCGCTGCTCGCCGCTCGCGGCCGCGGCGCGAAGCCGCCCGGCTTCCCCGTCCTCCTCACGTACGCCCCGAAACGTAAGCCGCATCGCACGCCCGAAACGTACGCCCCGGATACAGCCGGGCGTGCCCGAGCACGACAGGTCCGTCTCCTTTGCCCTCGTCCATGCCACCGTCCACGCCCTCCCCCATGACCCCCTCCATGTCCACGCCCACGCCCGCGCTGTCTCCGGCCGCCCGGCTGCGGGGGCTACGGGGTCTGCGGGGTCTGCGGGGTCTGAAGCCCGACTGGCTGTCCGATCCGAAGGTCTGGCGCACCGAGATCCTGGGTGGCCTGGTCGTCGCCCTGGCCCTGATCCCCGAAGCGATCTCGTTCTCGGTCATCGCGGGGGTCGACCCGGCGATAGGGCTGTTCACCTCCTTCACGATGGCCGTGACCATCGCGATCGTGGGCGGCCGGCCGGCCATGATCTCGGCCGCCACCGGCGCCGTCGCCCTGGTCACCGCCCCGCTCAACCGCGAGCACGGCCTCGGCTACCTGGTCGCCTGCGTCATCCTGGGCGGCGTATTCCAGATCGTTCTGGGCACGCTGGGCGTGGCGAAGCTGGTGCGGTTCGTGCCGCGCAGCGTCATGGTCGGCTTCGTCAACTCGCTGGCCATCCTCGTCTTCATGGCCCAGATCCCCGAGATGCACGACGTGCCGTGGGTCGTCTACCCGCTGATCATCGGCGGCCTGGCGCTGATGGTGTTCTTCCCGAAGGTGACGAAGGTGGTCCCGGCCCCTCTCGTATCCATCGTGATCCTCACGGTCATCACGGTCGCGGCCGGAATCGCGGTGCCGACGGTCGGCGACAAGGGCGACCTGCCGTCCTCCCTGCCGGTGCCGGGCCTGCCCGACGTGCCGTTCACCCTGGACACCCTCACCACCATCGCCCCGTACGCGCTCGCCATGGCGCTGGTCGGCCTGATGGAGTCGCTGATGACGGCCAAGCTGGTCGACGAGATCAGCGACACGCACTCCTCCAAGACCCGCGAGTCGATCGGCCAGGGCGTCGCCAACATCGTCACGGGCTTCTTCGGCGGCATGGGCGGCTGCGCCATGATCGGCCAGACGATGATCAACGTACGGGTCTCCGGCGCCCGCACCCGCCTCTCCACCTTCCTGGCGGGCGCGTTCCTGATGGTGCTGTGTATCGCGTTCGGCCCGGTCGTCTCGGACATCCCCATGGCGGCTCTGGTCGCGGTGATGGTGATGGTGTCGTTCGCGACGTTCGACTGGCACTCCATCGCCCCGAAGACCCTGAAGCGCATGCCCACGGGCGAGATCGCCGTCATGCTGATCACCGTCGCGTGTGTGGTCGCCACCCACAACCTGGCCATCGGCGTGGTCGTCGGCACCATCGCCGCCATGGTGATCTTCGCGAGGCGCGTCGCCCACGTCGCTGAGGTCACCGCGGTCGCCGACCCCGACGGCACGACGGTGGTCTACCGGGTCACCGGCGAACTGTTCTTCGCCTCATCCAACGACTTGGTAGGCCAGTTCAACTACGCCACGGACCCCGACAGGATCACCATCGACCTCACGGCCGCCCACATCTGGGACGCCTCCTCGGTCGCGGCCCTCGACGCGATAGAGACGAAGTACGCCCAGCGCGGCAAGAGCGTCGAGATCGTCGGGCTGAACGAGCGGAGCGCACAGATCCACGCTCGGCTCAGCGGGGAATTGGCGGGGAGCAACTGATCGCCCCCGACGGCGTGGCACCGGGCAGCGGCGCCCGCTCGCCCTATTTACCGAACGCGCTCGTCACCAGACGGTGGGCCCCGACCAGACTGAGGTCGGGTACGGCCTTGCGGAGCGCGATCACGGAGGCGACGTGATCACTCCGGGAATCGAGCCCCGCGACGCCCAGAACTCCTCGAACCCACTGCCCCAGAACGTCGTCCTCCGTACGCGCGCACTGAGCCTCGACAATGCCAACGGCCCGCTCCAGCCCGGCGCGCTCCTCGGGACTTGCAGCGGCCAAGGCTTCTCGCACGCCCTGAAGAATGTCGGGCCCGTCTCGCAGGACGAGGACGGACGACGTCTTACCGATCGACACGAGGTTCCTCCGGGGAATGCGAAGAGGCTGCCCAGGGCGGGTCACGAGACCGCCCGACAGGCCGACGGCGGAGCCGGCAAGCAAGACCCTGCCAACCAAGATCCCTCCCCGGCAAGGGACTTGAGCGCGACCTGAGGTCCGCCGTCCACATTGCGTCACACGCGGCACGAGGAGCAACACGAGCCCGACCGGCCGGGGGTCGGTGCCGGCGGGAAGCCGATCAGCGAACGGGCGGGAAGGGAGACAGGGTGACAAGCGCTGGCCCTGGAGGTATCAGCTTCGTCATCCCCTGCCATAGCGTTGGCGACCGTCTCATCGATGCTGTCGAGTCCGTGGTCGAGCAGTTGCTTCAACGGCCGTACGAGGTAGTGGTCGTGGCGACTGGGGTGCATCCGTTGCCCTTTTGAGTCGTAGTGTCGGCTCAGTGCAGGTGGGGTGATGGCGATCTGGCCAAGCCCGCAACGGGTGTCCCCCTGGACACAGAAGTCGAACTAACGTTCCCTCACTGCCGGTTTGACCGACCGGCAGAGCAACGGAAGGGGAACGCTCATGCGCACAGCACGAACCCTGGCCGTAGCGGCTGTTGGCCTGGCGACAGCCGCTGTTCTGGGCTTCGGCACCCCCGCCTCGGTGGCGGCGCCGACTGCCTCGGGCGACTCGAACAGTGCAGTTGGGCACGTGATGGTGGACGGACACCGCGTGGTGACGGGGACCACGATCGGGGAGTGGGGCAAGACAAAGGACGGCGAGCTGTACTCCTTCACCTACCAGGCCGGTGAGGCCAAGCCCGCCGCGCCTGCCGCTCCGGCGGCGGCGAGCTGTTCGGTGTACATCTCGGACGTCTCCTTCCACGGGGCCGGCGCCGGTGCGTGGTTCCAGTGGGAGACGTCGCAGGTGTGCAGTGGGTCGTACGGCTCCCAGAAGCTCCAGACGCAGATGTGGCGCAGCTCGTGGAGCGGCCCGCGCGGCTACAACAACTGGCACGGCACGAGCCTGACCTCGAACGGCTTCATCGACTACGGCTGGTCGACGGACTGCAACGACGGCGGCGGCACGTACACCTACTACCCTGTGATGCAGGGCTACGCCAGCGGTATCGGCTGGGGCCCCAAGACCCGCTCCGACAACGATCTGCGCAAGGGATGCGGGACCAGGGCTCCGAATCCGTAGGAGAGTCGCATGGTCGAACAACCCCCCAAGCGGTACTCGCCAGAAGGCACCCCATTGGGGCGCAGTGCGGACAACATCTGGTTCGGCACCAGCTACTCCACTGAGACCCCGCGCGCCCGCAAGCTGTGGTGGCGGATCAGGGACGTACTGCGCTGGCCGGTGAAGAACAGCAAGCAGCGCCATTGACTCATGGGAGCACCGAGCACGGGTGGGCCCTTTCCGCAGGAACGCTCTGCGGGAAGGGCCCATGGCGGCCCAGTCCTCGTCGGACAGGACCGGGTCCTCCGGGCTGGCCCGCACAGAGAGGTGCCACACGTGCTTTGCAGGGCGCCGGCCCCGCGGGCAGCGCATAGACCGGCAGGTCGAGCCGGCGCTGCAACTGCTGGTAGGTGGCACGGGGGTCGCGGCCGAGCCCGGCTCCCAAAACGATCTCCGGAACCACTCAGGGGCCTGACCCGCTTTCGCGGATCAGGCCCCTGACCTGGTCTTACAGCTGTCGGGGTGGCGGGATTTGAACCCACGACCTCTTCGTCCCGAACGAAGCGCGCTGCCAAGCTGCGCTACACCCCGATGTCACCGGTTGTCGCGGCGACGTCGTTTACTTTAGCCCACCGGCGGCCGGAGACGAAATCCGGTTTCGGGGGCCGTCACACGCGGGCCGTCAGGGGCGGGAGCGCGGCCTCCGGGGGCCGGTCAGGCGCGGGCCGTCCGGGTCGGGAACGCGGCCTCCGGGGCCCCGTCAGGCGCGGGGTGTCAGGGGCGGGAGTGCCGCATCCGTCGGGAGCGCCGCATCCGGGCCGGGGCAAGCGCCGACCCCCGGGGACCGGGGAGCGGCGCCGTCAGGCTCGGGAACGCCGTCTCCCCCGACCGTCACCCCCGCGCCGTCAACGTCAGCGGCAGGAGCGCGGGCCCCCGGCCATCCCCCCGCCGTCAACCTCAGCGGCGGCGCCCGCCAGGCGCCGTCCCCCCGCCGTCAACCTCAGCAGCGGCGCCCGCCACGCGCCGTCACCCCCTCGCCGTCAACGTCAACAGCGTCGCCTCCGGAGGGCAAGCGAAGCGGACCGGGGTGTAGCGGTTCGTGCCGCAGCCCGCTGAGACGTGCAGGTACGCACGGTTGCCGGCCGCCTCGTGTGTCGAGAGGCCCTTCACGCGGTCCGTGTCCAGGTCGCAGTTGGTGACCAGGGCCCCGTAGAAGGGGATGCACAGCTGGCCGCCGTGGGTGTGGCCGGCCAGGATCAGTGGGTAGCCATCGGCCGTGAACGCGTCCAGGGAGCGCAGGTACGGGGCGTGGACCACCGCGATCGACAGGTCCGCGTCCGCCTCCGGGCCGCCGTCCACCTTCGCGTACCGGTCCCGCTTGATGTGCGGGTCGTCCAGGCCCGTGAACGCCAGCTCCAGGCCGTCCAGCTTCAGGAGGCCCCGCGCGTTGTTGAGGCCGACCCAGCCCGCCGTGTCGAACGCGTCCCGCAGCTCCTCCCACGGGTTGTGGACGACGCCGACGGCGGGCGCGTTGCCGTTCAGGCCGTGCTTGCCCTGGGCCTTCTCCAGCAGGTAGCGGGCCGGGTTGCGCAGCTTGGGGCCGTAGTAGTCGTTCGAGCCGAAGACGTACACGCCGGGGAAGTCCATCAGCGGGCCCAGCGCGTCCAGGACCTCCGGCACACCCTCCGGGTCCGACAGGTTGTCGCCCGTGTTGACCACGAAGTCCGGGCGCAGCCCCGCCAGCGACTGCAGCCACGCGCGCTTCTTGCGCTGGCCGCCGACCATGTGGATGTCCGAGACCTGGAGTACGCGCAGGGGACGTGTGCCTCTCGGCAGCACCGGGACCGATACGCGCCGCAGCCGGAAGGAGCGGGCTTCGAAGCCCGCCGCGTAGGCGATGCCGGCCGCGCCGATCGCGGTGATCGCGGCCGTCGTTTTCAGTGGAATCCCGTATCGCGCGCGCATGCGCCCATCGTTGCAGACGTACGTATGCCTACGGTCTTCGCGGGTCGCCTGAAGATCTTCCGTGCGCCCCCGCCCGCGCCCCGCGCACGCCCGTACCCGCGCTCCCGGCGCGAAACTGGCACGCGCCCCGGGCTCGCCACCTGCCACACTGGGCGCATGACCACGCTCAAGGCCACGCTCAAGGACGACCTCACCACCGCCATGAAGGCGCGTGACGAGCTGCGCTCGTCGACGCTGCGACTGACCCTCACCGCCATCGCCAAGGAGGAGGTCGCGGGCAAGAGCGCGCGCGAGCTCTCCGACGACGAGGTGCTGAAGGTGATCGCCAAGGAGGCGAAGAAGCGGCGTGAGGCGGCCGACGCGTTCGAGCAGGGCGGCCGCACGGAGTCGGCGGCGAAGGAGCGGGCCGAGGGCGAGATCCTCGACGCGTACCTGCCGAAGCAGCTGTCCGACGCGGAGCTGGACGACATCGTCGGCCAGGCCGTCGAGGAGGCCAGGGCCGCGGGCGCCGAGGGGCCGCGGGCCATGGGGGCCGTGATGAAGATCGTGAACCCGAAGGTGGCCGGGCTGGCGGACGGCGGCCGCGTCGCGGCGACCGTGAAGCGCCTCCTGGCGGGCTGACCAGCCCATATGCGCGCGTACGTACGTAGGACGGGCCCCGTCTGTACGGAAGACGGGCCGCACCCGCGCACCCGTACGGCGGCCCGCTCCCGTCCGTAAGACGGGCCGCACCCGCGCACCCGTACGGCGGCCCGCTCCCGTCCGTGAGACGGGCCGCACCCGCGCACCCGTACGGCGGCCCGCTCCCGTCCGTGAGACGGGCCGCACCCGTACGTGAGACGCGCCGCACCCGTACGTAAGACGCGCCGCGCACCCACACAAGAAGGGGCGCCCGGGATCTCCCGGGCGCCCCTTCTACGTACGTGCGCGCGCGGCCTTCGCCCAGCCGCCCGCCGCCCCGCCGGACCCCCTACGGCCAGTTCCCCCCGATCGCCCCGCCGATCACTCCCGGCGGGATCGAGATGTTGGGGTTCGGCGGGACCGTGATGCCGCCCGGCTTGTTGTCGCCGCCGCCGGGGCGGTGCTTCTTGCCGCCCTTGCCCTTGCCCTTGGCGTTGGCGTCGGGGTCGTCCGTGTCCGCCGGCGGGTCCTTGGGCTGGGGGTCGGGGATGTCGACCCTCACGAAGTTGGGGGCCGGCAGGCCGGAGAGGGCGCCCGTCATGGCGTCCTTCCAGATCGGTCCGGGGACCTCACCGCCGTACACCTTCTCCTTGTACACGCCGCCGATCGTGATGTTCTCCATCTCGACGCTCTGCGTCGGGCTGCCGACCCACACCGCGCCGGACAAGTTCGGCGTGTAGCCGACGAACCAGGCGTTCTTGCGCTGGTCGGTGGTGCCGGTCTTGCCCGCGTTGTCGCGGTCCGAGAGGCCCGCCAGCGCGCCCGTACCGGAGTCGGTCACACCGCGCAGCAGCGTGTTGATGCTGTCCGCCGTGGTCTGGGACATCGCCTGGCTGCACGAGGACTTCGGCACCGGCAGCGCCGTGCCGTCCGGCTTCTTGATCGACTCGATGGCGACCGGCGTGCAGTACGTGCCCCGGTTGGCGAAGGCCGCGTACGCGCTCGCCATGTTCAGCGGGGAGATACCGGTGGAGCCCAGCGTCAGGGCGGACGGCACCATCGGGAGCTTCGCGCCGTTGCCCTGCACCACGTGCAGCTTGTCGGTCATCTGCGCGACCGGGCACATGCCGATCTCACCGAGCATCTGCACGAAGTACGTGTTGACGGACTTCTCCATCGCCGTCTTCAGCGGGTACGGCCCGTGCTCGGACTCGTTCTCGTTCTCCAGCGACTCGTTGTTGACGTTCACCCACGGCTTGCCGCTGCACGTCTGCACGGTCGTCGGGTAGTCCATCTCGAACGGCGACGGGTACTGCTGCGTCGGCGGCTTGCCGCCCTCGATCGCGGCGGCGGCCAGGAACGGCTTGAACGTCGAACCGACCGGGAAGCCGTAGTTCGAGCCGCCCATCTGCTTGTTCACCGAGAAGTTGATCTGCGTCTCGTTCGTCCCGAAGCCGTACGGACGCGACTGGCCCATCGCCATGATCTTGCCGGTGCCGGGCTGGACCAGGGTGACGGCCGTGGCGACCTTGTCCGACTGGTAGACGTGGTTCTTGATGGAGGCCTGGGCGGACTGCTGGGCCTGCGGGTCCAGGGTCGTACGGACCGTCAGGCCGCCCTGGTTCCACAGCTTGGCCCGCTCCTCCTTGGTCTTGCCGAAGACCGGGTCGGAGAGGAAGACCTCGCGCACGTAGTCGCAGAAGAAGCCCGCGCCGCTGACGGCCGTGATGCAGCCGTTCTTCGGCTTGGAGACCTTCAGCTTGATCGGCGTGGCCTTGGCGCGGTCCGCCTCGGCCTGCGAGACGTCCTTCATGTCGGCCATCCGCTGCAGGACCGTGTCGCGGCGCTTCTTGGCCTCCTGCGCGTCGTTGACCGGGTCGTACCGGCTCGGCGACTGGACGATGCCCGCCAGCATGGCGGCCTCCTCCAGCTTCAGGTCCTTGGCCGGCTTGGAGAAGTAGCGCTTGGCGGCGGCCTCGACGCCGTACGCCTGCTGCCCGAAGAACGTGATGTTGAGGTAGTTCTCCAGGATCTTCTTCTTGCCGAGCTCCTCCTCGACCTGGATCGCGTACTTGAGCTCCTTGACCTTGCGGCCGAGCGTCTGCTGGGTGGCCTCGGCGACCTTGTCGGGGTCGTCGCCGGCCTCCTCCACGAAGACGTTCTTCACGTACTGCTGGGTGAGGGTGGAGGCGCCCTGGGCCACCCCGCCCGACGTGGCGTTCTTGTTCAGCGCGCGCAGCACGCCCTTGAGGTCGATCGCGCCGTGCTCGTAGAAGCGCGAGTCCTCGATCGCGACGATCGCCTTCTGCATGTACGGGGAGATGTCCGCGAGCGGGACCACCGTGCGGTCGCGCGAGTACACCGTCGCGATCTGACCGCCCCTGGCGTCCAGGATCGAGGTGCGCTGACTCAGCGGCGGGGTCTTCAGATTGGCGGGGATCTCGTCGAACCCCTCGACCGTGCCCTTGGCCGCGAGCCCCAGCACGCCGAACGCCGGCAGCGCGATGCCCGCGAGCACCGCTCCGGAGAGCACACTCACCCCGACGAACTTGGCGGCCTGCTGGGTCCCGGTCAGACCACCGCCCGAGCGCTTCTTTGCCATGGGGGCAGCCTACGTTCTGATTCGCCGGACACGGGTCAATGCTCTGGCCTAAGCTGCCCTCAACTGTCACAGCAGTGCGGTTGCGCATCAAGTCGATGTTTATTGCTGTTCGGCTCTCGCAAGGGGCGGCTGGCCCGGATTCGCCGCCCGTTTACGCCTCATGGGTCATCAGGCGTCCGTTGTGGCTCAACTGGAACGTCCCGCTTGGTCGGGTTTCTCACGTTTGTCCCCCGCTCACTCCGTTGGGTGATCTGCCGCGTACGCATAGTCCGTTCGGGCCATTCAAGATTGGGCCCGAAGGGGGTGTTGCGCTGTGCCCACCTTCCGTAACGTCCTCAACTGGCAGCGGTGAATATGCCGCTGCCGCCGTGGGGGAGCCTCGATTCGGGAGAGGACGGCGCCGGCATGGGCTGGGTAACCGACTGGAGTGCGCAGGCAGCCTGCCGCACTACCGATCCGGACGAACTGTTCGTACAGGGTGCGGCTCAGAACAGGGCGAAGGCGGTGTGCACCGGATGTCCGGTGCGGACCGAGTGCCTCGCGGACGCACTGGACAACCGCGTCGAATTCGGCGTGTGGGGCGGAATGACGGAGCGGGAGCGCCGCGCACTGCTGCGCCGCCGGCCCACCGTCACGTCCTGGCGGCGTCTCCTGGAGACGGCGCGTACGGAGTACGAGCGCAGCACGGGCATCCTGCCCGTGGGCATGGACGACGAGGAGGCGTACGCCTACCGGCACGCCGTGGACGAGACGTACGCGGCCGTGGGGTAGCCCACGGCGGTACGACGCGCGTACGTACGAGACGTACGACACGTGCGCATCAGAGTGCTCCGGCCTGTTCCTCCTGGGCCGCGAGCCGTTCCCCGATGGCCCGGAGCCCGGCGAGATCGTGTACGTCGCCGGGCAGGGCGGCCACTTCGGCCACCGGGACTTCGGGGTGGAGCGCGGTGAAGCGGTCGCGCGTGCGCTGTTCGCGGGCGAGCACCTGCATCCGTTCGGCGTGCAGGCGCAGGAGACCGGCGGTCAGCCGGTCGACCGACACGCCGTCCTGGTCCTCGGGACCGCCGTCTTCGTCTTCGGGACCGGTGGGGGAGAGAGCTGAGGGAGCTTCGGGAGAGGAACCACCGGTGCCACGATCCTCAGCCTTCCCGGGCCCCTGATCGACAATGCGGCCGTCGACAAGATTTTCCCCAGAAGGGTTTTCCCCAGGAGGATGTTCCCCGGGACTCTCCCCAGGTCCCTCCCCGGGCCCCTCCCCGGGGCCCTCCTCCAGGTGCTCCGCCGCCGCGAGCGCACGCTCGGCCGACAGCCGGGACGCGCCGCTGCCGTGCACCCGGTTGAGTACGAGCCCGGCCAGCGGCATCGAGTCGGCCGCCAGCCGCTCCACGAAGTACGCGGCCTCGCGCAGCGCGTCCCGCTCCGGCGCGGCGACCACGAGGAACGCGGTGCCGGGGGCCTGGAGCAGCCGGTACGTGGCGTCCGCGCGGGTGCGGAACCCGCCGAACATCGTGTCCATCGCCGCCACGAAGGTCTGCACGTCCCGCAGCAGCTGGCCGCCGAGCAGTTTGCCGAGCGTGCCCGTCATCATCGACATGCCGACGTTGAGGAACTTCATCCCGGCCCGGCCGCCCATCTTGGCGGGGGCCATCAGCAGCCGGATGAACTTGCCGTCCAGGAACGACCCCAGCCGCTTCGGCGCGTCCAGGAAGTCGAGGGCCGAGCGCGACGGCGGGGTGTCCACGATGATCAGGTCCCACGCGTCGCGCGCCCGCAGCTGGCCCAGCTTCTCCATCGCCATGTACTCCTGCGTGCCCGCGAAGCCGGCCGACAGGGACTGGTAGAAGGGGTTGGAGAGGATCGCCCGGGCGCGCTCGGGGTCCGCGTGCGCCTCGACGATCTCGTCGAAGGTCCGCTTCATGTCGAGCATCATGGCGTGCAGCTCGCCGTCGCCGTCGACGCCCTTGACCCGGCGCGGGGTGTTGTCCAGCGAGTCGATGCCCATGGACTGGGCGAGCCGGCGGGCCGGGTCGATGGTCAGCACGACCACCTTGCGGCCGCGCTCGGCGGCCCGCAGTCCGAGGGCCGCCGCCGTCGTGGTCTTGCCGACCCCGCCGGAGCCGCAGCACACCACGATCCGCGTCTTCGGGTCGTCGAGCAGGGGGTCGATGTCGAGCGGCGCGGCCGCGTCCATGGTCACGTCCGCACTCACGTCCCCGCTCACTTCCCCACCCCGAGCCTTCGCAGTCGTGCGGCCAGGCGGTAGAGCCCGGCCAGGTCCATTCCCTCGCCGATCAGCGGCAGTTCGTACGCCGGAAGCCCCAACCCGCCCACCACCGCCCGCTGCTCGCGCTCCAGCTCCACCCGCTCGGCGTGCTCGGCGGCCTCCTGGAGCAGCGGTGTGACCAGCTTGGCCGAGCCGGTGATCCCGGCGCGGGTGAGCGCCTTGGCGACCTCCTTGCGCCGGTCGCCGGTGACGCCCCGGACCGCCTCCTCGTCGAGCAGGTGCGGGCGGACCATGTTCACGATCACGGCGCCGGTCGGCAGCTCGGCGGCGCGCAGCTCGGCGATCCCGTCGGCGGTCTCCTGGACCGGCATCTCCTCCAGGAGCGTCACCAGGTGCACGGCCGTCTCGGGGGACTTGAGCACCCGCATCACGGCCTGCGCCTGGTTGTGTATCGGGCCGATCTTGGCGAGCCCGGCGACCTCGTCGTTGACGTTGAGGAAGCGGGTGATCCGCCCGGTGGGCGGGGCGTCCATGACCACATGGTCGTACGCGTACCGCCCCTGCCTGTCCTTACGCCTGACGGCTTCGCACGCCTTGCCGGTCAGCAGGACGTCGCGGACGCCCGGGGCGATGGTGGTGGCGAAGTCGATGGCGCCGAGCTTCTTCAGGGCGCGGCCGGCCGAGCCCAGCTTGTAGAACATCTGGAGGTAGTCGAGCAGGGCCCGCTCGGCGTCGATCGCCAGCGCGTGCACCTCCCCGCCGCCGGGCGCCACGGCGATCTTCCGCTCCTCGTACGGAAAGGCCTCCGTCTCGAAGAGCTGTGCGATGCCCTGTCTGCCCTCGACCTCGACGAGGAGCGTGCGCTTGCCCTCCGTCGCGAGGGCGAGCGCGAGGGCTGCGGCGACCGTGGTCTTGCCGGTACCGCCCTTGCCGCTGACGACCTGGAGCCTGCTCACGTCGTCGAGCCTAACCAGTCCCCGGGCGGCCTACGCATGAGGCTGCCTCCGCCAGCGGCTACAGTCGGCCACATGACCAAGTGGGAATACGCGACCGTGCCCCTTCTCGTGCACGCGACCAAGCAGATTCTGGACACCTGGGGCGAGGACGGCTGGGAGCTGGTCCAGGTCGTCCCCGGGCCGAACAACCCCGAGCAGCTGGTGGCCTACCTGAAGCGGGAGAAGCAGGCATGAGCGGCGCCGGCGCAGGTGTGGTGGAGGCGAAGCTGGCCGAACTCGGCCTGACGCTGCCGGAGGTCGTGCCGCCGCTGGCCGCGTACCAGCCGGCCGTACGGTCGGGTGTGTACGTGTACACGGCCGGGCAGCTGCCGATGGTCGAGGGCAAGCTCACGCTGACCGGCAAGGTGGGCGCGGAGGTCACGGCCGAGGAGGCGAAGGACGCGGCGCGGATCTGTGCGCTGAACGCTCTCGCGGCGGTGAAGTCGGTCGCGGGTGACCTCGACCGGATCGCGCGCGTGGTGAAGGTCGTGGGGTTCGTCGCCTCGGCGAGCGACTTCACGGGCCAGCCGTCCGTGATCAACGGGGCGAGTGAACTGCTGGGGGCGGTCCTGGGCGACAAGGGCGTCCACGCGCGCAGCGCGGTCGGCGTCGCGGTGCTTCCCCTGGACGCGCCGGTCGAGGTCGAGCTCCAGGTCGAACTGACGGACTGACGGACTGACCGCCGGGCCTTCGTCCGCGGGCCGTGGGTGGCTGGTCGCGCAGTTCCCCGCGCCCCTGAAGGCGAGGGTCGTCTTTCACCTGCGGGCCGGTGGTGGGTTGCTCGCGCAGTTCCCCGCGCCCCTGGAAGTCTGTGGCTGAGCTGGGTTCTCCGGCTGCGGGCGATTACCTAGGGGCGCGGGGAACTGCGCGACCAGCCCCCACCGGCCCGCAGACAAAGGCGGGTTTAGGAGCGCGGGGCTGTGACATGTGCGGCTCCGCCGCGTGGGCGCGAGTAACCGGCCACTCAGCCGCAGACGACGGCTGGGCCGAAGAGGGGGCGCGGGTAACCGGCCACTCAGCCGCAGACAAAGGCCGGGCTACCCGCAACCGCAGGAGCGGCGGATCACCAGGCGGGACGGGAACTGCTTCAGGCGTTCGCGGCGCGAGCCCGCGACGCGGAGCGCGTCGTCCAGGACCAGGTCCACCGCCGCGCGGGCCATCGCGGGGCGGTCGGAGGCGACCGTCGTGAGGGGCGGGTCCGTGAGGCCGGCCTCCTTCACGTCGTCGAAGCCCGCCACCGCCAGCTCCCCCGGAACGTCGATACGAAGCTCCCGCGCCGCGCGCAGGACGCCGATCGCCTGGTCGTCCGTCGAGCAGAAGATGGCCGGGGGGCGCTCGGGGCCGGACAGGATGTCCAGGGCGACCCGGTACGCGTCATAACGGTTGTACGGGGCCTGGAACAGGCGCCCTTCCGTCGGCCGGCCGGACTCCAGCATCGCCCGCCGCCAGCCCTCCACATGGTCGGCCACCGGGTCGCCGACCGCCGGGGTCGACTCGACCCCGCCGAGGCACGCCACGTACGCGTGGCCGTGTTCCAGCAAATGGCGGGTGGCCAGCTGCGCCCCGCCGATGTCGTCCGTGACGACCGCCACGTCGTCGATCGCCTCCGGCCGTTCGTGGAGGAGCACCACGCGCGCGTCCCACGCGTCGATCTCGGCCGCCGCGCGCTCGCTGGGACCCTGGCTGACCAGGATCAGACCGGCGACCCGCATGCCGAGGAACGCCCGCAGATAGTGGACCTCGCGGTCGTCCAGATAGTCGGAGTTGCCGACCAGGACCATTTTCCCGCGCTCGGCCGCGGCCTGCTCCACCGCGTGCGCCATCTCCGCGAAGAACGGCTGGCGCGCGTCCGGGACGATCATGCCTATGAGGTCCGTGCGCCGCGAGGCCATCGCCTGGGCGACCCGGTCGGGCCGGTAGCCCAGCTCCTTGATCGCGGCGAGTACCCGCTCGCGCGTGGCCGGGGCGACCGGCCTCGGTCCGTTGTTGATGACATAGCTGACGACCGCGGTCGACGTACCCGCCAGTCTCGCCACATCATCCCGCGTCACCTTGGCCACGAGCGGGAGTCTACGCGGGGTGACCTACCTCTGGGCAGGGCGTACGGAGGCTTCCTCCGGCTCCGCGACGGCCGGGACCGGTGTGGAGGCCACGGATTCCGCGGCAGCCTTGGCCTTGGCTTCCGCCGCCGACTTCGCCTTGGCCTCTTCGGCCGCCCGCTCGACCTTCTCGGGGGTGACGAACCGGTACCCGACATTCCGGACGGTGCCGATCAGCGACTCGTGCTCGGGGCCGAGCTTGGCCCGCAGCCGCCGTACGTGGACGTCGACCGTCCGCGTACCGCCGAAGTAGTCGTACCCCCAGACCTCCTGGAGCAGCTGCGCGCGCGTGAAGACCCGGCCGGGGTGCTGGGCGAGGTACTTCAGGAGCTCGAACTCCTTGAAGGTCAGGTCGAGGACCCGGCCCTTGAGCTTCGCGCTGTACGTCGCCTCGTCCACGGAGAGGTCGCCGTTGCGGATCTCCATGGGGGAGTCGTCGGAGGTGATCTGCTGGCGGCCCATCGCGAGCCGCAGCCGCGCCTCGACCTCCGCGGGGCCCGCGGTGTCCAGGAGGACGTCGTCGATGCCCCAGTCGGCGGTGACGGCGGCCAGACCGCCCTCGGTGACCACCAGGATCAGCGGACAGCCGGGGCCGGTGGAGCGCAGCAGCTGGCAGAGCGAGCGGACCTGCGGCAGGTCGCGGCGGCCGTCGACGAGGATCACGTCCGCGCCGGGGGTGTCCACCAGGGCCGGGCCCTCGGCGGGAGCCACCCGCACGTTGTGCAGCAGCAGGCCGAGCGCCGGAAGCACCTCCGTGGACGGCTGGAGGGCATTGGTGAGGAGCAGCAGAGAGCTCATCGCCCACCACCTGCCATGGGGCTCGTCGTCGGTTTCTTCGGATCGTGCACGGTCTGCTCGCCCATAACGTCGGTTCCTCCTCGGTCCCTGCGAGGACGTTTACGGCACTGCTTGCGGTACCAGGCTCCCGCGCCCTGAGAGCCTTTGTTCACCTGCTCGTAACAACGATCAGGAAACGCAAAAGGACCCGGGGGCTGCGCTGCCCGGATCCTCTGCCCAGCAGAATAGCCCACATGAGTTCCGGGGCAGAGGGTCGATTTCACACTGTGGATGTTTCCTCGATCACTAGGGGACCGCGGCGCGCAACTCTTCGCACCTCGGACGGCGTGGCCGTCGAGGCCCTGCACGACCCCTGTACGGGCCCCGCGACGGACACCGCGATCGTGGTCGCGCACGGTTTCACGGGGTCCGCGGCCCGCCCGGCGGTGCGGCGGGCGGCGGGGGTGTTCGCCCAGTACGCGGGCGTGGTCACGTTCTCCTTCCGGGGCCACGGCAACTCCGGCGGGCGCTCCACCGTCGGCGACCGCGAGGTGCTCGACCTGGCGGCGGCCGTGGAGTGGGCGAGATCACTCGGCTACGCGCGCGTGGTCACCGTCGGCTTCTCGATGGGCGGCTCCGTGGTCCTGCGGCATGCGGCGATGCACAAGGGGCTCACCGGGGCGCGCACGGACGCGGTCGTCTCCGTCAGTGCGCCTGCCCGTTGGTACTACCGGGGGACGGCCCCCATGCGCAGGCTGCACTGGCTGGTGACCCGGCCCGCCGGGCGCCTGGTCGGCCGGCTCGGCTTCGCCACCCGGATCGACTCCAGGCAGTGGTGCCCGGTGCCGCTCTCGCCGGTCGAGGCGGTCCCGCTGATCGCGCCGACCCCGCTGCTGATCGTCCACGGCGACCGCGACCCGTACTTCCCGCTCGACCACCCCAGGATGCTGGCGGCCGCCGGACCTGCGCAGCTGTGGCTGGAGGAGGGCATGGGGCACGCGGAGAACGCGGCCGGCGAGGCGTTGCTCCGCCGGATCGCGCAGTGGCTGTCGGTGGCGTAGCCCATCATGGGGGACGACGAAAGGAGGGTCGCCATGGCAGCGGGAACCATCCGCTTCTGGGCCGCGGCCAAGTCCGCCGCCGGTGTGGCCGAGGAGCCGTACGCGGCGGCCACGCTGGCCGAGGCGCTCGACGCGGTGCGCGAGCGCCACCCCGGCGAGCTCACGCGCGTACTGCTCAGGTGCTCGTTCCTGGTCGACGGTGACCCCGTCGGGACGCGCGAGCATGAGACCGTACGGCTTGCCGAGGGCGGCACGGTCGAGGTGCTCCCGCCGTTCGCAGGAGGGTGACCCCCACGTCATGAGCGATCAGCAGTACCCGAATCCGTACGACGAGCGGTATCCGCGGTTCGACCAGTACGACCAGTACGAGCAGTACGACCAGTACGGGCAGCCGGTTCAGCAGCAGCAGCATCATCATCAGCAGCAGTACGACCAGCAGCAGTACGACGCGTACCAGCAGCAGGACCAGCACCAGCAGCCACAGCAGTACGACCAGTACGGGCAGCCGGTCCAGCAGCAGCCCGCGCAGCCCCCCGCGCAGCCCGCGCAGCAGCAGTTCCCGCACGACCCGTCGTACCAGGAGCAGCAGCAGTACACGCAGACGTGGGAGGGCCAGACCTGGGACACCCAGTACCAGCCCACGGTCCAGCCGCAGGCCGCGCAGCAGCAGGACCGGCAGCCGATGCAGCAGCCGGTGCAGCAGCCCGTGCAGGAGCAGCCCGTGCAGGAGCAGTACGCGCAGGCGTACGCGCAGCCCGCCGCCGACACCGAGTACCTGCCGCCGCAGACCGGCTCCGTGCCGCTGCCCCCGGAGACGCAGACACCGGCGTACGAGCCGCCCGCCGCGCCCGTGCCGCCCGCGCAGGACGACGCCCCCGCGTACAGCCCGCCCACCACCGTCGGCAACACCCGGATCACCGACGCCCAGCGGGCCCGCGCCGAGGGGCGCTCGCCCATCATCGCGCCGGGGATGCAGCCCGCCGCGCTCACCGCCGTCCTCGGCCTGCTGCTCGCGGCCGCGTCCGGCATAGGGCAGTACGCGCTGGTGGTGCCGCTGGTGCTGCTCCAGGCCGTCACGGCCGCGGGCTGGTTCCGGCTCAACGGGATGTGGCCCGCCCGGCAGGGCATCGCGCTCGCCTTCCTGGGCGGTCTGGTCGCGGACGCGGCGCTGCTCGCCGTCGGCGACGAGCACGCGCCCGCGGCGATCCTGGGCACACTCGGGGTGTGGGTGCTGCTCACCCTCGTCCTCCAGCTGCGCAGCCACGCGGACCCGGACGAGCGGATGTACGGCCTGATGGCGACCGTGGCCTCGGCGGCGCTCGCGATCCTGGCCGCCGGATACCTCGCGGCGATCCCGCACGCGGTGGCGGTGGGCGCGGCCGCGGTGGCCGTCGCCGTCCCGGCCCGCGCGCTGCCGCTGCCGGGGCCGGTCTCCGTCGTGGTCGCGCTGCTCGCGGCCGCGGGCGCGGGAATCGTCGCCGGACAGCTGACGGACGTGGGTGCCTCGGGCGCGCTGCTCGGGCTCGCCGCCGGGGTGTGCGCGCTGATCGGGCTGCGGGTGGCCAGCTATGACTACCCGTCGCGTTTCGTCCACATGACGGCCGGAGTGGCGCTGCCGCTCACCGCGGCTGTTCCCGCTTTGTATCTGATCGGTCGAGTGATCGGGTAATTGCGGGAGTTAGGCTCGCAGCGTCAACGACCAACGTGGGGGGACTCGTACGCAATGCGCGCACTTCGGATATGGCTCATCGTCGCGGTGGTTCTCGGCGGCCTCTTCGTCGCCGCGGACCGCATCGCGGTGAACGTCGTCGAGTCCAAGGTGGCCGACAAGATCAAGAGCAGTCAGGGGCTGCGGGAGACCCCTGACGTCTCGATCAACGGCTTCCCCTTCCTCACCCAGGCACTGGGCAAGGAGTTCGACGAGGTCGACGTGAAGCTGGGCGGCGTCACCGCCACGGCCGACGGCCACTCCGTCAACGTCACCGAAGTCCGCGCCAAGCTGCACGACGTGAAGGTCAACAGCAGCTACTCGTCCGCCACGGCGGCCCGGGCGGACGGCTCGGCCCGTATCTCCTACGCCGATCTGACGAAGTCCGCGCCCAAGGGGGCGACGGTCGGCTACGCCGGGCCCGAGCGGGCCGCCAAGGGTCAGGTCCAGGTGACCGGGCAGCTCACCGCGCTGCTGGAGGGCGCGGGCGTCCAGGTCCCCGCGAGCCTCAAGGTGCTCCTCGCCGGGCGCACGGTCAGCACGTACAGCACGGTCACGACGGACGGCGGCGCGACCGTCAAGGTCCGCTCCGAGCAGCTGCCGAAGCTGCCGGTGCCCGGCTTCGACGAGAAGCTGCGCAAGGCCGTCGACTACGACCTGAAGATCGACGGGCTGCCGAGGGGCATCAAGCTGGACAAGGTGACGGCGGTGCAGGACGGGCTGCGGTTCTCGGGGACCGGGAGCAACGTTTCCCTGGCGGGATGAGCCCGCCGGCTTTCGGCTGCGGACGGTGGGCTGCTCGCTCCCCCAAGTTCTCGGCTTCGCTCGAACAGGGGGACCCCCATCGCGGCGGAGCCGCACAACGACACAGCCCCGCGCCCCTGAGCGGGACGGGGCGCGGCCCGAGAGGTCTCGATAGCCGGATCGTGAGACAGGGATGTCCGGTAGGTAGATGGTCCCCCGGGTGAGGGCATCCCCGCGACGGCGGGAGACGGCCCGGGAGGCTTTCCGTCCCACCATCCGGATGATCGTGTCTCAAAATACGACACACCGGTGACATGGCCGCCGATCCGTCCCTACGATCGGTGCCATGAAGCGACAGGCGGATCTCACGAAGCGGCGGGCAGTCGACCTGTGCCGCGTCGCCGCCATGCTCTGTCGCCACGTCTGAGCGGGACCCGCCCCTCTCTGCGAAGAGACGGCAACTCCCGTGTTCCCCGGGCCCGTTGAACCGTATCCAGGATTCAGGGCCACCCCCCGTGCCGAAGCCACGCCGCGCCCGCTCGCGCGGCGTACGCACCCGCACCCCGCAGCACCCGCCGCACCTGCCCCGGAGGAGAACCGCATGAGCCGCAGCGACGTCCTGGTCGACGCCGACTGGGTCGAGGCCCACATCGACGACCCCAAGGTCGCCATCGTCGAGGTCGACGAAGACACCTCGGCGTACGAGAAGAACCACATCAAGAACGCGATCCGGATCGACTGGACCAAGGACCTCCAGGACCCGGTCCGCCGTGACTTCGTCGACCAGGAGGGCTTCGAGAAGCTCCTGTCGGCCAAGGGCATCGCGAACGACACGACCGTCGTCCTCTACGGCGGCAACAACAACTGGTTCGCCTCGTACGCCTACTGGTACTTCAAGCTCTACGGCCACGACAGCGTCAAGCTCCTCGACGGCGGCCGCAAGAAGTGGGAGCTCGACTCGCGCGACCTGGTCGACGGCTCGCAGGTGCCCGCCCGCCCGGCCACCCAGTACAAGGCCAAGCCGCAGAACACCGCGATCCGTGCCTTCCGCGACGACGTGGTGGCGGCCATCGGCGCGCAGAACCTAGTCGACGTGCGCTCCCCCGACGAGTTCAGCGGCAAGCTGCTCGCCCCGGCCCACCTTCCGCAGGAGCAGTCGCAGCGCCCGGGCCACGTCCCGTCCGCGCGCAACATCCCGTGGTCGAAGAACGCCAACGACGACGGCACCTTCAAGTCGGACGACGCCCTCAAGGAGCTCTACGCGGCGGAGCAGGTCGACCTGGCCAAGGACACCATCGCGTACTGCCGCATCGGCGAGCGCTCGGCCCTGACGTGGTTCGTGCTGCACGAGCTGCTCGGCGTCGAGAACGTCAAGAACTACGACGGCTCGTGGACCGAGTACGGCTCCCTCGTCGGCGTGCCGATCGAGCTCGGCGCCAACAAGTAACCGCCCGGCTGTACCGAAGGTATCTGGAGACGAACATGTGTGGAGCGAAGGCAGGCGGCCCCGACGCCTCGACGATCAAGCCCGGTGAGACCACGATCCAGGGCCAGGTGACGAAGGACGGCGAGCCGGTGGTCGGCTACGTCCGCCTCCTGGACTCGACCGGCGAGTTCACCGCCGAGGTCCCGACCTCGGCGACCGGCCAGTTCCGCTTCTACGCGGCCGAGGGCACGTGGACCGTGCGGGCCCTGGTGCCCGGCGCGACCGCGGACCGCACGGTCGTGGCGCAGACCGGCGGACTCGCCGAGGTCGCCATCGCCGTCTGACGGCGGGCACCGATGTACCGGCCGGAGGGCCGCACCCCAGGGGGTTGGACGCTTACCTGGACCGGGTGCGGTCCTCCGTGCCGTTTCCGGCCGCCCGCCGCGGTCGTACGCTGGACTCATGTTGGCCCGTCGCCGGCGCGAGTACTTCTGGATGATGGGCGGATGCCTGTTCCTGTTCGTGTCCGCCTGGGGCTTCGTGCGGCTGTGGTCGGTCCCGGCCGCGGTCGCCATGTGCGTGGTCGCGATGGTGATCCCGCCGGTCGCGGCGATGGTGGCGAACCGGCGCGGCCCGGACGACCGCTGGTGGGACGACCCGTCCGGGGACCCGAAGTCCGACGAGTGGTGGGACGAGCTGGACGGCAAGAAGAAGTACTGACGTAGTACTCATGGGCGCCCGGCGCCGTCTGTAGCCGTCAGTACACGAGCGCCTGTAGCCGTCAGTACACGAGCGCCTGCGTCTCCTCCGCCATCGCCTCCTGGACGAACACCTGCGCCCCCGCGATCCGCGCGCCCTCGATGAGGTCCGTCTCGGTGATGTCGCGCCGGGCCGCGCACTGCGTGCACACCGTGATGGTGCCGCCACCCGCCAGGATTCCGCCGATCAGGTCCGGCAGCGGGGCCGCGTGCGGCAGCTCGAACTCGGCGGCGCGGCCCGGGAGCGCGAACCACGACGACTCGCCGGTCAGCCAGAGCGAGACCTCGATCCCGCTGGCGACGGCGACCGCCGCCACGGTGAAGGCCTGCGAACACCGCTCGGGGGCGTCGGCCCCGGCGGTCACCTTGAGTACGAGCTTCTTCGCCATATGCCGAACTGTAATGCGCACCCGCACAACCCCACCCGCAGGCGGATGGTCAGTTCTGTGCACGGGTGATCGGGCCCGTTCCGAGGTCTCGTGGGGGGACCCTCTTGGACACGTTTGACACGTCGGACACATCGGATGCGTCGACTGCATCGGATACGTCCGATACGACAGGGGATGCCGCGCAGGCGGCACCGGCCGCGCGGCGGCGGGGGCGTACGCCGCTGCTGATCGCGGGGGGCGCGGTGCTGGGCCTCGTGGCCGGGCTCTGCGCGGGCTACATCGTTCAGGCGGGCCGCGCGCCGACCCCGCTGCCGCCGCTCTCGCAGCCGGTGGTCGCGCAGGCGAAGGGCAAGGCGCCGGCGCCGCTCTCCGCCGCGCAGGACCGCAAGGCCAGGTCGGACGGCGATCTGCGGGACATGCTGCTGAAGCGGCCCGCCGGGGCGTCGGACGCCGAGTATCCGGCGGGCCACGACGGCTGGCTGTCCATGTCCGAGTACGCGGAGAGCTTCACCAGACCGGCCGGGGCCTTCCGCCAGCTGGTGAGCGAGGAGTTCCGGCGTGCCGCCGTGGCGGACTGGCGCGAGGGGAGCCTGGGCGTACGGATCCGGCTCATCCAGTTCCGGGACGAGCGCGCGGTCGCGTCGCAGGACGCCCTGGACAGCGCCGAGAAGTGGGCGGGCGAGGAGAGCGGCCACAGCACGGCCGTCCCTGGCTCCGGCACCGGCCGCGTCTACACCGGCGGCGCCCTCGACTCCGGCGGCCACCACCGGGCGGAGGCCTTCGCCCGGCGCGGGTCCGTCCTGATGGAGCTGTGGCTCGACAGCGACGAGCCGATCGCGGCGCAGAAGGCGCTGGACCTGGCACAGCGGCAGTGGGAGCGGATGTGAGCGGGCTCAAGAGGAGCAGCGGAAGACGGCGGGGCGTCGCCCTCGCCGTGGGCGGGGTGCTGTTCGCGGTGGTCGCGGGCGGTGTGGGTACCACCGCCGTCGTCGTGGACCGGGCCGACCGCGCGCCCGGCGCCCCGGACTGGGTCCTCCCGCCGAGCAGCCAGAAGGCCGACGCCGACAAGACGGCGGCAGGGGCAGGGGCAGCGGCAGGGGCGCCGGGAACGGGGACCGGGAAGGCCCCCTCGGAGCTCGGGCGGATGCTCGTACCGCTCGGCACCGACGGGTACAGCCGCGGCCCCGACATCGAAGGCTTCGGCGCCGAGGCCGATCTGACCGGCGCCCAGGCGGTGGCGCTCCGCAAGGACTCCCTGCGCACCCTGCCGTCCGCCCAGCGGCGGAAGGTGGAGCGGGAGATCGACAGGGAGCACATCAAGGGCATGGCGATGCGCAGCTACGTCAGCACCGGCGACGCGCCCATCTCCACGGTCTCCGCCGAGTCCGCGTTCACGGTCGAGATCGTGCTCTCCCGGATGGAGAACACCCGGGCCGTACGCGAACTCTTCGAGTTCCAGACCACGCTCTTCGACTCCGTGGACTTCCTGCGCAAGGGCCCCGAGGTCAAGGGCCACAAGGACGCCCGGTGCTTCCTGGGTCCCGACGAGAAGGACGAGAAGCTCGACATGATGACCTGTTCGGCCTACCGGGGCGAGATCCTGGTGAGCGTCGTCGCGGAGGGACCCAAGCCGCTGAACGCGAAGGGCGTCGCCCTGCTCCTGAGCGCGCAGCTGGACCGGATCGGCCACCCCGGGGAGTCGGTGTGACCGAGCCGAGCACAGAGCCGCAGCCGGTGACCGACGAGCAGCCGCGGCTCACGACCGACGAGCACCCCATCCCCAGCGAGCAGTCCGCGACGGATGATCAGCCGAAGCCGGTGATCGACGAGCAGCGCAACCCGATACTCGACGAACAGCCGCAGCCCGCGACCGCCGAGCAGCCCGCGACCGACGATCAGCCGAACCCGGTGAGCGACGAACAGCCGCACCCCACAGCCGAAGAGCCTCCCCTCCCCCCGCCCCGGCGCCGCACCCGCGTCCCTGCCGTCCTCCGGTGGACCGCCGCCGCCCTCGCCTTCCTCTGCGTCGGCGCCGGCACCGCGTACGCCGTCGTGGACCGCACCCGTACCGACCTTCCGGGGCTCGCCACCGAGTCGGACGGGCGCTGGCGGTACCCCGCGATCGCGCTGCCGCCGCTGCCCCCGGGCGCGCCCCGCCCGCTCGCGGCCGCCAACACCGCGCAGAACCACTACGCCGACCTGCGCGCCCTGCTGCTGCCCGCGCCCGAGGGGGCCAGGCCCGACGCGTCGCTGAAGGGCGACGACGGCTGGCTGGCGACCTCCGTGTTCCTCGCGCAGTACGAGAAGGAGGACCGGGCCGTCTTCGGCCAGTCGCTCGTGGACAACGGGCTGCGGCACATCGCGGCCCGGGGCTGGACGATGCCCGACGGAACCCGGAGCCGGATCTTCCTGCTCCAGTTCGACACCCACGCGCTGGCCGAAAGGGTGCAGTCCAAGGACGTCACCCGCTACAGCACGCCGTACCACCCGCTGCTCGGCGCCCACTACGCGGAGCTGGACCAGTCCTTCCCGATGGAGGCCCAGGTCGAGGGGACCTCGCGGTACCCGTACAACGAGGTGAAGCCGTACGGGCCGGAGCAGGTGCGGCAGGCGTACGTCCTGGCCGGCGACGTCCTCGCCGTCGTCGTCCAGTCCCGCGCCGGTACCACCTCCGCCGTCCCCTTCGAGCAGACCGTCGTGCTCCAGAACGAGCTGCTCGGCTAGGCTGGGGTACGGCCCTTTACTGCCCACACGCTCATCCGAGGAGCACCCCGTGCTTGAGGCTTTCTTCGAAACCCTGCTGGTCCTGGTCTGCGTCGGTGTCCTCGCCTTCGCCGCTCTGGCCGTGAAGAAGCTGTACCAGGGCCAGCGCTGAACCGCGCCCCAGCCGCAGACGTAACGAAAGACTGATCGAAGCCTCATGATCGAGATCCCGTCCGACCTGAACCCGGACCTCGTCCCCCTCGCCTTCCTCCTGGGTACCTGGGAGGGCGCGGGCGTGACCGACTTCCCGGGCGCCGAGAAGGCCAATTTCGGCCAGTCCGTCACCTTCAGCCACGACGGCCGGGACTTCCTGGAGTACGTGTCGCACTCCTGGATCCTCGACGCCGAGGGCAACAAGGTGAAGCCGCTGGAGACCGAGTCCGGTTTCTGGCGCATCGACAAGGACCGCAAGGTCGAGGTCGTCATGGTCCGTGACCAGGGCGTCGTCGAGATCTGGTACGGCGAGCTCGCCGACCAGAAGCCGCAGATCGACCTGGTGACGGACGCCGTGGCGCGCACCGCCGCCTCCGGCCCGTACACCGGCGGAAAGCGTCTGTACGGGTACGTGAAGAGCGACCTCATGTGGGTCGGCGAGAAGGCGACCCCCGAGGTGGAGCTGCGGCCGTACATGTCCGCCCACCTCAAGAAGGTCGTCTCGCCCGAGGAGGTCGCGGCCATGGCCCGGGGCCTGGGTGACCTGCCGGACGACGGCATCGCCTTCTTCAAGTAGAAACCGTCGGCCGGGAAACCGTCGGCCGGGAAACCGTCGGCGGGAAATCTTCACACGGCCAACAGTCGGGCGGTCCCTACACTGGGCGTGTGGTGACCACCGACTGGCAGAGCGACCTCCGCAAGCGCGGGTACCGGCTGACCCCCCAGCGCCAGCTCGTGCTGGAGGCCGTCGACGTACTGGAACACGCGACGCCCGACGACATCCTCACCGAGGTGAGGAAGACGGCGGGCGGCGTGAACATCTCCACCGTGTACCGGACCCTGGAGCTCCTGGAGGAGCTGGGTCTGGTCTCGCACGCCCATCTGGGCCACGGCGCCCCGACGTATCACCTGGCGGACCGCCATCACCACATCCACCTGGTCTGCCGGGACTGTACGTCGGTGATCGAGGCGGATGTGGACGTGGCGGCGGAGTTCACCGCCAAGCTCTGCTCGACGTTCGGCTTCACGACGGACATGAAGCACTTCGCGATCTTCGGCCAGTGCGAGAAGTGCGCCAAGAACGCCTCGGCCGATGCCTCGACCACCGCCTCGGGCAACCCCCCAACCACCGCCTCCGGCAACGCCTCAGGTGGCCCGTCGTAGGCTTGCTGCCATGAAGAGCCCTCTGCTGTCCCTGCCCGGCGCCGTCCCCGCCGAGGGGCCCGACGAAGGTGTCGCCGCGCACTACGGCGACCTGTTCCGTGAGCAGCGTGCCCTCGCCGACGGCACCGGCTTCGTCGACCTCTCGCACCGCGGCGTCGTCACCGTCACCGGCGACGACCGGCTCAGCTGGCTGCACCTGCTGCTGACCCAGCACGTCACCGACCTGCGGCCCGGCGTCGCCACCGAGGCGCTGATCCTCTCCGCGCACGGACACATCGAGCACGCGCTCTACCTGGTCGACGACGGTACGACGGTGTGGGCGCACGTCGAGCCCGGTACGCAGGGCGAGCTCATCGCCTACCTGGAGTCGATGAAGTTCTTCTACCGCGTCGAGGTCGCCGACCGGACCGCGGACTTCGCGGTGGTGCACCTGCCCGCCGGATCGATCGCGCAGGTGCCGTCGGGCGCGGTCGTACGGGAGGCTCCGCACGGGCGGGACCTGTTCCTGCCGCGCGAGGAGCTGGAGCCGTTCGCCGCCGCGCACGGGCCCGCGATCGGGATCCTGGCGTACGAGGCACTGCGGGTGGAGGCGCACCGGCCGCGGCTCGGCCTGGAGACCGACCACCGCACCATCCCGCACGAGCTGGGCTGGATCGGCACCGCCGTGCACCTCCAGAAGGGCTGCTACCGGGGCCAGGAGACCGTCGCGCGTGTCCACAACCTGGGGAAGCCGCCGCGCCGGCTGGTCTTCCTGCACCTGGACGGCAGCGAGGTGCTGCTGCCGCCGCACGGGACCCCGCTGCGGGTGGCCGCGGACGGCGACGAGGGCCGCCAGATCGGCTTCATCACGACGTCGGCCCGCCACCACGAGCTGGGGCCGATCGCGCTGGCGCTGGTGAAGCGGAACGTGGCGGTGGACGCGGAACTGCTGGCCGGAGAGACGGCCGCGGCCCAGGAGGTCGTGGTCGAGCCGTAGCGCCCCGGGCCCGGGCTCCTACACCTCCACCAGCACCGTGAACGGGCCGTGGTTGGTCAGCGACACCCGCATGTCCGCGCCGAAGCGGCCCGTCTCGACCGTCGCGCCCAGCTCGCGCAGGCGCGCCACCACCTCGTCCACCAGGGGCTCGGCCACCTCGCCGGGGGCGGCCGCGTTCCAGGTGGGGCGGCGGCCCTTGCGGGCGTCGCCGTAAAGGGTGAACTGGGAGATCACCATGAGCGGCGCGTTCACGTCCGAGCAGGACTTCTCGCCCTCCAGGATCCGCACCGACCACAGCTTCCTGGCCAGCTGCGCCGCCTTCTCGGCGGTGTCCCCGTGGGTGACCCCGACCAGGACGCACAGGCCCTCGCCCGTGATCTCGCCGACCGTCTCGCCCGCCACGACGACGCTCGCGCCGTCGACCCGCTGTACCACCGCTCGCATGGGACCAACCTATTCCACGCACCAATCCGGACGATCAGGGGCCGAACGGGTGGTGTGTGTCTGCATATGCACCACTGGGAGTGGCACGATGCTGACAGGCGGTGCGCCCTATCCCGCACCGGTCGAGGGGACGGTAATGCACATGAGCACTCCTGGCGCCGGGCAGCAGTCGCCCGGCCCCGTTTCGCTGAACCGGACGAGCCCGTCGGCCGCGCGGGCGGCCGTCTCGCGGCCGCCCGTCCAGCGTGCCGGTGACCATCTGCCCGTACCGAAGGGCCACGACCTGGCCGCCCTGAGACTGCCGGAGCTGCGGGCGCTGCGGCGCCAGTCGCAGAGCGACGAGGCCGACCTCAGCTATGTACGGCGGCTGCTGCACGGCCGCATCGACATCCTGCGGGCCGAGCTGGCCCGGCGCACCGGGCCGCACACCCCCGTCGTGGAGCGGCTCTCCGAGATCCTGGCGGACGCGCCCTCCTCGCACCGCGCCTCCGCCCGCCACGTCACGCTCTCCACGCCGCGCAGCGCCGAGTACCGGCGGCTGGCGGCGGAGATGGACGCGGAGGTCCAGCTCTCCGACCTCGACGCCCGTACGGACGACGAGCTGCACACCGCCATGGGGCGGCTGATCCGCTACGAGCAGCAGGTCTCGCGGCGCCGCCAGCATCTCCAGCGGACGGCCGACGATTGCAGCGCGGAGATCGCCCGCAGGTACCGTGAAGGCGAAGCACAAGTAGACGACCTGCTCATCTGACTCCGGATTCGGCCGCCGATCGGCCATTGAATCGAAGGTCATGAGGCGGGTCCACGCCTGGAAGGCCCCGCCATGACCGCCATGACCCCCGACACCGTCATACCCCCGGTCCTCGCCGAAGTCGTACGTTCCGGTTTCGTCGAGGGCCATCACCGGGGCTCGCTGGTGGTGCTGGCGGCCGACGGCAGCGTGGAGCTCGCGCTCGGCGACCCGGCGGCGCCCGTCTTCCCGCGCTCCAGCAACAAGCCCATGCAGGCCGCCGCCGTGCTGCGGGCCGGCCTCGACCTCTCCGGGGAGCGGCTCGCGCTCGCCGCCGCCAGCCACTCCGGCGAGGGCTTCCACCTCGACCTCGTCCGCAAGATGCTCGCCGAGCACGGGCTGACCCCGGACGACCTCCAGACCCCGCCCGACCTGCCGCTCGACCCCACCGAGGCCGAGACATACCTGGCGGCGGGCCACGTCCGCGAGCGGGTCACCATGAACTGCTCCGGCAAGCACGCCGCCATGCTCGCCGCCTGCCGCCTCAACGGATGGGACGAGGCCACCTACCTGGCCCCGGCCCACCCGCTCCAGCGGCTGGTGCACGACGGCGTCGAGGCGGCGGCGGGCGAGCCGGTGGCGACGGTCGGCACGGACGGCTGCGGGGCGCCGCTGATGGCGATCAGCCTGACGGGGCTGGCCCGCGCGTTCCGTACGTTCGTGCTCGCCGAGCCCGGCACGCCGGAGCGCCGGGTGGCGGACGCGATGCGGGCGCACCCCGAGTACGTGGCGGGCACCCGCCGCCCCGACACCTGGCTGATGCGCGAGGTGCCCGGGGTGCTGTCGAAGATGGGTGCGGAGGCGGTGCAGGCGGTGGCGCTGCCGGACGGCCGCGCGCTCGCCTTCAAGGTCGACGACGGCGCCGCGCGCGCCCTCGGCCCGGTCCTGGCCCGCGCCCTGCGCCTGCTCGGCGTGGACGCCCCGGTGGTCGACCGCATCGGGAGCGCGCCGCTGCTGGGCGGGGCCGAGCGGGTGGGCGAGGTCCGGGCGGCGTTCTGAGGGTCCGGGGCGTCGGGGAGCCGGGAGCCGTCCGGAGGGGGGCCGGGCATCGGGCGGCCGGGGTACGGGGCGCCGGGGAAATTCGGGCGACAGCCGGGCGGGGGCGTGCCTAGCGTGGCGGGTATGAGCCCGAGCCGCCGAGACGCCGCCGCCAACTCGCCCGCCACCGACGCGCCCGCCACCCCCGCCCTCTCCACCACCGCCTCCCTCGACCTCCGTACGGTCTCCGAAGCCGAGTTCGGCGACTGGCTCAAGGCCGTCAACATCGGCTTCCTGCGGCCGCCGGTGGTGAGCGAGAACGACCTGGCGGCCCGTCTCGCCAACAGCGATCTGGCGCGTACGCAGGGCGTGTTCGACAGCGGCCGGTGTGTGGCGACCTTCCGCTCGTTCGCGCAGGAGCTGACCGTGGTGGGCGGTGCCGCCATCCCCACCAGCGCGGTCACCAACGTCACGGTCTCCCCGACCCACCGCAGGCGCGGTCTGCTCAGCCGGATGATGGCGAACGACCTGGCGGCGGCGAAGGAGCGCGGCGAGGTGGCGGCGACGCTGATCGCCGCCGAGTACCCGATCTACGGGCGGTACGGATTCGGCCCCGCCACCTGGACCGCCGAGTGGGAGGTCGACACCGCCCGGTCGGGCCTGGACCCGCGCTGGTCGGGCCCCGAGGACGGCGGCCGCATCGAGCTGGCCGACTCCGAGGACGTACGCAAGCTGGGCCCCGAGCTCTTCGAGCGCTTCCGGGCCGCTCAGCCGGGCGCGGTGAGCCGGAGCGCGCGCCGGTGGGACCTGGAGACGGGGGCGGCCCGGCGCGACGACCACCCCTGGACGGAGCCGTTCTGGGCGGTGTACCGCTCGGCGGCGGGCGAGGTGGAGGGCCTGGCGGCCTACCACGCGGACGAGACGTGGACGGACGCCAAGCAGCCGCTGAACACGGCGAAGGTACGCGAGCTGCTGGGGCTGAACCCGGCCGCCGAGCGCGCGCTGTGGCACTTCGTCTGCTCGGTCGACTGGATAACGAAGGTCCGCACCGGCTACCGCGCCCCCGACGACCTGCTCCCGCTGCTCCTCCCGGACCCGCGCGCGGCCCGGATGGTGACGCACGCGGACTTCCTGTGGCTGCGGGTGCTGGATGTCGTACGGGCGCTGGAGGCTCGTACGTACGCGACTTCGGGCACCCTGGTCCTGGACGTCAAGGACGCGTCGGGCCTGTCGTCGGGCCGCTACCGCCTCGACGCGGACCGGTCGGGCGCGACGTGCACGCCGACCACGGAGCGGGCCGATCTCGTTCTGGACGTACGGGAGTTGGGGACGCTGTATCTGGGCGACGAGTCGGCGGTACGACTGGCCGCGCTGGGCCTGGCCGACGAGGAGACGGCGGGGGCAGCGGCACGGGCGGACGCCCTCTTGCGGACGCCGCGCCGGGCTTGGTGCCCGGACATGTTCTGAGGGCGTGTCGAACTCGCATTTCATCTGCTCCCAACTCCCCTGGAGCCTCCAGGAGTTGTAGTTTCCGGTGGTGACTTCGGAACCTGAGGTGCCACAGGGCGGCGGTGGCCTCGACCTTGGGCGCTAGGCCCTAGTCCCGTTCCGAGGGCCGTCCGGGTGGGACTCAATCGAGTCCCACCCGCGTCACCGATACGGCCAGTATCAGAGCGCCCCAGTCGAGCCACCTCTGGTTTCTCGCATGGGATCCAATGCTCAGCACGAGGAATCCCACTAGCCCCATCGCGCCGAGCAGCCACTGAACGACCTGCTCGGAACCGACGGCGGCGACGGCGAGAGCGAGGGCGAAGAGGGGAGTGGGTCGTTCAGTCCGGGCGGTTTTGCGAGGCATCTAGCCACCTCCTTGTGTCAATGACCGTACAGATTGGTCTAGTTGACTTGTTACTTGTATGCCCAAGGAGAAGCGACCGTAAAGCTTGCCTGTTGGTTTCCATGCAAATACTAAGAGTCCCCTGTCTCGACCAGGTCGGGTGTGGGCAAGTGGCATGAGTTGTACGGTTGATGCATGACAGCCCCGGAGTCGCCGAAGCGCGGTGGGTACCTCTATCGGCAGATCGCGGATGAGCTTCGGAAGGAGATCAACGAAGGCAAGTACAGGCAAGGCAGGGCCCTGCCGGGCGAGTTCCAACTGGCCGAGCGGTTCGGGGTCTCGCGGGCGTCCGTGGCCAAGGCCATGGAACTGCTCAAGCGCGAAGGGCTGATCGAGAGGCGCCGGGGCAGCGGAACGTTTGCGGCCGACGCGGATCGCAGGGGCGAGGGGGCGGCGCCCGGCGCGGATCAGGGCATGGAGGCGGTGGTCTCCGACCGGGTGCCCGCGGTGTTCCTCCAGCCGTACCTCGCCGACGCGTTCGGTGCCGGCGAAGTGACCATCGATGTCTGGTCGTTCACCACGGAAGCGCTGGTGCAACGGATTTCGGACCAGGTGCAAAGGATCCTGGACGGGAAGGTCGCGGCGCCCGAGAGCATCGCCGTCCGTGTGCTGCTCCCGGACACCACGGTCGACCTGTCGCTGCCGCGCAGGAAGGGGCACCCCGAAGACCGCCGCCCCCTGGAGCGCGTGCGTGGCATCCAGGACACGTGCTTCAGGCTCCTGCGCCACTCGTTGTACGGCCTGAAGGCGGCGGGCCGGGTCGCCGAGGTGTCGGTCGAGCGTCGGTACATGCCCCAACTTCCCGACGTCAAGCTGTACATCTTGAACCGGCGCGTGGTGCTCCAGGCCTTCTACGAGGTCGAGGAGCACGATGTAGCTCTTGACACCGGCGAAGTCATCACCATTACGGACCTGATGGGCCTGGGGCGATCGGCTGAACTGCACCCCTTCTGCGCTTCCGTCGACTCGGAGCCGTCCGACGCCGACCTCGTGAGACGGGCGCGGGCGTTCTTCGACTCGCGCTGGGAGTACTGGGGGACGGAGCGGGAGAGGCGGACAGACTGATCGTGCCCCGCCGACCCGCGACCGCTACCGCCACCGCAAGCGCGACGGCTGCCGAATCCGATGGCGGTTCCTTTGCCGATTCCGTTGCCGATTCCGCCCTCCCGCAGGCGCTGCGCAAAGCCAGATGCGTGGTGTTCGACTTCGACGGCCCCGTCGTCCGACTCTTCGCCGGCGCCTATCTGGGTCTTCCGAGCACCGCTCCTCTGATCGCCCGAGAGCTGCTGGCGCTCGCCGCGTCGTACGGATGTCTGCTGGACGAGCTGGGTGAGTGCACCGACCCTCTCCTGGTGTTGCTGGAGCACGCCAAAGAAGCGAAGAGGCGGGGCGGCGAGGGTGCGTGGGGGAGGGCCACCAGTGAGATGCGGAACCTCCTCGACGCCTGGGAGCGCAAATCCGCTGAGCACGCGGAACAGACCCCGGGCGCAGCGGACTTCATCAGGCTGTGGCACGGCACGGGCCGGCATCTCTCCATCGTCTCCAGCAACCACGAGGACGCCATCGTGCGGTGCCTGGAGCGGGAGGCGCTACGAGGATGCTTCGACGGCCCCGTCGTGGGGCGTCCCGACGACCTGACACGGATGAAGCCCGATCCCTGGCCGCTGCGCCAGGCCATGATGAGTGAGGCCGGAGGGCCGGAGAGCCACCTGATGATCGGTGACTCCGTCACGGACTGCCAGGCCGCGCGCGCCGTCGGCATGCCGTTCTGGGGCTACCACCGCAACCCCGACGGCCGCCGCCGACTGCGTGAGGCGGGGGCTGTCGAAGTGGTGGAAACGATGGTCCAGTTCGTGGTGGCCGCGCAGGAGGCTCTGTCATGAGACAGATGAGATAGATGACGCATATGGGGCATATGCGTGCAGGGTCCCCTACACCTCCAACAGCACCTTCCCCACCACCCCCCGCCCCTCGATAGCCGCATGCGCCTCCGCCGCCCGCGCCAGCGGGTACACCGCCCCGATCACCGGGCGCAGGCGGCCCGCCGCCGCCTCCTTCAGGGCCTGGGCGGCCAGGGCGACGCGGTCGTGCGGGGTGAGCTGGACGTCGGCGATGCCGAGGAGTGTGACGGCGCGGCTGTCCGCCTCCTCCTGGGGGACCGCCGCGAAGCCGCCCGTGGGGGCGCCGTGGGCCGAGAAGCGGCCGCCGGTCGCCGTCAGGGGGAACGCCGCCGCGCCCAGCGCGCCGCCCACGCCGTCCAGGACCACGTCCGCGCCCCCCTCACCCAGTACCCGGCGCGCCCGCTCCGGCCAGTCCGGGGACCCCGCGTCCACGACCTCGTGCGCGCCCAACGCCCGTACCAGCGAAAGCTTTTCCTCGCCCCGTGCCACCGCCACCACCCGCGCGCCCCGCGCACGGGCGAGCTGGACCAGGAGCGTGCCCATGCCGCCGGACGCGCCCGTGATCAGGACCGTCTCGCCCTCCTTCAGGGCCGTGAGGTCCAGCAGGGCCAGCGCGGTCACGCTGTCATGGACCAGCGCGGCCGCCTCCCGCAGGCCGAGGCCGTCGGGAACGGGGACGAGGTGGTCGACCGGGACGGCGGCCAGCGAGGCATAGCTGCCGGGCTCGACCGCGGCGATCACCCGGCGCCCCGCCCACGCCGCCGGGTCGACCTCCGCGCCGGTCGACGTCACCGTGCCGGAGACGCCGCCGCCGGGCACGTACGGCGGCTTGACGTCGAAGTACTCCCCGAACGCGCCCGCCCGTATCTGCGTGTGCACGAAGAGCGTGTCGATGTGGTCGACCGCGACCACCACCTCGTCGGGCCCCGCCACCGGGTCCGGCAGCTCCGCCGGAACCAGTACCTCCGGGCCGCCGAACTCCCCCACCTGTGCCACGCGCATGCCGATCACCCATCCCCGTCGCTCGCCGAAAGGCCTTCTTGGCCTTTCGATCTCTTGATCTCTTGATCTCTTGATCGGAGTCTTTTCCCTCAAGTGGGGTTGAGGTCAAGCCGCCCCCGCGCCCGCTGCCCGTACGCTCGCCCCATGGGTTTGCGGGAGCAGAAGAAGCAGCAGACGTATCAGGCCGTCTCGGACGTGGCGATCGCCCTGTTCCTGGAGAAGGGCTTCGACAACGTGCCGGTCGCGGAGATCGCGGCCGCCGCCGGGATCTCCAAGCCGACCCTCTTCCGCTACTTCCCGGCCAAGGAGGACCTGGCCCTGCACCGGTTTGCGGACCACGAGGACGAGGCCGCCCGGGTGGTCGCGCAGGGACGTACGGAGGGGCTCGCACCGCTCCCCGCCCTGCGCCGCCACTTCCTCGCTGGGCTCGACGGCCGCGACCCGGTGACCGGGCTCAACGACGACCCGAGGGTACGGGCATACCACGCGCTGCTCTACGGCACGCCGAGCCTGGTGGCGCGGCTCTTCGCCTACCAGGGCCGGGCCGAGGACGCGCTCGCGGCGGCCCTGGGCACGGACATCGGCGCGCGCCTCGCGGCGGGCCAGATCGTCGCCGTACAGCGGATCCTCGCGGAGGAGAACTGGCGGCGGATCCAGGCCGGCGCGAGCGCCGAGGAGGTCTACGCGAGTGCGGTCGTGGCTGCTGAGGAGGCTTTCGCGCAGCTGAGGGACGGGCTGGGCAAGTACGCGTAACAAACGCCCCTCATATTTCGTTACTGAGTAAAAAATGTAACCGAGTTGCGTTATGCTGCATCCATGACGCCACTCGACCGCGAACTCAGTCAGGAACGGACGTACCACGAAGCCTGCCGCGCGGCCCTGGCCGGCATGGTCGAAGGGGCGGGCCACCAGGTGGTCATCGGCGAGAACGCGTTCGCCTCCGGCGCGGACGCCGAAGTCCTCGGCTATCAACTGCGCAGCTGGGCCAAGGAGTTGCGGCAGGAGCCGGACAGCCCGCTGTTCTTCGGACGGCTCGACTTCGAGGACGGCGGGACCTCCGGCGACCACGCCGGGCAGCGCTACTACATCGGCCGCCGCCGCATCAGCGAGCACCCCTCCGCCCCGCCGCTGGTCGTCGACTGGCGCGCGCCCGTCTCGCGGACCTTCTACCAGGCCGGGGCCCGCGACCCGCTGGGCGTCGCCGTCCGCCGCCGCTTCGGCTGGGCGCCCGGCAGCCTCGGCGCCCCCGAGGACCTCACGAGCATGGAAGACGAACGGCTCGCCACCGCGGCCGCGCCCGAGGAGGACGGAGCCGTCGGCGGGATCCTCGCCGCCGAGATCGAGCGCCCCCGCGTCGGCCCCATGCGCGACATCGCCGCCACCATCCAGCCCGAACAGGACGACCTCGTACGCTCCGAGCTCGGCCGGTCCCTCTGCGTCCAGGGCGCCCCCGGCACCGGCAAGACGGCGGTCGGGCTGCACCGGGCCGCGTATCTGCTCTACACCTACCCGCAGCGCATCCAGCGCGGCGGCCTCCTGGTCCTCGGCCCCAACCGGACCTTCCTCCACTACATCGCCCAGGTGCTGCCCGCCCTCGGCGAGATCGACATCCGCCAGTCAACGGTCGACGACGAGGTCGCGCGCGGCCCCGTCCGGGCGCTCGACGACGAGGCGGCGGCCGCCGTCAAGCACGACGCCCGGATGGCGCGGGTGCTGCACCGGGCGCTGTACGCGCGGGTCGGCGACCCGGCCGGGCGGTTCGAGCCGGTCGAGGTGCCCGACGGCTCGTACCGCTGGCGCGTGGGCGGCGGCGAGCTCGCGAAGATCGTCGAGGAGGTACGGGCCGAGGCGCCCCCGTACGCCGTGGGCCGCGAACGGGTCCGCAGCCGGGCCGTCCGCGTCATCCAGCTGGAGGCCGAGCGCCGGGCCGGGCCGATGAACAACACCTGGCTGCAACGGATCTCGCGGGCCCGCCCGGTCTCCGCGTTCGTGGACGCGGCCTGGCCGAAGGTCACGCCGGAGGAGGTGCTCGCCGCGCTGTTCACCGACCCGGACGCGCTGGCGGCGGCCGCCGACGGCGTGCTGAGCACCGACGAGCAGAAGCGCCTGCTGTGGAGCCGCGCGCCGCGCTCGTACAAGTCGGCCAAGTGGTCGGCGGCCGACCAGGTCCTGCTCGACGAGCTCGCGGGGCTGATCGAACGCCCGCAGGGATACGGCCACATCGTCGTCGACGAGGCCCAGGACCTCTCCCCGATGCAGTGCCGGGCGGTCGCCCGCCGCTCCGGCTTCGGCTCGCTGACCGTACTCGGCGACCTGGCGCAGGGGACCACCCCGTGGGCGGCCCGCGACTGGGCGGAGCACCTGGCGCACCTGGGCAAGCCGGATGCCCCGGTGGTCCCGCTGACCACCGGTTTCCGGGTCCCGGCGGCGATCGTGTCCCTGGCGAACGGGCTGCTGGGCGAGCTGGACGTCGCCGTACCGCCGTCGCGTTCGCTGCGCCGGGACGGCGAGCTGGCGATCCGCCGGGTCACGGACGTACGGGACGCGCTGGTGGAGTCCGTACGGGCGGCGCTCGCGCGGGAGGGCTCGGTGGGCGTGATCGCGCGCGACGCGGACGTACCGGAGCTGCGCGCGGCCCTCGCGGCGGCGGGCGTGGCGACGGCCGAGGCGGACGACCTGACGGCGGCTGCCCGGGTGACGGTGCTGCCCGCGACGGTGGCGAAGGGCCTGGAGTACGACCACGTGGTGGCCGTGGAGCCGGCGGCGATCGCGGAGGCGGAGGAGCGGGGGCTGCACCGGCTGTACGTGGTGCTGACGCGGGCGGTGTCCCGCCTGGAGGTCCTGCACAGCAGGCCACTGCCGGGCGCGATGGCGGGCGTCGGTGGGCCTGTCGAGGAGGGAGTGGTGAGTCCGGCCGCGTGCGCCAACACGCCCGCGAGATAAGGCGGTTGGATGCGCGAGCGGCGCCGACTCACTATGTTGTGGAGCGTTCAAGCAGGCTCGGCACACCCGACACTTGTCCGCTCACGCCTTCTGGGGGGCCTCACCCGTCATGACCACATCTCCTGAGCCGACCGTCACGGCCGCCACGCTGCCCGGATACACCCCGGGCACCTGGGCCATCGACCCGGTCCACACCGAAGTCGCCTTCGCGGTACGCCACTTGGGCGTCGCCAACGTACGCGGCCGGTTCGACGAATTCACCGGCGAGATCGTGCTCGCCGAGAACCCGCTGGAGTCGTCGGTGACCGCGACGATCCAGATCGCGTCCGTCTCCACGGGGCACGAACAGCGCGACAACCACATACGGTCGGAGGAGTTCCTGAACGCGGCGGAGTTCCCCGAGATGACCTTCCGCTCGACGGAGGTCCGCCCCGCCGACGGTGACGGTTTCCTCGTCGACGGCGAACTGAGCGTCCACGGCGCCACCCAGCCCGTCACCCTCGACCTGGAGCTGATCGGCTTCGGCAAGGGCTACCAGGACCGCCCGGTCGTGGGCTTCACCGCCACCACCCAGATCAGCCGCAAGGCCTTCGGGGTCCATGGCGGCCCGACGAGCGCGATGCTCGGCGACGCCATCAAGATCACGCTGGACGTCGAGGCGGCTCTGGTGCAGTAGCCGGGCCTAGTGCATTAGCCGGGCCGGGTGCCCGCGGTTGGGCCGGGTGCCCGCGGTTGGTCGGGTGCCCGCGGTTGGGCCGGTGCCCGCGGTTGGGCGGGAGGCGTCGATGGCGCTGATGTCCCGCTCAACCGCAGGCAGCGTTCAGCGTGTTTTCCCCTCCGGGGGCGGCGAGAGCCCGAGGCTGCCGCCGCCTCCGGCCGGCCTTCTGGGGCCCCCTTCTGGGGCCGCCTTCTGGGGCCGCCTTCTAGGCCGCCTTCTATGGCCGGATGTAGGGCCGGGTCATGATCTCCATGTTGTGGCCGTCCGGGTCGTCGAAGTAGGCGCCACGTCCGCCGAAGAGGCGGTTGATCCGGCCGGGCTCGGTGTGGTGGGGGTCGGCGTAGTAGGTGACCCCGACCGCGTCCAGGCGGGCGATCATGCCGTCGAACCGCTCGTCGGGAACGAGGAACGCGTAGTGCTGGGGCTGGATCGGCTCGTCGCGCTTCTCGTAGTAGTCGAGCGTCACGCCGTTGCCGAGGTCGACGGGCAGGAACGGCCCGAACGGGGCGCCGACCTCCAGGCCCAGGATCGTGGCGATGAACTCGGCCGACAGCTGACGGTCGCCGGCGTAGACGGCGGTGTGGTTCAACTGGACGCCGGCCGTCGCCGACGTGGAGTGGTGCTCGTGCTGCTGGTTCAGTGACATCTCAGGCGTGTACTCCGGGTCGTGATCCGCTGGGTGCAGGGCGCCGTGCGAGGGCGCCGGGAGGGAAGACACGGAGAAGAGGGCGGGGCTCGCGCCCGCCTCGCGCTCACGCAGAGGCCGGGCGCCTCACTCGTGCGTGGCCCATGGCCGACCCGGCAGTCACCCGAGCGACCCTAATGATCACTGGGGTCCGGGGCAACTGCGCTTTCGGGGCAACTGCGCTTCCGGGTTTCCGGGGCAACTGTGCTTCGGGGTTTCCGGGGCAACTGTGCTTCCGGGTTTCCGGGGCAACTGTGCTGCCGGGCTTTCGGGGCAACTGTGCTTTCGGCGATGGTGATCGGCGGCGGTTTCCTCAGCGGCGGCCCAGGAGTTCCGCGATCCGGACAAAACCGTCCGCGCCGTGGCCCCGTCCGATGGCGCGGCGGGCCATGCCCTCGGCCGCGCGCATCACGCCCGCATCGATACCGTGGGCCTCAGAAGTGTGGACGATGTGCGCCATGGACGACACCGCTGAGGTGATCGGGTTGCCCTGGTCGGAGAAGTGGCCGCTGTCCACTTCTTCCGCGGTCTGCTCGAAGATCGGCGGGAGGATCGCGCCGATCCCCTTGGCGAACGGTGCCAGTTCCCGTGCGGAGATGCCCTCCGCCCGCGCCACCGCCAGGGCGTGCGCATAGCCCGCCATCGCGGTCCAGAAGATGTCGAGCAGTGCGATGTCGTATGCCGCAGCCCGGCCGATCTCCTCGCCGAGGTGGGTGTGGGCGCCGCCCAGCGTGTCCAGTACGGGGCGGTGCTCCCGGTAGAGCTCCTCCGGGCCGGCGTGAAGGAACACCGCGGCAGGCGTTCCGATCGTCGTGGTCGGTGTCATGATCGCGCCGTCCAGGTACCGGATGCCGTGCTCGGCTGCCCAGTCCGCCATGCCCCGGGCCCGCTCTGGGGTGTCGGCAGTCAGGTTCACGACTGTGCGCCCCTTGAGCGCGTCGGCGACCGCGTCGCGCCGCAGAATGCTGTCCGCCGCGTCATAGTTCACCACGCAGACCACGATCAGCCTGCTTGCGGCGACCGCTTCTTCTGCCGATCGCGCACCGACCGCCCCCCGTGCGACCAATTCCCGGTCCCTGCCCGGTGTTCGATTCCAGACCGTGGTCTGTTGGCCTGCGTCCAGGAACGCACCGGCCAGAGCCCGGCCCATCGGCCCCATTCCGAGAACGGTGACGGCAGACTGTTCAGGAAGCATGGACATGATTCAACTCCTGTATGTGTACAAAAGGTTGAGGATGGGGTGAAGGTGACGCGCAGTCGTGCCCAGGACGTGAATGTCTGCGGAGTAACCGCCGCGATCGCCGTGATCGACGGCAAGTGGAAGACCACGCTGCTCTGGTTGCTGGAGTTCGGCCCGCGCCGCCCCGCTGAGCTGCGTCGCCAACTGCCCAGCCTCAGCGAGAAGGTTCTGACTCAGGCGCTCCGTGAGATGGAGGCGGACGGTCTGGTGCACCGGGAAGTGCACGAGGGACTGCCGCTGAAGACCGTGTACTCGCTGACTGACTTTGGCCGCGAACTTTCTGAGGCGTTGGCCCCGCTAACTGACTGGGGCCATCGCCGCTTGGAGAAGCTCGCGGAAGCTCAATCGACTCCTTGACACGGCGTCACCTCACCTCCGACTCACCCGAACCCGGCGGCCCTCCGACCACCTGCAACAAGATTCGCTCCGCCGTCGTTCACTGCCAAGTACCCACAAAAAAGTGGGTACTGCGGTTGCTCTTCCTCGGTGACCACGAACGGGCGGGGCGGGGCGCCAGGCGCGCCCCTCCCCGGCCGTACGGTCACGTGGCTCGGCCGTACGGTCACGTGGCTCGGCCGTACGGTCACGTGGCCCGGCCGTACGGTCACGTGGCCCGGCCGTACGGTCACGTGGCGTCGCACACTTTTGCAAGCAGGTGCTTGCAAAAGTTAGCGAGGAGGGGGCAGTATCAAGGCATGGCATCGCTCAACGTCGGCAATCTCGGCGAGTTCCTGCGCGAGCAGCGGCGTAACGCGCAGCTCTCGTTGCGGCAGCTCGCGGATGCCGCCGGGGTCTCCAATCCGTATCTGAGCCAGATCGAGCGCGGGCTGCGCAAGCCGAGCGCGGACATCCTGCAGCAGCTCGCCAAGGCGCTGCGGATCTCCGCCGAGACGCTGTACGTACAGGCCGGGATCCTCGATGAACGGGCGCCAGAAGCGGCGGAGACACGGAGCGTCATCCTCGCCGACCCCTCGCTCGACGAGCGGCAGAAGCAGGTGCTGATCCAGATCTACGAGTCCTTCCGCAAGGAGAACGGGCTCGACGCGGACACACGTGCTCCGGGCCCGGGACGGGGCAAGGGCAAGGACGAGAACGAGGCCGACGGCGTGGGCGATGACCCATCGGCTCCCCAGAGCTGATCCACGCTGATCCATGTACTGATCACTGATCCGGGAGGAAACCAGCATGGCCGTCACCGATGAGCTGCGTAATGCCCTGACCGACCCCAAGCCCCTCTTCTTCGTCGCCGGCGCGCTCGACCTCGGCGCCAAGCAGGCCGCGAAGGTTCCGGAGAAGATCCCGGTGCTGGTCGAGCGGATCCAGACCGAGGTCCCGGCGCGGTTCGAGGCCGTGCGCAAGGCCGACCCCAAGGTCGTCCAGGACAAGGTCGTCGCCCAGGCCAAGGAAGCCCAGGCCGTCGTCACCGCGAAGGTGAACGAGGTCGTGGGCGCGCTCGACGGCGATGTGAAGAAGCTGGGCGACTCCGTCCAGCACCTCGCCCTCCAGGCGGTCGGCTTCGCGGCCGAGTCCCTGGTCAAGGCCCGTGAGGGGTACGACCGGGTGGCCGAGCGCGGCCAGGAGGCCGTCAGGGAGTGGCGCGGCGAGGCCGCCGAGGAGATCTTGGAGGTCGCGGAGGCCGTTGAGCCGGACCCGGAGCCCGCGTCCGCGTCCGCGAACGAGTCCGCGTCGTCGCAGACCCCCGCCGCCGACGCCTCCGCCGAGGCCAAGCCCGCGTCCGCCAAGAAGCCGGCCGCGCGCAGGACCACGGCCAAGAAGGCCACGGCCAAGCCCTCGGAGTGAGCGGGTCCCGTCACGCAGGCGGGCACCTTTTCGGTGTCCGCCTCGTTTGACGGGTACCTTGGCCGCTTGGGGACGATCCCGGGAAAGGTGGTGGACGACCGTGCTGATGCAGGGATTCACGGGGTTCATGTGGCTGCTGAGTACAGCCCTAACCGCATTGAGCCTGTTCGCGCTCGTGGACGCGGCCTTCCGCCGCGAGGACGCGTTCCGGGCGGTGGACAAGCAGACCAAGCCGTTCTGGCTGATCATCCTTGCCATCGCGCTGCTCGTCAGCGTGCTGTTCCCGCTGCTCTCGTTCCTGCCGGTCATCGGCGCGGTCGCGGTGATCGTCTACATCGTGGACGTACGCCCGGCGGTGCGGCAGATCAGCGGCGGTCGCGGGCGCGGCGGCCGTGGCGGCCGTCGCGGCGGATCGAGCAGCGACGGTCCGTACGGGCCGTACAACGGCGGCCGCTGAGCGGTCCGCCGGCCTTGTCCCGTACGGGCCGGTCGCCCGTACGAGCCGCCCGCTCAAGCCCGCCCGTACGGGCCGTACAACGGCGGCCGTTAAGCGGTTCCACCAGCCTCGGTCCGTATGGGTTCGTCGCCCGGCCGGGCCACTCGCTCAAGCAGCAACACCGCCACGTCGTCGGTGAGTTCACCGCCGTTGAGTTCGCGGGCCTCGGTGACCGCCGCCTCCAGGAGTGACTCGCCGCGCAGGCCCGTCGTCAGGAGGCGGTTGACCATGTCGGTCATGCCCTCCTGGCCCAGGCGCTGATTGCCGACGCCGGTACGGCCCTCGATCAGGCCGTCCGTGTACATCAACAGGCTCCACGCCTCCCCCAGTTCGACCCGGCGGCGCGGCCAGCGCGTCTGCGGCAGTAGCCCGAGCGCCGGGCCTCCGCTCTCGTACGCCAGCAGGCTCGCGGGGCGGTCCGCGCGGGCGATGAGCGGGGCCGGGTGGCCCGCCAGGCTGAGCTCCGCGCGGCGGCCGTCCGGGGCGATGTCGACCGTGCAGAGCGTCGCGAAGATCTCGTCCCCGTCGCGCTCGTGCTCCAGGACCTGCTGAAGGGTCGTCAGAAGCGCGTCGCCGCACAGCCCCGCCAGCGTCAACGCCCGCCAGGCGATACGGAGTTCGACCCCGAGGGCGGCCTCGTCGGGACCGTGACCGCAGACGTCGCCGATCATGGCGTGGACGGTGCCGTCGGGGGTGCGGACCGTGTCGTAGAAGTCGCCGCCGAGCAGGGCGCGGGACCGGCCCGGCCGGTAGCGGGCGGCGAACCGCAGGTCGGAGCCCTCCAGGAGCGGTGTGGGGAGCAGCCCGCGCTCCAGGCGGGCGTTCTCCTGGGCGCGCAGCCGGGACTCCGCGAGCTTGTACTGCGCGGTGTCGGCGCGCTTGCGCTCAACCGCGTACCGGATGGCCCGGCTCAGCAGTCTGCCGTCCAGCTCGTCGCGGAAGAGGTAGTCCTGCGCGCCGACGCGGACGGCCTCGGCGGCGCGTTCGGCGTGGGTGGAGGCGGTGAGGGCGAGGACCGCGTGCCGGGGTGCGAGCCGCAGCAGGTGCCGCAGCGCGGCGAGCTCGTCGTCGGGGTCGCGGCCGGGCAGCGCGAGGTCCAGGAGGATGCAGTTCACGTCATCGGTGAGCAGCCGCTCGGCCTCGGTGAGATTGCGCGCGGTACGGATCCGCACCCGGGTCCCGGCGGTGTGCAGCAGCTCGGAGACGGTGAAGGGGCCGACGGGGTCGTCCTCGATGACGAGGAGGTTGAGGGCGGGGGGCAGGGGTGCGGTTGTGGTGGGCGCGCTGCCGACAGCCGCGTCGAGCCCCGTGGTGCCCACGCCGGGCGCACCCGGCGCCGTCGGTACGACCGCTCCGCCCGCTCCCGCGAGGGCGTCCGGGCCGCCCGCTCCCACGAGCCCGTCGGGCGCACGTGTTCCCGGCAGGCCCGGGGGCGGCGACAAGGGGCCGCCCGGGGTGGCCTGGCCGGCCGGGGCCGGTTCACCCGGGCCCGGCGGGGGCGTCCGAGGGGACCACATCTGCGGTGCGGGCATCGTTCCGGTCCTTCCCTCCCCCCGAGGGCGCCACGGAACGCGGGCTGCGTTGCCGCCAGTCCGGGACCCTAGCGTCAGTGGGCGGCGCAGCGGAATGGCGTTCGGTGACTGTTCGGCAAATGGCTCATGGCATATGCCACATGCCGCACTTTGTCGGGGCGGCCGACACCTTGGCCGCCGCCCGGCGGGGGTCCGGTTCGCCCTGCCGGGCCCCGCTCGGCCGGGGTCCGGTTCGCCCCCGGGCCCCGCTCGGCCGGGGTCCGGTTCGCCCCCCAGGCTGCCGCTCGGCCGGGGTCCGGTTCGCCCCCGGGCCGCCGCCCGGCCGGGGTCCGGTTCGCCCCCGGGCCGCCGCCCGGCCGGGGCACGGTTCGCCCTCCCGGGCCCCCGCTCGGTCGGGTCCGGTTCGTCCTCGGGCCACCCGTCCCTACTTGTCCGGGCGGACGCCCCGGGCCTCGCCCGCCGCCCGGCCGGGGCGCGGGTTGGTCCCTCCCGGGCCCCGCCCGGCCAGGCACGGTCCGTCCCTCCCGGGGCCCGCCCGGCCAGGCCCGGTTCGTCCCCCGGCCCACCCCGTCCCTACTTCCCTACTTGTCCGGCCGCACGACCCCCAGGATCGGCATCGTCCCCGCGCCCGTGACCGTCACATCGCGCCCCGGTCGGGGCGCGTGCACGATCGCGCCGTCGCCGATGTACATCCCGACGTGCGTCGCGTCCGAGAAGTAGATGATGAGATCGCCCGGACGCATGTCCTTGATGGCGACATGCGGCAGTTGTGCCCACTGCTCCTGCGAGGTGCGCGGGATGCCCCGGCCCGCCGCGAGCCACGCCTGTGAGGTCAGGCCCGAGCAGTCGTACGTACGCGGTCCCTCCGCGCCCCACTCGTACGGCTTGCCGATCTGGTCGGTGGCGAACTTGACCGCCTTGCGGCCCTGTTCGCTCGCCCTGCCGCTGATCTCCTTCAATATCCCCGAACTGAGCCAGGCCGTCTGCGCCTTGTACTGCTGCTGCCGCTCCAGCTCCGCCAGCCGCTCGCGCTCCTTCGCCTCCAGCTGGGTCTCCAGCTTCTCGGCGGCCGCGATCTTGCCGGTGATCTCCTTCTTGGCGGTCTCCTTCTTGACGCGGTTCGCCTCCAGCCTCTTCCACTGGGCGGAGGCGTCCTTCGAGTACTGCGCCAAGTCCTGTTGCGTACGGTTCAGTTCGGCCAGCAGTCCCTGGGTGGCCTGCTGGCCCTGGCGCAGCCGGTCGGCGCCGTCCAGGAAGCCGTCCGGGTTGCCGCTGAGCATCATCTGCGCGCCGAGCGGCAGCCCGCCCGTGCGGTACTGCAGCCGGGCCGCCGCCCCCGCCTGGTCCTTCAGCCGCTTGATCCGCTCCTCGCCCGTGACGATCGCCTGGGCGATCTTCACGATCTCGGCGGACTGGAGCTTGGTCTGCTCCTGGGCCTGGTTGTACGCCTCGGTCGCGACCGCCGCCTGGCGGTAGAGCTCGTCTATCTCCGTGCGCACGTCCTCAAGGCTCTTCGAGGAGAGCGGCGGAGCCGGGGGAGCGGACGACGTCGTCGGATCCGGCTTCGGATTCGGCGCGGCGAACGCCGTGGCCGGCATCGCGAGCACGGTCAAGGCGCACACCACGGTGATCGCGGTGGCCAAGCGGCGCGGCTGCACTAAGTTTCCCCCTCCGGACAACCGGACAACACCAACACCCGGCAATACGGTAGATCGCGTTCGGTCTGATTTACCGTCAGTAACATTCTGGCAACGTCGTGATGGTGCCATGCCGTCCCCCAAAACGACAGGGGCGGATGGGCACCTCACGGGTCACCCCCCGCGTGTGGGACGAACGGAACGCGCGGTGCGTTCCCCTCGACGCGGCCCGGCCTCGACATTCACCCTTGCGAGGTCACCGGACCCTGGCAGGGGGCGCTACCCCGGCCGCCACCCTTCCGCCGCTCACCCCTCCGCCCCTCGCCCCCCGCCGCTCACCCCCGTGGCGCCAGCGCCCCCCACTCCACCGTGACCTCCCCCTGCCTCCACCGCCGGGGCCCGTCCCGCAGCGGCCAGTCCGCCGCCAGGTCCCGGACCGCCCGGATCCACCGCTGCCGCGCACCCAGCGAGGCGTACGGGGCCGCCGCCGCCCACGCCCGGTCGAAGTCGCGCAGGAACGCGTGGACCGGCTCGCCCGGCACGTTCCGGTGGATCAGCGCCTTCGGCAGCCGCTCGGCCAGGTCGGACGGGCGCTCCAGGGAGCCGAGCCGGGTCGCGAACGTCACCGTGCGCGGGCCCGACGCGTCCAGCGCCACCCACACGTGCCGCCGCCCGATCTCGTCGCAGGTGCCCTCGACCAGCAGGCCGCCCTGCGCCAGCCGCCCGCACAGCCGCGCCCACACCGCCGCGACCTCGCCCTCCTCGTACTGCCGCAGGACGTTCGCCGCCCGGATCAGCAGCGGCGGGTGCGGGAGCGGCACCTCGAAGCCGCCGTGCACGAAGGTGAGGCCCTCCCTCTCGTACGGCTTCGCGGCCGCGACCCGGGCCGGCTCGATCTCGATGCCCACCACCGACACGGCGGGCGCGGCGGTGCGCAGCCGCTGGAGCAGCTCGACGGCCGTCCAGGGGGCCGCCCCGTACCCCAGGTCCACCGCGACCGGCGCTTCGGCGCGGCGCAGGGCGGGCCCGTGCACCTCGGCGATCCAGCGGTCCATGCGGCGCAGCCGGTTGGGATTGGTGGTGCCGCGCGTGACGGTGCCGACGGGGCGCTTGGGTGGAGCCATAGGACGAGGGTAGGCGTCCCTGGTGAGAGGCGGTGGCGGGCAAGTTTTCGGCAAAAGTGCGGAGAGGTGGAAATGAAAGGAAGGGTTCCGGTGGTTACCGCTCATTGAGGGCGCGCAGGTGCCCTCCGCAAGCCATGCCCAGCACCGCCGGCACTCCCCGCCACACCGTCCGTCTGCCCCACCAGCGCACCGCCAGCACCGCCCGTCCGCCCCCACCAGCACCGCCCGGACAGCCGTCCCCCCCCCACCAGCACCGCCAGCCCCACCAGCGCACCGCCAAGCCCCACCCGCCCCTGCCCCCGGTCGAGAGGACGTCGACGTGAGCCAGTACGTGTCCCGGTTCACCGGCACCCTGGCCGGGCCGCCCCGGCTCAGGCTTCCCGGCGGCCACCGCAGACCGCGCCGGATCGCGATGCTCAGCGTCCACACCTCCCCGCTGCACCAGCCGGGCACCGGCGACGCGGGCGGCATGAACGTCTACATCGTGGAGCTCGCCAAGCGGCTCGCCGCGATCAACATCGAGGTCGAGATCTTCACCCGGGCGACCACGGGCGGGCTGGCCCCGACGGTCGAGATGGCGCCGGGCGTGCTCGTCCGGCACGTGGACGCGGGCCCGTACGAGGGCCTCGCCAAGGAGGAGCTGCCGGCCCAGCTGTGCGCCTTCACCCACGGTGTGATGCAGGCCTGGGCGGGCCACCGGCCCGGCCACTACGACCTGGTCCACTCCCACTACTGGCTCTCCGGCCACGTCGGCTGGCTCGCCGCCCAGCGCTGGGGCGTGCCGCTGGTGCACGCCATGCACACCATGGCCAAGGTCAAGAACGCCGCGCTCGCCGAGGGCGACACGCCCGAGCCCGCGGCCCGGGTGATCGGCGAGACGCAGATCGTCGACGCGGCGGACCGGCTGATCGCCAACACCGCCGAGGAGGCCGACGAGCTCGTCCGCTTCTACGACGCCGACCCCGGCAAGGTCGCGGTCGTCCACCCCGGCGTGAACCTCGATCGCTTCCGTCCGGCGGACGGCCGGGCGGCGGCCCGCGCCCGGCTCGGCCTGCCGCAGGACGCCGTGATCCCGCTCTTCGCGGGCCGCATCCAGCCGCTGAAGGCGCCCGACATCCTGCTGCGGGCGGTGGCGGTGCTGCTCACCGAGAGCCCGTCGCTGCGCTCGCGCCTGGTGGTCCCGGTGATCGGCGGGCCCTCGGGCAGCGGGCTGGCGAAGCCGGAGGGGCTGCACAAGCTGGCGGCCCGGCTCGGCATCTCGGACGTGGTCCGGTTCCACCCGCCGGTCGGCCAGGACCGCCTCGCTGACTGGTTCCGTGCCGCGTCGGTGCTGGTCATGCCCTCGTACAGCGAGTCCTTCGGCCTGGTGGCGATCGAGGCGCAGGCGGCCGGGACGCCGGTGGTGGCGGCCTCGGTGGGCGGCCTGCCGGTCGCGGTCCGCTCCGGCGAGACCGGCTTCCTGATCCCCGGCCACGACCCGGCCGACTACGCGCGCGCCCTGCGCCGCTTCCTGGACGACCCGTCGCTGACGGACCGGATGGGCGGTGCGGCCGCCCGGCACGCCGAGTCCTTCGGCTGGGGTACGGCCGCCTCGGCCACGGCGGACGTCTACACCGCCGCGATGCACGAACACCGCCGTCGCGTACGCTCGCACCATGGCTGACGCACTGGCTGTGATCGACTCGTACCTCAAGGACGCCGAGCTCGAATGGGAGTGCCCCGAGCCGGGCTCGTACGTCGTGAAGCTGCCGGGCACGCGGAAGCTCTCCACCACGTGCTCGCTGCGGGTGGGCCGCCACTCCCTGTCGGTGAACGCCTTCGTCGTCCGCCACCCCGACGAGAACGAACAGGGCGTCCACCGCTGGCTCCTCGAGCGCAATCTGCGGCTGTACGGGGTGGGTTACGCGATCGACAGCCTCGGCGACGTGTACCTGGCGGGCAAGCTCCCGCTCTCCTGCGTCACCCCCGAGGAGCTGGACCGCCTCCTGGGCACGGTCCTGGAAGAGGCGGACGGCTCCTTCAACACGCTCCTGGAACTGGGCTTCGCGACGGCGATCCGGCGCGAGTACGAGTGGCGGGTGTCGCGGGGCGAGTCGACGCGGAACCTGGACGCGTTCACGAACCTGATCCAGCGCCCGGCCCGCTGACGGGCCACCGGCAACCACTTCGCGGGCGACCTCCACGCGCGCGTGGAGGCGTACGGGGCGCCGGAGCCGGTCAGACCACGGAATCCGTACGAGGCTCGGCGCGCTCCGGGGCGCTGACCCCCGCCACCACGTCCTGATCATCCGTCAGGCCCCGCATCAGCAGCCAGTACCCCGCCGCGGCCACCGTACCCAGCACCGCGCAGGCCGCCCACAGCCAGTCCGCCCCGAAGTGGTCCACCACGAAGCCCGACAGCAGGGGGGCGACCAGGGCCGCCACCGACCAGGACATCGTGTACACGCCCTGGTAGCGGCCTCGGCCGTGGACGGGGGAGAGGCGCACCACCAGGCCCGTCTGGGTAGGTGAGTTGACGATCTCGGCCAGCGTCCAGACGCAGATCGTCAGCGCGTACACCGCCACCGATCCGGCGAACGCGGTCAGCCCGAAGCCGTACCCCGCGAGGAGCGCCGAGACGATCAGCAGCCGGCGCGGGTCGCGGTGCTCGATGGCCCGGGTGACCGGGATCTGGAGGGCGACGATCAGTACGCCGTTGACCGCGATCGCCAGGCCGAAGTCCGCGCTGGAGAAGCCGTCCGCGCCCATCGCCACCGGCAGTCCGACGTAACCCTGCTGGAAGATCAGGGAGATGAGGAAGGACAGGCCGACCACGCCCATGAAACGGCCGTCGCGGAAGACCGTGCCGAGGCCGATCTCCGGCTCGCGGTCGCGCTCCCGTACCGTCGAGGTCGCCTCGGGGCGGGACTCGGGCAGCTTCAGGAAGACGAGGACCGCGCAGGTCAGGGTCATCGCCGCCTCGCCGAGGAAGCCCGCCAGATAGCTGTGCTGGGCGACGAACCCGGCGCCCGCCGAGGAGACGGCGAACCCGAGGTTGATCGCCCAGTAGTTGAGCGAGAAGGCCCGCATCCGGTCCTCGGGCTTCACGATGTCCGCCATCATCGCCTGGACCGCCGGGCGCGAGGCGTTGGAGGCCATGCCGACCAGGAAGGCCACCGCGACGATCGCCGCCGGGTCGGTCATGAAGCCGAGCAGTGCCACCGAGAAGGCCGTCGCAGTCTGGGCGATCATCATCGTGGGGCGGCGGCCGAGCCGGTCCGTCAGGACGCCCGCGCCGAGCGAGGAGACCACGCCGCCCAGGCCGTGCAGGGAGACCACCAGGCCCGCGTACGAGGCCGAGTAGCCACGCTCATGGGTCAGATAGAGGGTCATGAACGTGGCGACGAACGCCCCGAGCCGGTTGATCAGCGTGCTCGTCCACAGCCACCAGAACTCCCGGGGCAGACCTGAGACGCTTTCCCGTGCGGCGCGTCTGAGACTGGTGACGGACATCGATTCCCCCGAGTGTGTGTACGTGTGCGTGTGCCTGTAAGTGGCGCAGGCAACGTCTGCAACTTACGACGCGGGGTTCGCCACCCGCCACTGAATTGACGCTTCCCGTCAATCGGGGGCGCGGGGTCCACCGTTCGAGACGCCCGCCCGACCTTCCCGCCCGCGCGCGCGAGGCCCTCCCCGCGTCGATTACGCTCGGACGCATGGCCGACGCACCGTACAAGCTGATCCTCCTCCGCCACGGCGAGAGCGAGTGGAACGAGAAGAACCTGTTCACCGGGTGGGTGGACGTCAACCTCACCCCGAAGGGCGAGAAGGAGGCGGCGCGCGGCGGTGAGCTGCTCAAGGACGCCGGCCTGCTCCCCGACGTGCTGCACACCTCCCTCCAGAAGCGCGCCATCCGCACCGCCCAGCTCGCGCTGGAGTCCGCGGACCGCCACTGGATCCCGGTCCACCGCAGCTGGCGCCTGAACGAGCGGCACTACGGCGCGCTCCAGGGCAAGGACAAGGCGCAGACGCTCGCCGAGTTCGGCGAGGAGCAGTTCATGCTGTGGCGCCGCTCGTACGACACCCCGCCGCCGGCCCTTGAGGACGGCACCGAGTTCTCCCAGTCCGACGACGCGCGCTACGCGACGATCCCGCCGGAGCTGCGCCCGCGCACGGAGTGCCTCAAGGACGTCGTGGTCCGGATGCTCCCGTACTGGTACGACGGCATCGTCCCGGACCTGCTCGCGGGCCGCACGGTCCTGGTGGCGGCGCACGGCAACTCGCTGCGCGCCCTGGTCAAGCACCTCGACGGCATCTCCGACGCCGACATCGCGGGCCTGAACATCCCGACGGGCATCCCGCTGGTCTACGAGCTCGACGCCGACTTCAAGCCGGTCAAGCCCGGCGGCACCTACCTCGACCCGGACGCGGCCGCGGCGGCGATCGAGGCGGTCAAGAACCAGGGCAAGAAGTAAGCGGTACGCACGAAGACATACGAGTGGGGCCCGTCCGGATTCCGGACGGGCCCCACTCGTCCACCTGTCAGCCGCAGCCGCCGCCGCACTGGCACGAGCCGCCCGACTGGCAGCCGCACGAGCAGCCTGGGCCGCACTGGCAGCCGGAGGCGTTCGGAGTGGGGGTCTCGGTCATGGTCCCTCCCGGGGTTGGGGGTACGCGTACCTCACCCCCATTGGATGCCCAGGGGGGCAGGCGCATCAACGGCGCGTGCGCGTGAACCTCGCGCGCTGTGCGTGCCCCGAAGCGCCCCCGCTTCCCGGGCTACGCGCCCTCGACCTGCGCCGGTGCCTGCTGGAGCTCGTCCGCGTGCTCGCCCGTGACCAGGTAGACGACGCGCTTGGCCACCGAGACCGCGTGGTCCGCGAAGCGCTCGTAGTAGCGGCCGAGCAGCGTCACGTCGACGGCCGTCTCGATGCCGTGCTTCCAGCGGTCGTCCATCAGGTGCTGGAAGAGCGTGCGGTGCAGCAGGTCCATCTCGTCGTCGTCCTGCTCCAGCTGGAGCGCCAGGTCGACGTCCTTGGTGATGATCACCTCGGCGGCCTTGGCCATCAGGCGCTGGGCCAGCTGGCCCATCTCCAGGATGGTGGCGTGCAGGTCGTGCGGGACCGCCCGCTGCGGGTAGCGCAGCCGGGTCAGCTTGGCGACGTGCTGGGCCAGGTCGCCCGAGCGCTCCAGGTCGGCGCTCATGCGGAGCGAGGTCACGACTATGCGGAGGTCCGTCGCGACGGGCTGCTGACGGGCCAGCAGGGCGATCGCCCGGGCCTCAAGGTCGTGCTGGAGGTCGTCCACCTTCTGGTCGGCGGCGATCACACTCTCGGCGAGCTTGAGGTCGGCGTCGAGCATGGCCGTCGTGGCGCGCCCGATCGCCGACCCGACAAGGCGGGCCATCTCGACCAGGCCCTCGCCGATCGAGTCAAGTTCCTCGTGGTACGCGTCCCGCATGGGTGTCCCTCTTTCGATGACTCCGGGCAATGTTCCGGGGAGGCGGGGTGTCCTGACCCCCACGCTCCCACGTTCCGTGGGTTACGCGTCCGATTCGGCCACACCAAGTGAACCGGCACTATCACCATGGTGAACTCTGGGCGACGAACGTTCGAGCAGGCACCCGGATGGCTGGGAGAGTGTCGGTGGGCCCGCATAACCTGGATGCATGGACGTGAACGCGGCGGTCGCCGCAGCTGCAGCGATCGCCGGGCTGTGCACCGGTGTCATCGCCATGCTGGCGTTCCGCTGGAGCGAGCGCGACCAGGCGCGGCCCACCCGGACATCCCTGCACACGGACGCGGTCCTGCCGCCCGGCGTGGACACCGTGCTCTCGGTGCTCCGCTCCTCGGCGGTGGTGCTCGACGAGAGCGACTCGGTGGTCAAGGCGAGCTCCGCGGCGTACGCCCTGGGGCTGGTCAGGGGCGGAAAGCTGGCCGTGGAGCCGATGCTCCACATGGCCCGCGACACCCGGCGCGACGGTGAGATACGGCAGGTGGAGCTCGACCTTCCGCGCCGGGGCACCGGCCGCGGCGAGGCCCTCGCGGTCTCGGCGCGCGTGGCGCCCCTCGGCTCGCGCCTGGTGCTGCTGCTGGTCGAGGACCTCACCGAGGCCCGGCGCATCGAGGCGGTCCGGCGCGACTTCGTCGCCAACGTCAGCCATGAGCTCAAGACGCCGGTCGGCGCGCTCTCGCTGCTCTCCGAGGCCGTCATGGACGCCTCGGACGACCCCGAGGCGATCACCCGGTTCGCGGGCCGCATGCAGATCGAGGCCAACCGGCTGACCAATCTGGTCCAGGAGCTCATCGACCTGTCCCGGGTCCAGAACGACCACCCGCTGGACGACGCCGAGCCGGTCCGGGTCGACGAGCTGGTGGCCGAGGCCATCGACCGCTCCCGCCACCCCGCCTCCACCAAACAGATCACGATGGCCGCGGGCGGCACGGCGGACCTCTACGTCTGGGGCAACCGCGGCCAGCTCGCCGCCGCCCTCGGCAACCTCGTCGAGAACGCCGTCAACTACTCCCCGGCCAGGACCAGGGTCGGCATCGCGGGCCGCCGCGTCGCCGCGCCCGGCGGGGACCTGATCGAGATAGCCGTGACCGACCAGGGCATAGGCATCTCGGAGAAGGACCGGGAGCGCGTCTTCGAGCGCTTCTACCGCGTGGACCCGGCCCGCTCCCGCGCCACCGGTGGTACGGGCCTGGGCCTGGCCATCGTCAAACACGTGGCCGCCTCGCACGGCGGGGAGGTCACGGTCTGGAGCTCCGAGGGACAGGGCTCCACCTTCACCCTGAGGCTGCCGGAGGCCGGGGCCGTACGGGACCGCGCCGCACCCGATCCCGCAGGCCCGGACGACGACCCCGTCGACGAGCCGCCGTACGACACCTTCCCCACCGCGCACGTCTCCACCACTGTGCCCCCTGCCCCGGAGGTCCTTCCGTGACCCGAGTGCTCGTCGTCGAGGACGAGGAATCGTTCAGCGACGCCCTGTCCTACATGCTCCGCAAAGAAGGATTCGAGGTCGCCGTGGCGGCCACCGGGCCCGACGGGCTGGACGAGTTCGAGCGCAACGGCGCCGACCTCGTCCTGCTCGACCTGATGCTGCCGGGGCTGCCCGGCACGGAGGTCTGCCGCCAGCTGCGCGGCCGCTCCAACGTCCCGGTGATCATGGTGACCGCCAAGGACAGCGAGATCGACAAGGTCGTGGGCCTCGAAATAGGAGCCGACGACTACGTCACCAAGCCCTTCTCCTCCCGCGAGCTCGTCGCCCGCATCCGCGCGGTGCTGCGCCGGCGCGGTGAGCCGGAGGAGGTCACTCCGGCGGCCCTGGAAGCCGGCCCGGTCCGGATGGACGTGGACCGCCACGTGGTCACCGTCTCCGGCGGCAAGGTCGACCTTCCGCTGAAGGAGTTCGACCTCTTGGAGATGCTGCTGCGCAACGCGGGCCGCGTGCTGACCCGTATGCAGCTGATCGACCGGGTCTGGGGCGCGGACTACGTCGGCGACACCAAGACCCTCGACGTCCACGTCAAGCGCCTACGCGCCAAGATCGAGCCCGATCCCGGCGCGCCGCGCTACCTGGTGACGGTGCGGGGTCTCGGCTACAAGTTCGAGCCGTAAACCGGAGGTCGTGCGTCTGCGGAGCCCCGCCCCGGAGGGTTCAGGGAACGGCGGACCATACGAGGAGGGGCCCCGGACATCGTCCGGGGCCCCTCCTCGTCTACTGCCCGCCTGCGTCAGTGGGCCGCGCCCGTGCTCGCGCCGCCCGACGGCTTGCCGCCCTTGGCCGGGGTGTTCGAGGGCTTGCCCGAGGGCTTGCCGCTCTCGGGGGCGCCCGGCGTCGTGGACGGGGCTCCGCCCGGCGCGCCCGGCGTTGCCTCCGGGGACTTGGGGGCCTCGCTGGGGCCGTAGCCCTCGAAGTAGCTGGTGGAGGGGACCACGTACGCGCGCAGCGTCACCTCGCCGGTCTTGCTCAGCTGGAAGGTGACGGGCTGGGCGTCGCCGTTCTTGGCGGCCTCCTTGCCGTTCTCCACCACGGCGGACGCGTTGTCCTTGCCGCCCAGGACCAGCGAGCCGTGCGCGGGGACGGTGAGTCCGCTCTTCCCCTTGCCGGGGGAGAGCTTCACCGTGGCGCCGGAGGACGCGAGCTTGACCCCGTCGAGCGTCTGCGGCTTGTCGCCGTTGTTGAACACGGTCGCCGTGATCACGGCGGGCCCGGCCGCGTCGGCCTTGGGCTGCGTGATGACGGTCGCGTTCTGGATCTTGATGTCACCCACCTTGACGGCGGCGTTGTCCGGCTTCACTTCGAGCGTCTGCGCGTCGTTGCCCGCCGAGCAGGCGGCGAGAGAGGCGAGCGAGAACGCGATGGCAGAGGCGGCGAGGGCGCCGCGTCGAAGGCTGCGGCTCACGGCGGCGGCAACTCCTTGGACGTAAGGACATCTAAAGGACGGCTAAGTCTGTGTCAGCTGGCTTAGGTTACCGAGCCGTCCTCGCGACCCCGCACCCGACCCGCCCCTCAGGCCCCTCCGGCGCGCCCGGCCCCGTACGCCGTTCCCCGCACACCCGCCGAGCGTGCTCCCGGAACCGTCACCTCCACCCCCGTGAGACGTCCGCACCCGCTCTGATCTCGGAGTTTCGCGCGGCGTTCACATATCGCCGGTGATCAATTCTCCGGACCGCCACGTATTCCTTACCGAAAACCTCCCGGCCCGGGTCCGTTGATCAATTCACGAAAAAGTCGCGGTCACGCCGAACGGGTGACCGATCACCGAACGGAGCAGTGGAAGTCCACCGCTTGGAACCAGACAAAACGGGACGTTCGGACCAGTTGAGGGGGGTTGCGAAGAGTGTGACGGGCATGTTTCCCTGCCCCCGAACAGCCGCTCCGACCTGCGAATACCCCCTCCCGCGAGCCCTCCGCAGCACGTTCCTGTTGCTGTTGTCAAGCCCCGAGATATGCCCTGACCTGCGAAAACGCCATTCAGAACAGCCTGTTCTCGTGTTACCCTGGATAGCCACGGAAGGGGTACCTGTCACATGACGTTCAAGGTTGGCGACACCGTGGTCTATCCCCATCACGGGGCCGCGCTGATCGAGGCCATCGAAACTCGCCAGATCAAAGGCGTGGACAAGACCTACTTGGTGCTCAAGGTCGCCCAGGGCGACTTGACGGTGCGCGTACCCGCGGACAATGCGGAGTTCGTAGGCGTGCGCGATGTGGTCGGGCAGGACGGGCTGGACCGGGTCTTCGAGGTGCTGCGTGCACCGTATGCCGAAGAGCCCACGAACTGGTCCCGTCGTTACAAGGCAAATCTGGAAAAGCTCGCCTCCGGCGATGTCATCAAGGTCGCCGAAGTGGTGCGCGACCTGTGGCGTCGTGAGCGCGAGCGCGGACTCTCCGCAGGTGAGAAGCGCATGCTCGCCAAGGCGCGGCAGATCCTGGTGAGCGAGCTGGCACTCGCTGAGAACACCAACGAAGACAAGGCCGAGGCCCTTCTCGACGAGGTCCTCGCGTCCTGACACTGGTGAGTCCGGGGGCTTCGCCTCCCGGAGGACCAGCAATTGCCGCGGTGCCCGCTGACCAGCAGTGATCCTACTGCTGTGTCGCCGGGCGCTGCGGCATGTTCGGACATCATTCGTACGCACGGCACCCGCAGCGGCGTGCCGGGCCGGGCAGAGCGCCCGACCGGTCGTCACGGAAGGGGCCGGTCAGGGCGTCGCGCCCAGCTTGCTGAGGCCATACCCATGTCCCCGAAGGACACAAACCTTGTCTGAGGAAACGCGCGTTTTCCGCACCGCCGCCGTGATCCCCGCGGCCGGTCGCGGCGTGCGGCTCGGCCCGGGCGCCCCCAAGGCGCTCCGCACGCTGAACGGCACGCCCATGCTCATCCACGCCGTACGGGCGATGGCCGCCTCCCGCGCCGTCTCGCTCGTCGTCGTCGTGGCCCCGCCGGACGGCGCCACCGAGGTGAAGAACCTGCTGGCCGAGCACGCCCTGCCGGAGCGCACGGACTTCGTCGTGGTGCCCGGCGGCGAGACCCGCCAGGAGTCCGTCCGGCTCGGCCTGGACGCGCTGCCGCAGGGCATCGACGTGGTCCTCGTCCACGACGCGGCCCGCCCGCTGGTGCCGGTCGACACCGTCGACGCGGTGATCGAGGCCGTACGGGACGGGGCCCCGGCCGTCGTCCCCGCGCTGCCGCTCGCCGACACCGTCAAGGAGGTCGAGCCGCGCGCCGACGGCACCCCGGAGCCGGTCCTCGCCACGCCCGACCGCTCCCGGCTGCGCGCCGTCCAGACCCCGCAGGGCTTCGACCACGCCACGCTGGTGCGCGCCCACGAGAGCGTCACCGGCGACGTCACGGACGACGCGTCCATGGTCGAGCGGCTCGGCCTGAAGGTCGTGGTCGTGCCCGGCCACGAGGAGGCCTTCAAGGTCACCCGCCCGCTGGACCTGGTCCTGGCGGAGGCGGTCCTGGCCCGCAGGAGGGCGAACGATGGCTTCTGAGCAGCCGCCGGCGACCCGGGCGAACCAGGCGGCCCCGGCCCCGGGCGGCAGCCAGGGACCGGTATTGCCGCAGGTCGGCATCGGCACCGACATCCACGCCTTCGAGGAGGGCCGCGAGCTGTGGTGCGCGGGCCTGCTCTGGCAGGACGAGGGGCCCGGCCTCGCGGGCCACTCCGACGCCGACGTCGTCGCGCACGCCGCCTGCAACGCGCTGTTCTCCGCGGCCGGCCTCGGCGACCTCGGCGCCCACTTCGGCACCGGACGCCCCGAGTGGTCCGGCGCGTCCGGCGTCACGCTGCTCACCGAGGCGGCCCGGATCGTCCGCGCCGAGGGCTTCGGCATCGGCAACGTGGCCGTCCAGGTGGTCGGCCCGCGCCCCAAGATCGGCAAGCGGCGCGACGAGGCGCAGAAGGTGCTCTCGGACGCGGTCGGCGCGCCGGTCTCGGTCTCCGGCGCCACCACCGACGGCCTCGGCTTCCCCGGCCGCGGCGACGGCCTCGCGGCGATCGCCACGGCGCTGGTGTACCGGACCGGATGAATCCGTTCCGGCGGCAGCCGGAAAAGTCGGCCGGAAGTTCGCCGCAAAGCCCGCCGGAAAAGCTTCTGTCACACTTCTGTGCCCCGTGGCCCAAGGGTCGCGGGGCACTGCTACGGGCCCACTACCCTGGAGTGGTGACTATTCGCCTGTACGACACCAGCGCCCGGCAGATCCGTGATTTCACCCCGCTCGTGCCGGGCTGTGTCTCGATCTACCTCTGTGGCGCGACCGTGCAGGCCGCCCCGCACATCGGGCACGTCCGCTCCTACCTCAACTTCGACATCGCGCGCCGCTGGTTCCAATACCGCGGCTACGACGTCACGTTCGTCCGCAACGTCACCGACATCGACGACAAGATCATCACGAAGTCAGCCGAGCAGGGCCGCCCCTGGTGGTCGATCGGGTACGAGAACGAGCGCGCCTTCAACGACGGCTACGAGGCGCTGGGTTGCCTGCCGCCCACCTACGAGCCGCGCGCGACCGGACACGTGCCGGAGATGATCGAGATGATGCGCGGGCTGATCGAGCGCGGTCACGCGTATGTGGCGGACGGCAGCGTGTACTTCGACGTGCGCTCCTTCCCGGGCTACCTGGAGCTGTCCAACCAGGACATCGACGACCTGCGCCAGCCCGACGAGGGCGTCGCGGGCAAGCGCGACCCCCGCGACTTCGCCATGTGGAAGGCGACCAAGCCGGGCGAGCCCGACTGGGAGACGCCCTGGGGGCGCGGCCGTCCCGGCTGGCACCTGGAGTGCTCGGCGATGGCCCACAAGTACCTGGGCAGCGCCTTCGACATCCACGGCGGCGGGCGCGACCTGATCTTCCCGCACCACGAGAACGAGATCGCCCAGGCCAAGGCCTTCGGCGACGACTTCGCCGCGTACTGGATGCACAACGCCTGGGTCACCATGTCCGGCGAGAAGATGTCCAAGTCGCTCGGCAACTCGGTCCTCGTCTCCGACATGGTCAGGCAGTGGCGCCCGATCGTCCTGCGCTACTACCTCGGCACCCCGCACTACCGCTCGACCATCGAGTACAGCGAGGAGGCCCTGCGCGAGGCCGAGTCGGCGTTCGCGCGCATCGAGGGCTTCGTCCAGCGCGTCGCCGAGAAGGCCGGGGGAGTGGTCGAGCCCGCCGCCGAGGTGCCGCCCGCGTTCGCCGAGGCGATGGACGACGACCTGGGCGTCCCGCAGGCCCTCGCGATCGTCCACACCACGGTCCGCCAGGGCAACAGCGCGCTGGCCGCCGACGACAAGGACGAGGCCGTCGCCCGGCTCGCCGAGGTCCGTGCGATGCTCGGCGTCCTCGGTCTGGACCCGCTGGACGCCCACTGGGCGGGCGAGGCCGACCGCGGCGACGATCTGCACGGGGCCGTCGACACGCTCGTACGGCTGGTGCTGGAACAGCGCGAGGCGGCCCGCGCCCGCAAGGACTGGGCCACCGCGGACACCATCCGCGACCAGCTGACCCAGTCCGGCCTGGTCATCGAGGACAGCCCCAGCGGCCCCCGCTGGACCCTCGGCCCCCGCTGACGGGGAAGCGCGATGTGCCGCCCGGGCGACTGGGCGGCACACTTCATATACGTACGTACGCAGGACCCACGGACGCAGCGACGCCCCGTAGGTCGCTAAATCACGGAAACAGGTAGGTCATGGCCGGGAACAGCCAGCGCAGGAACCGCCGCACGTCCAACAAGAAGGGCGCGACGGTCGGCAGCGGTGGCCAGCGGCGCCGGGGCCTGGAGGGCAAGGGGCCCACGCCCAAGGCCGAGGACCGCAAGAAGCACAAGAAGAACCGCATCGCCACCGCCAAGGCCAAGCAGGCGGCGACCCGCCGCCCGGCCCCGCGCCGCGGCGGCCCGAAGGGCACGTCCGAGATGGTCGTCGGCCGCAACCCGGTCTTCGAGGCGCTGCGCGACGGCGTCCCGGCGACCACACTGTACGTACAGCAGTACATCGACAACGACGAGCGGGTGCGCGAGGCGCTCCAGCTCGCGGGCGAGCGCGGCAACATCAACCTGATGGAAGCCCCGCGCGCCGAGCTCGACCGGATGACCAACGGGCTCAACCACCAGGGCCTGGTCCTCCAGGTCCCGCCGTACGAGTACGCGCACCCGCAGGACCTCCTGGAGGCGGCGTACGACAACCACGACGAGCCGCTGATCGTCGCCCTCGACGGCGTCACCGACCCGCGCAACCTCGGCGCGATCGTCCGCTCCACCTCCGCCTTCGGCGGACACGGCGTGGTCGTGCCCGAGCGCCGCGCGGCCGGCATGACGGCCGGCGCCTGGAAGTCCTCGGCGGGCACCGCGGCCCGTACGCCGGTCTCGCGCGTCACCAACCTGACCCGCGCGCTGGAGGACTACAAGAAGGCCGGCGTCACGATCGTGGGCCTGGCGGCCGACGGCGAGCACACGGTCGAGCAGCTGGAGGCGCTGGCGGGTCCGGTCGTCATCGTCATCGGCAGCGAGGGCAAGGGCCTGGGCCGTCTCGTTGGCGAGACCTGCGACTACCGGGTGCGCATCTCGATGCCGGGCGGCGCCGAGTCGCTGAACGCCGGTGTCGCGGCGGGCATCGTCCTGTACGAGGCGGCGCGCCGCCGCAAGGGCTGACGCCCGGCCGGTACGCGGCCGGGGCCCGTCCGGTGTAGGTGATCTTGACGGGCCCCCGACAGACCGATCCCCGTCAAGGCAGTGTCCTAAAGCTCCGTCACTCGGTTAGATGAGTGTGGACACCAGAACGCCCCGGCCCGGGTTCGATGATCAGCCTGCCCTGAGTATGGTCAAGGTGGACTCCGACCCCGCGCAGGTCATCGTCAACCACGCCAGTTTCCGGGTGCATTTCGCCCCGAAGGCCCAGCCGAGGCGCTCCCTGGCGGATCCGGCGCGGCTGCCGGCCGCCGCCGGGGGCGCCGCGCGCCGCAGGGCCCCGGTGGTGTGGAGCGGCCGGGCGGCGCCCGGGGCGACCGGCCTGCTGCAGGCGGTGCGCGGCCTGGACGCGCCGGGCGCGTCGCTGCAGCGGGGCGCCACCCAGGTCATCCCGCGCGTCGACGAGGACACCAGGCCGACGCCGGTGGTGGTGGGCCCGCGCTCGCCGCTCGGGGACTCCACCGGCGGCGCGGACAGGGCGCTGCTCCAGGCGGTGCGCCAGGGTGCGTACCGGGACGGCGAGTTCGACGAGTTCGAGCGGGGCTACGAGGACGACGGCTCCCAGGGACGCGACGGCCACGACGGCTTCGACAGCCACGACGGCTCCGACGCTCGCGGCCAGCGGCACGCCGCGGACCAGGTGCGGCACGCGTACTACCCGGGCCGCCGGATGAACCTCGGCGTGGTCCTCCTCCCGCTGCGCGTCTTCCTCGGCTTCATCTCCGTGTACGCGGGGATGGGCAAGCTCTGCGACCCCGTCTACTTCGACGGCGGCGAGCGCGGCTCGATGATGAAGTGGCTGAACTCGCTGCACCCGTGGGCCCTCGCCGAGCCGCTGCGCACCTTCGCGCTCCAGCACCCGGTCGGGGCGGGCCTGTCGGTGGCCTTCCTCCAGATCGTGGTGGGCGTGCTGACCATGCTGGGCCTGTGGCAGCGGGTGGCGGCGGTGTTCGGGGCGCTGCTGTCGGCGGCGCTGCTGCTGACGGTGAGCTGGCAGACGGTCCCGGCGTACGACGCGCCGGACTTCATCTACCTCGCCGCCTGGTCCCCCCTGATCACGGCGGGCGCGCCCGTCTACTCGCTGGACGCCCGCCTCTCCGGCGAGGCCTGGCGCCGCCTCGGCCCGCGCTCCACGCTGTGGGAGCTGCGGCGGCGGGTGCTGCGGCGGGGCACGGTGATGGCGACCGTGGTGGTCGGGCTGACCCTGCTGATCGGCTCGCTGCTGGGCGGCGCGGTGCGCTCCACCGAGATGGTGACGGTGCCGGGTCCCCACTCCGACCCGACCAACTACCTCCCGGGCACTCCGCTGGCGCCCGCGCCGCACACCCCGGCGGCGCGCCGCCCCGGCTCGCCCAAGCCGTCCGTGAGCGGGTCGGCCAAGCCGTCGGCGAAGCCGTCGAAGCGGGCGTCCTCCAAGGCCGTACGGGAGTCCGGGACGGTCGGGGGTGTGCCGAGCCAGACGTCCCAGGGGACGACGGGGCACAAGCCGGCGCCGTCCCGCCACCGGGCGCCGGCGGCGCCGCCGTCGACGAGCTCCGGGCCGACGTCGACGGGCGGCGCGTCGACTCCGTCGGGGGGGTCGGGCACGACGAGCGGTAACCGAAACCCGATCGGCGGCCTCCTGGGCTGACGCGGCCCCCCCGGGGGCTTCGCCCGCGGCCCCGTGTGCGGTGTGGGCTACCCGGGGCTTCGCCCCCGGGCCCCTTATTCGTCTGCGACCCGGTGGGGGGCTGGTCGCGCAGTTCCCCGCGCCCCTAAAAGCGCCCCTCCGGGGCGCACCCTGCTGCTCGCGCCGACGCGGCGGAGCCGCACATGTCACAGCCCCGCGCCCCTGGGATGCCGCGCAGCGGCATTTAAGGGGCGCGGGGAACTGCGCGACCAGCCCAGCACGGTCCGCAGACGAACACGGGGGCCGGGGCCGCAGGCCCCGTGAAGGGGTGTAGGGGGCCGGAGCCCCCGCAAACGGGGGCCGGGGGCGCAGCCCCCGGGAGAGACCCTCAGTGGCGGGCCGCCGCCAGTTCCTTGGCCGCCTCCGTCAGGTCCTTCGCCGTGTCGATCGCCCGCCAGTACGCCCCGTGCGGCAGCGGATACCCGGCCAGGCGCCGCTCGCGGGCCAGGCGCGGGAACGTGGTGCGCTCGTGGTCGCCCCGGTCCGGGAGGAGAGCGGTGAAGGCGGAGGAGAAGACGTACACGCCCGCGTTGATCAGATACGGCGACGGCGGGGACTCGATGAAGTCCGTGATGTGGCCGAAGGCGTCCGTCTCGACGGCGCCCCACGGGATCCGGGGCCGGGCCAGGGCCAGCGTGGCCGTGGCGTCGCGCTCCCCGTGGAAGGACGCCATCTCCCGCAGGGAGAACCGCGTCCAGATGTCACCGTTCGTGGCGTACCACGGCCGATCGGGATGCGGCAGGTGCGCGGCCGCGTACTTGAGGCCGCCGCCCCGCCCCAGCGGCTCGCTCTCGACGACCGTCGTGACCCGCAGCGGCAGATCCGCCGAGTCCAGCCACTCCTGGAGCACACCGGCGAGATGGCCGCAAGAGATCACGGCGTCGGTGACGCCCTCCGCGGCCAGCCAGGCGAGCTGATGGCCGATGATCGGGGTCCCGGTGCCCGGGATCTCGACCATCGGCTTGGGGCGGTCGTCGGTGTACGGACGCAGTCGTGAGCCCTGGCCGCCCGCCAGGACCACGGCCTGCGTCGGGAAGGTCGAAGTCGTGCTCGCAGTCATGCGGTGAACGATATGCCGTGCGCCGCGGGCGCCGGCGCTCAGGACTCCTGAGCCACACCCGACGCGAACGACGTGTCACAGACGGGGCGCGAGTACGACTGGGCCTTCACGGGGCCGTAGTGCTCCACGGCGGCCCGCCCGAGCGCCCGCGCGATCGACATGCAGTGCCGGGCGAGCGAGGGGCGCTGCTCCACCTCGCGCTGGAGGTGGGTGAGGGCGGTTCCGGGGCCCCTCTCCTGGAGTTCGACGAGGAGCGCGTCGCGCAGGACGTCCTGTGGAGCGCGTGGCTTCGCGCGTACGGAGACGTCCTGGGAGGAGGCGGTCAGCAGCTGCGAGCCGCTGGTCCCGGCCCAGTTGACCCGGGTGACCGCGAGCGTCCCGGAGAGGACCAGGACGACGGGCAGGACGAGAGCTAGGGTGCGGCCGATTCGGCGGGCTGTGTGCGTCACGGAGGCGAGCGTAGCGGGGGGTAATGATTTGGCGACACTTAGTCACCCGGTCGAGGGATGGTTCGAGGCGGCGTTTCGAATCCCGTGTTGACGAACGCAGTTCGAAATGGCCGGTCTGCCGGGGTATTTGTCGACAGCCCCCGGGGGACAGACCTCCCGGGGGCAGGCCCCGCCACAAGGGAAAGCCCCGCACCCCGGTAGGTGGGTGCGGGGCCGGCTGACGTGCCGCCGTACGTCAGTCGCTGAGGCGCTCGCCCGTCGAGGTCGAGAAGACATGCGTCTCGCCGGGGCGCGGGACCACGTGGAGCTGGGTGCCCTTCTCCGGGACCGAGCGGCCGTTCACGCGGACCACGAGGTCCTTCTGCTCGCCGCCGACCTCGGCCGTGCCGTAGACGTAGCCGTCGGCGCCGAGCTCCTCCACCACGTTCACCGTGACGGCCAGGCCCGCGGGCTCGGCGTCGGAGTCCTTCGTGAGGGACTTCGCCACGCCGCCGTTGTGCTCGACGATGTCGAAGTGCTCGGGGCGCACGCCGACGGTGACCGTGCGGTCGCCCCGGTCGGCGGCCGCGGCCAGCGCCTCACGGCTCACCGGCACCACGCTGTTGCCGAACTTCACGCCGCCGTCGGTGATCGGGACCTCGACGAGGTTCATGGCGGGGGAGCCGATGAAGCCCGCGACGAAGAGGTTGGCCGGGCGGTCGTACATGTTGCGGGGGCTGTCCACCTGCTGGAGGAGGCCGTCCTTGAGGACCGCGACCCGGTCGCCCATCGTCATGGCCTCGACCTGGTCGTGGGTGACGTACACCGTGGTGATGCCGAGGCGGCGCTGGAGCGAGGCGATCTGCGTACGGGTCGAGACACGGAGCTTGGCGTCCAGGTTGGACAGCGGCTCGTCCATGAGGAAGACCTGCGGCTCGCGGACGATCGCGCGGCCCATGGCGACGCGCTGGCGCTGGCCGCCGGAGAGCGCCTTGGGCTTGCGGTCCAGGTACTCGGTGAGGTCGAGGATCTTCGCCGCCTCCTCGACCTTCTTGCGGATCTCCGCCTTGTTGACCCCGGCGATCTTCAGGGCGAAGCCCATGTTGTCGGCGACGGTCATGTGCGGGTAGAGCGCGTAGTTCTGGAACACCATGGCGATGTCCCGGTCCTTCGGCGGGAGGTGGGTGACATCGCGGTCACCGATGCGGATCGCTCCGCCGTTGACGTCCTCCAGGCCCGCGAGCATCCGCAGGGAGGTGGACTTTCCGCAGCCCGAGGGGCCGACGAGGACGAGGAACTCGCCGTCCTCGATCTCGATTTCGAGCCCGTCGACCGCGGGCTTGGTGGAGCCCGGGTAGATCCGGGTCGCCTTGTCGAACGTGACAGTGGCCATGGGAGACCTGTCCCTTCACCGGCAGGAACGTGCCGGACGATCCGAGTAGAGGGAGAAGTGGTGTAGTCCACCTGAGTGGGCTGCACGAGACGCTACCCGGCGATGTCCGATCTGTCAGCAGGTGGGAGAGGGGAACTTCCTGGAGCGCCCGATCGTGCTCTGTGTAGAGTGAGGGAGCCCTCACTCGTGGGGGAGCCCTCACTGGGTGGGGGAGCGGCCGCCTTAGCTCAGTTGGCTAGAGCGCTTGACTTGTAATCTTGAGGTCGTCGGTTCGATTCCGACAGGCGGCTCCACCGAAACACCGCGTAACACCGTGTCCCGGACCTCCCTGGTCCGGGACAATTGTGTTTCCCGGGGTGTTCAGGGGTGTTCAGGGTCGCGCCGGGGTGTTCAGGGGCGTGCCGGGGCGGGTGTGCACGGGGTGTGCGGGGAAAGGGGCCGGGGAGCCGTATGAGTCGTCGTTCCAGCGGGCTGGTCGGGGTGTGGGCGGAGGCGCAGCGGCAGCAGCAGCGCCAGCAGGAGGCCCAGCGCCGGGCGTCGGTCCAGCAGCAGCGGCAGTCGGAGCGCCGGCAGCGGGAGTACGAGCGGGACGCGGCCAGGATCCACCGCGAACAGCGGGCGGCCTACCGCCAGAGCCGCGAGGCGGACGCCCGCCTGCGCTCGCAGGAGCTGGACGCGCGCGTGGAGGCGCTGACGGGGCTGCTGGCGGCGGGCTGCGCCGAGCCCCCGTTCCGTACGGCGGCGCTGCTGCGCGAGGAGAGAATCGAGCCGTTCGCGCCGGGGGCGCTGGCGCAGCCGGTGGCGATGCCGGACCCGGCGCGCTACCAGGCCCAGGGCGGCGGCTGGACGGCGGGCCGCCGCGCCCACGCCCAGCAGGAGGCGCAGGCCGCCTACCAGCGTGACTGGGACGCGGCGCAGCTGGCCGAGACCGAGCGGCGCCGCCAACTCGCCGACTACCGGGCGCGGTACGAGTCGTGGGCGCAGGGGCAGCTCGCGGAGGTCCGGGGGCACAACGCGGGCGTGGCCGAGCTGGTGGGCAGCTTGCGCGCGGGCGAGCCGGACGCGGTCGTGGAGTACTTCTCGGCGGCCCTGTACGCGGCGTCGGCGTGGCCGGAGGGCTTCCCGCGCCAGCTGTCGTGCGCGTACGACCGGGGCGCCCGGCAGCTGGTGCTCGACTGGGAGCTGCCCGCCCTGGACGTGGTCCCGGCGGCCAAGTCCGTACGGTACGTGGCGAGTACGGACGAGGAGCGCGAGTCGCCCCGCCCGGTGTCCCAGCGGCGCGCGCTCTACCGGGACGCGCTGGCGCAGAGCGTGCTGCTGGTGGTGCGGGACCTGTTCGCGGCGGACGAGTTCGGCGTACTGGACTCGGTGGCGCTCAACGGTTTCGTGGACGACGTCGACCCGGCCACCGGCCGCCGGGCGGAGATCTTCCTGGCGACGGTGATGGTGGACCGCGCGGCCTTCCAGGGCCTGAACCTGACGCAGGTGAGCGCGGTGGACTGCCTGGTGGAGGCGGTGCGCGGCCAGCTCTCGGCCCGCCCCGACCAGCGGGCCGCGGTACGTCCGGTGCGCCGCCCGGGCGACGTCGGTACGGGAGTGGTCACCCACGGCGCCGACTCCGCGCACTCCACCGAGCCCGACCTGTTCGTGATGGACCCGATCGAATTCGAGTCCCTGGTGGCGGAGTTGTTCCGCGCGCGGGGGATGGACGCGGTGACGACGCAGCGCTCCAACGACGGCGGGGTGGACGTGGAGGCGGTGGACCCCGACCCGATCAGCGGCGGCCGGATCATCGTCCAGGTCAAGCGCTACCGCAACACGGTGCCGCCGACGGCCGTCCGCGACCTGTACGGCACGGTCCAGGGCGCCGGGGCCAACAAGGGTGTCCTGGTGACGACATCGGGCTTCGGCCCCGGTTCGTACGCCTTCGCCCAGGGCAAGCCGCTGACCCTGGTGTCCGGGGCGGAGCTGGTGGACCTGCTGCACGCGTGCGGGCTGCGGGGGCGGCTGGGGGAGCGGCCGGTGCCGGGGCAGCGGGGGCCGTCGGACACGGTCCCGGACATGATCCCGGCCACGCTGGTGGATGTGCCGCGGGGGCACGACTCCGGTGACTCCGACTACGGCTCCGACCCCCACCCCGGCATCGACTCCGACTCCGACCCCGACTCCGACTCCGACTTCAACGTCCTGGGCATGACCTGGACCGGATCGGTCGTCCTGGACGTGTGCGCGCTGGTGTGCGCGGGGAACCGGGTGCTCGACGACGACCACTTCGTGTTCTTCAACAACCGGGAGATTCCCGGGGGTTCGGTCCGGATGGTGCCGGGCGCGCTCGGCGACCGGGCGGCGGTCCGGGTGGCGTTCGACGCGCTGCCGCCGCGCGCCGACCGCCTGGTCCTGGTCGCCTCGGTCGACCCCGAGGCCAACCCGGACGCGGACCTGTCCGGCTTCACGGACGCGGGCATCCGCCTGCGCGACGCGAGCGGCACGGAACTGGACCGGCTGGAGGTCTCGGACGGCCGCGCGGGCGAAACGGCCCTGGTCCTGGGCTCGTTCCGGCGCCGCGCGGGCGACGACTGGGACTTCGTGGTGGGCGGACGGGGGTACCGGGGCGGTTTGGAGGAGCTGATCGGGGACTTCGGGATAGAGGTGGAGTAGGCCCCACCCCGCCCCTTTCCCCAAACCCTCCGGGGGTGGCGGGGTGGGGGGCCGGGGCTCCGCCCCGGGCTCCAGGCGGGGGCTCCGCCCCGGGCTCCAGGCCGGGGCTCCGCCCCGGGCTCCAGGCGGGGGCTCCGCCCCCTGCGCCCCCTCGCGGTCGGCTCGGCACGGCTCCTCAATGCCGCCCGGAAACCCGGTCGGCCAGGACTGCGATGCGGTCGGTTTTTGCCGCATGGCTCGTCAGTTCGCGGCGGTCCGCCTCGCGGTACGCCGCGTACATCCCCTGCACGCCCAGCCAGCGGAAAGGTTCCGGCTCCCAGCGGCGGACCTTGTGGTTGACCCAGGGCAGGGCGGTGAGGTCGGTGGGGCCGGCCTGGCCGGAGTCCTGCTGGACCAGGTCGCGCAGGGTGCGGGCCGCGAGGTTGGCGGTGGCCACGCCCGAGCCGACGTAGCCGCCCGCCCAGCCGAGCCCCGTCGAGCGGTCGAGGGTGACGGTGGCGCACCAGTCGCGCGGCACCCCGAGCACCCCCGACCAGGCGTGTGTGACCTCGACCCCGGCGAGCTGGGGGAAGAAGCGGATCAGGATCTCGCGCAGGGCCTCGATCGTCTCCGGCTGCGTACGGCCGTCGTTGTCGGTGCGGGAGCCGAAGCGGTACGGCACGCCGCGCCCTCCGAGCGCGATCCGGTCGTCGGCGGTGCGTTGCGCGTACATGTACGCGTGCGCCATGTCGCCCAGCGTCTCGCGGCCCTCCCAGCCGATCGTCTCCCACAGCCCGGCCGGCAGCGGCTCGGTGGCGATCATGGATGAGTTCATCGGCAGCCAGGCGCGTCGCTGGCCCTTCAGGGACGCGGTGAACCCCTCGGTGCAGCGCAGGACGTACGGGGCGCGGACCGTGCCGTACGGCGTGACCGCGTGCTTGGGGCGGATCTCCGTCACCGGGGTCGACTCGTGGACGGTCACGCCCAGCGCCTCGACGGCCGCGGCCAGGCCCTTGACCAGCTTGACGGGGTGGATGCGGGCGCCGTGCGGGGTCCAGGCGGAGCCGACGGCCCCGGCGACCCGGATCCGCTCGGCGGTCTCGCGGGCCCCGAGCAGCAGCCGGTCCTTCTCGCCGAACTCCACCTCGGCGGCGTGGAAGGCTTTGAGGCGCCCCAACTGGGCCGGGGTATAAGCGACTTCCAGCACGCCGCCCTGATGCACATCCGCGTCGATCGACTCCTCGGCGGCGGCCCGCACGACCTCCCCGACGGTGTCGTTCATGGCCCGCTGGAGGCGCACGGCGGCCTCGTGGCCGTGCAGCTTCGCGTACCGGTCGCGGCCCGCGATGCCGTTGTAGAGCCAGCCGCCGTTGCGGCCGGAGGCGCCGTAGCCGCAGAAACGGGCTTCCAGGACGGTGATGTTGAGGAAGGGGACGGCCTTCTTGAGGTAGTACGCCGTCCACAGTCCCGTGTAGCCGCCGCCCACGATGACGACGTCCGCCGTCGCGTCGCCGGTCAGGGGCTCGCGGGGAGCGGGGATGCCGTCCTGCGCGTACCAGAAGGAGATGCCGCCGTTGATCGTCCGCGTGCTCATGGGGCTTGTTGGTACACCGCCGGGTCCGGCCTGTCCAGAGGCGGAATCCGCAGGTGCGGGAACCGTGGCCGGGGGTCGGGACGCTCGCCGGGCGCCCGGCGAGGGCACAGGCGGAGGATGCGGAAACGTTCGCGAAGGCGCTCAGGGACGCCGGTATCTCCTGCCGTACCTCCTGCCGTACCTCCTGCCGGCCCCGCCTGCTGCTGCCGCCGGATCCCAGGGCGCGCCCCGCCCCCGCACGAGCGGGTAGCAGGCGAACCCGACGAGTACGGACGTGAAGTGGCCCAGGTCCGTGAAGGTGCGGCCGGTCAGGAGCGGGGTCCCGTACAGGACGAGGACGCAGGCGGCGTACACGTACCGCCAGGGAGCCGCGATCCGATAGGTCAGCACGCCGACGACCCCCGCGAGGGCGTAACTCACCCCCACATCAAGGGTGTGGACGGCCGAGTGCGGCGCGACGTCGTGGTGCACCGCCCACAGCAGCGCGCCCTCGCTGAGGTAGGTGGCGAGCACGTGCGCGAGGACGACGACCGCGAGCCAGCGGAGGGTGCCGAGCCAGCGCTCGGCCTGGGCGTGGAAGACGGTGTAGAGGACGGCGTACGGGAGCCAGCGGCCGCCGTCGATCCACAGGGCACTGGTGATCAGGACCCGGACCGGGTTGGTCGACAGCTCGTGGATGTTGGTGGAGCGCTGCCGCAGGAACTCCTCCTCGAACTCCGGCGACATGTGGTGCAGGGCGATGGTGGTCACGAACAGGACCGCCAGCCAGAGGTAGGTGCCGGGGGCGCTGCGGACGTAACGCCACACGGCGTGCACCGCCCGGCGCGGGCGCGGGCGCAGGCTCGGGCTCGTCCGGAGGAATCGGCTCATGGACCGATTCACGCACGCGGGTAGGGTCGGGCGGGTGATCGACATCCCGGCGGTCCTGGTGGGGTCGTCCCAGGGAGCGGAACCCCCGCGAGCGGTCCGGTGCCGCCCGGTTACCCTGCGGCCATGATTCGTACCGCGACGCCCGAAGACGTCCCCGTCATCCACGCCATGGTCCGCGAGCTGGCCGAGTACGAGAAGTGTCCGGACGAGGCGCGGGCGACGCAGGAGCAGCTGCACGAGGCGCTGTTCGGCGAGCGCCCCGCGGCGTACGCGCACATCGCCGAGACCGACACCGGCGAGCCCGCGGGCTTCGCGCTCTGGTTCCTCAACTTCTCGACCTGGCGCGGGGTGCACGGCATCTACCTGGAGGACCTGTACGTACGCCCCGAACAGCGCGGCGGCGGCCACGGCAAGGCCCTCCTGACCGAACTGGCCCGCATCTGCGTGACCCGCGGCTACGGCCGACTGGAGTGGTCGGTCCTCAACTGGAACGCCCCGTCCATCGCCTTCTACGAGTCACTGGGCGCGCGGCCGCAGGACGAGTGGACGGTCTACCGGCTGACGGACGAGGCGTTGGGGGAGCTGGGGCGGGTGGAGTAGCGGTGTTCCGTGGTGGCGCCGTGGCGTCGTGGGTGGCCACCAGTCGGGGAACCTGGTGGTGGGCGCGGTGACCTGCGCTCGGTGAGCGTGGCCCGCCCCCGACCCCTCCCGCGTCCCCTCAAGGAACCAGCACCACCTTCCCCATCGTCCCCCGCGTCTCCAGCGCGCGGTGTGCCGTGGCCGCCTCCCGCAGGGGGAAGCGCTGGACCGCCGGGTGGAGGCGGCCCGTTGCGGCCTCGGTCAGGGCTTGGGTTTCCAGGGTGCGCAGGGGGTCGGGGCCTGCGGCACGGGACAGCATCACCGGGCCGAGGACGCCCTCGGATGTGATGCCGCGCTCTGTCAGGTACTCCTCCGTGAAGCTCAGCGGCTCGCCGTCGTGCAGGCCCGCCTCCGACCAGCCGAAGACCACGTGCCGGCCGCCGGGCGCCAGGAGGTCGACCGCCGCGCGGCCCGTGGCGCCGCCGACCGAGTCGTAGACGACCGTGGCGCGGCGGTCGGCGCCGAGGAACTCCCGTACGGCGTCCGGCCAGTCGGGGCGCAGGTAGTCGACGGCCAGGTCAGCGCCGTTCTCCCGGACGCGGGCGGTCTTCGCGGGGCTGCCGGCGAGGCCGATGACCGTACCGCCGGCGTTCTTCACGGACTGCACCAGCAGCGTGCCGATGCCGCCCGCGGCGGCCGTGACCAGGGCCACCGAGTCGGGGCCGAGGCCGGTGAACTGGAGGATGCCCATCGTCGTACGGCCGGTGCCGATCATCGCGACCGCCTCGGCCGGGTCGAGGGACGGCGGGATCTCGTGGAGGCGGGTGGCATCGGCCACGGCCAGTTCGGCGTAGCCGCCGGGGGCCATGCCCAGATGGGTCACCACCTGCTTGCCGAGCCAGTCGGGGTCCGTGCCCTCGCCGAGCGCGTCGACCGTGCCCGCGACCTCGCGGCCGGGGATCGTGGGCAGGGCGGCCGGGGCCGGGTACGGGCCCGGCAGGCCCTCGCGCAGGGCCGTGTCGAGCAGGTGCACCCCGGCCGCGGCGACGGCGATCCGCACCTGGCCGGGGCCGGGCACGGGGTCCTCGGTCTTCTCGTACGTGAGGTTCTCGGCGGGGCCGAAGGTGTGGAGGCGGATGGCGTGCATGGGTGCTCCTGCGAAGAGAGGGGCGGACTCGTGCCATCAGCCTCCGACCTCAAGTTCCCTTGAGGTCAAGCCCGGTTCGGTGCCCCCCCCCTTTACGCCCGCGCCAGCCGCAGGCTTGCCACCGCCGGCGACGCCGCCTCACGCCCGCGCCAGCCGCAGGCTTCCCGCCGCCGGCGACGCCGCCTCACGCCCGCGCCAGCCGCGGGCTTCCCGCCGTCGGCGACGCCGCCTCACGCCCGCGCCAGCCGCAGGCTTCCCGCCGCCAGCGACGCCGCCTCACGCCCGCGCCAGCCGCAGGCTCCCCGCCGCCGGCGACGCCGCCTCACGCGCGCGCCAGCCGCAGGCTTCCCGCCGCCAGCGACGCCGCCTCTATCCCGCTCGCGAACGCGACCTCCGAGAGCACGCCCGGCGCCGCCACCTGGTCGCCCGCGAGGAACACACCGTGGCCGCGGTCGACTGCCGGGCGGTCGCGCCAGGTGGTGCCCGGCAGGTCCACCGCCCCCGTACGCCCCGCCGCGAGCGCGTCGCGGCGCCAGGCGACCCGCTGGCGCCAGCCCGGGAACGAGGCGTCGAGCAGTCGCTCCCCGCGTGCGACGCCGTCGGCCTTCGACTCGTGCGGGGCGATCGGGAACTGTGCCTGGAGCAGCTGGTGTCCGGCCGGGGCGAGGGTGCGGCCGGCGGCGGTGAAACGCTCGATCCAGCCCGGTGACTCCAGGTCGGAGACGACGAACGGGTCGCCCCGGCGCGTGGTGAGGCCGAGGTCGAGCAGGGCGGTGCGGCCGCTGGTCCAGCGCAGCGAGTCGTCGCCGAGGAGGCGGCGGGCGGCGTCGAGGGAGGTGGCGATGACGACGGGGCCGTGATCCTCGGGGAGCGCGTCCACGCGCGCGGTGGTCTCCACGTGCACCCCCAACTCCCACGCGCGCGTGGCCATCCGGTCGATGAGGGCGCCCCAGCCGCCCACCGGATAGCGGGCCTCGGGCGGCAGGGCGGCGGCGCGGTGCAGCCGTTCCTGGACGAACGCGGCGGAGAGCGAGCCGGGGTCGTGGTGGAAGAGCGCCACGGCGGCGTAGTTGGCGGCGGCGCGGGCGGCCTTGGGGCCGACGATCCCGGCCGCCCAGGACGCGAAGTCCCGGTCCACGGGGGCGGTTTCCGGACTCTGCCGGGCGAGCTTCAGCAGGGCCAGAGGCGGAGTGTGGCGCAGCGAGCCGTCCCAGTGGAAGCGGAACCTGGCCGCTTCGAGCGGTGGCACGGAGCTGATCTGCCCCAGCAGCCCTCGGCGTTTGAGCCAGGCCCAGTGCGGGCCGCCGTTGTACAGGACGTGTGGACCGTCGTTGGTGAGGTACGGGCCCTCGGCGGTACGCGCGCGTCCGCCCAGGGTGTGGTGTGACTCGTACAGGTTCACCCGCGCGCCCGACTCGGCGGCGGTGATGGCCGCGGTGAGCCCGGCGAGGCCGCCGCCGATGACGGTGATCCGGTCCATGCTGCTCTCCTGTCGCTGTGCGGGCACTCACTCTTAGAGACGCGGAGAGGAGGGTGGAATGTGACAGGTAGGGGTGGGGCGGTTGTCAGTGACGTGGTCCAGCATGGAGTCATGGCGAAGAGCGCGAGCGAAGTGACGACGGTGCGGCGCCCGGAGGTGCGGCTGCCCCCGCTGGCACCCCACGGTCCGGCGCAACTGGAACCGGAGGGCGACTACGACGGCCTGGAGTTCCGGAACCTGGACCTCTCGGGCCAGGAGGGCACCGGCGCCCGCTTCATGGACTGCGGGGTGTACGGCTGCGCGCTGGACGAGACCCGGCTGCCCGGCGCCCGTTTCATCGACACGGTGCTCTCGGGCGTACGGGGGGTGGGCACGGACCTGTCGCGGGCGTCCCTGCGCGACGTGGAGATCCACGACGTGCGCATGGGCGGCGTGCAGCTGCACGGCGCGGTCCTGGAGCGGGTCCTGATCCGTGGCGGCAAGATCGACTACCTCAATCTGCGCGATACGGACCTACGGGACGTGGTCTTCGAGAACTGCGTCCTGGCCGAGCCGGACTTCGCGGCGGCCCGCCTGGACCGGGTGGCGTTCGCGGGCTGCGAGCTGCGGGGGGCGGACTTCACGGGGGCCCGTATGAAGGACGTGGACCTGCGGGGCGCCGCGCTCCTGTCCATCGCCCGGGGCGTGGACCGCCTGGCGGGGGCGGTGATCACACCGTCCCAACTGGTTGATCTGGCACCGGCGTTCGCGGCGCAGGTGGGGGTGCGGGTGGTGGGGTGAGGGGGTGCCGCCTCGACCGGCCTGGGGGCCGGACTCCGTTGGCTTTGGCTTTGGCCTTGGCGTTGGCCTTGGCCTTGGCGTTGGCGTCTTGGCCCCGGCTCCTGGGTCCCCTCGGCCCGGGGCCGGGCTTCCTTGGGGCCTTGGCTCCGGCCCGTGGGTTCCTTCGGCCTGGGGCCGGACTGCCTTGGGCTCTGGGCCTCTTGGTCCCGGTCCCTGGGTCCCCTCGGGGTGGGGCCGGACTCCCTTGGCCCCCGGGTCCCCTTAGTCCGTCAAGCGGGGGAAGCGGGACTGGATGGTCCAGATGACCGGGTTCTCGGCGAGGTCCTCGTGCATGTCGCTGAGGTCGGCGATCAGGTCGTGCAGGAAGTCGCGGGCCTCGCGGCGCAGCAGCCGGTGGCTGAAGGTGAGCGGAGGCTCGTCGCCGGGCATCCAGTCGGCCTCGACGTCCACCCAGCCGAAGCGGCGCTCGAAGAGCATGCGGTCGGTCGACTCGGTGAAGTCGATCTCGGCGTACTGGCTCCGGGAGGAGCGGCTGCCGCGCGGGTCGCGGTCGAGCGCCTCCACGGTGTCGCAGAGCGCCCAGGCGAAGTCGAGTACCGGCACCCATCCCCAGGCTGTGGATACCTCGCGGTCCGCCTTGGTGTCGGCGAGGTAGACGTCTCCGCAGAAGAGGTCGTGGCGGAGGGCGTGTACGTCCGCGCGGCGGTAGTCGGTTTGTGGGGGGTCGGGGAAGCGGTTGGAGAGGGAGTAGCCGATGTCGAGCACGCTCGATGGTCCCACGGCTGGGGCCGGGCGCCCTTCCTTGGGCCCGGTCGGCCCCTGCCCCTGGGGCGGCCTGGGGATGGTCGGGCCCTTGGGTGCTGCGCCCCCGAGTGCTTTCGGGCCTCCGCCCCGGTCCTTTTGGCCTCCGCCCCGGCCCTTTCGGGCCTCCGCCCCCGAGCGCTTTCGGGCTCCGCCCCCGGCCCTTTCGGGCCTCCGCCCCGGCCCTTTCGGGCCTCCGCCCCCGAGCGCTTTCGGGCTCCGCCCCCGGCCCTTTCGGGCCTCCGCCCTGGTCCCCTTCTGCGCCTCCGCCCTGGGCCTCTTCCGGGGCTGCGCCCTGGGCCTCTTCTGGGCTGCGCCCCGGCCCTTTTCCCCACCCCGCCCCTTCCCGAAAGCCCTGGGCGGGCGGCCGGGTGGGGGCCGGGGGAAGTGCTTATTTGCTGGGGCTGCGCCCCAAACCCCCCTGTCTTCGTCTGCAGGCCGGTGGGGGCTGGTCGCGCAGTTCCCCGCGCCCCTGAAGGCAGAACGGGGCTCGGCCAAAATCCAGCCCCTCCGGCGTGCGAGGAGCGGGAGCCCGGCCAAGACTCAGCCCCTCCGGCGTGCGAGGAGCGCGGGCCCGGCCGGCACTCAGCCCCTCCAGCGTTTGAGGAGTGGGGCAGGAGCCGCAGTTCCCCGCGCCCCTTCAGGGGCGCGGGGAACTGCCCGGCCAGCCACAGGCAACCTGCAGACGAACGGGGCTGGAGCGGAGCCCCGAACGCGGGGACGGGGGCGCAACCCAAACAGGCCATCCACCCCGGAGGCCACGCGGTGGAGCCGCACACGCCACAGCGGGAAGGGGCGGGGGGGCGTCCGGCGGGCGGCCCTCACGGCAGCAGGCGGCGTTCCTTTCCCTCCGCCACCGCCCCCGCCCGCGTCTCCACCCCCAACTTCTCGTAGATCCGGCCCAGATGCGTCTTCACCGTCGCCTCACTGATGAACAGCGCCCGCGCGATCTCGCGGTTGCCGAGGCCACGGGACAGCTGCGCCAAGATGTCCAGTTCGCGGTCGGTGAGCGAGGGGCGGCCCGTACCCCGCATGCGTTCCATGACCCGGCTCGCCACGGGAGGCGAAAGGGCGGTACGGCCCTGGGCCGCCGCGAGGATCGCCGCGAACAGCTCCTCCGGGCGCTCCGCCTTCAGCAGGTACCCCGTCGCGCCGGCCGCGATCGCCCGCGTGATGTCCGCGTCCGTGTCGTAGGTCGTGAGGACGAGGACCCGCACCCCCGTCCCCGCGATCCGCCGCGTCGCCTCGACCCCGTCGATGCCGGGGCCGAGCTGGAGGTCCATCAGCACGACGTCGGGCCGTAGCTTGGCCGCCGCCGCGACCGCCTCCTCGCCGCTGCCCGCCTCCCCGACCACCTCGATGTCGGGCTCGCTGCCGAGCAGGGCGAGCAGCCCGGCCCGTACGACCGCGTGGTCGTCGCACAACAGAATCCTCACGGGATCCACCGTCACCGCTCCTCCAAGGGAATGCCCAACGGAATGCCCGGCCCGCCCGACGGAATGCCCGACGGAATGCCCGGCCCGCCCGACGGAATGCCCGACGGAATGCCCGGCCCGCCCGACGGAATGCCCGGCCCGCCCAGCGGAATCGCCGCCGACAGCACCGCGCCCTCCCCCGGCGCCGACTCCACCGTCAGCGTCCCCCCGAGCTGCCGCACCCGCGCCCGCATCGCGGGCAACCCGTGCCCCCGGCCACTACGGGGCGGCGCGCCGGCGACCGCGCCCGCCACCACGAACCCGCACCCGTCGTCCGCCACATCCAGCACGATCTGGTCACCCAGATACGTGAGCGTGAGCGCCGCACTGCGCGCCCCGGCGTGCTCGCGTACGTTCGCGAGCGCCCCCTGAGCGATCCGCAGCAGCGCCGACTCGATCCGGTCGGGGAGGGCCGCCGGCACCCCGTCGACATGCAGCCGTACGTCCAGAGCCCCCTCGGACTCCGCCGACGCCCGCGCCGCCAGCGCCCGCAGCGCGACCGGCAGGCTGCCGCCCACCGCCAGCTCCGCGGGCGCCAGATCGTGGACGAAGCGGCGGGCCTCGGCCAGGTTGCGCTCCGCGATCGACTCGGCCGTACGGACGTGACGGCGGGCCGCCGCCGGGTCCGACTCCCACACCCGCTCGGACGCCTGGAGCAGCATCTGCTGGCTGGACAGACCCTGCGCGAGCGTGTCGTGGATCTCCATGGAGAGGCGCTGGCGCTCCGCGAGCGTGCCCTCGCGCCGCTCGATGGCGGCCAGTTCGCGCCGGGTACGGATCAGGTCGTCGATGAGCTGCCGCTGCCGGTCCCCCTGGCGCTGCATATGGACGAAGACGGCGGTGGCGACGGCCGCGACGGCGGGCGGCGCGACCACCAGGTTCGGGTCGACCCCGTCGGCCAGCATCAGCTGCGCGGCCACCACGAACGCGGTCAGCAGGACCACCAGCACCAGCGCCGCCCGCGTCGCCAGGGTCCGCAGCCCGGTGTAGAACAGCGGCACCGCGCACCACGCGAAGCTCGGCGCGAGCACCACCAGCACCATCCACACCGCCACCACCACCCCGAGCCAGCCGAGCCGCCGGGGCGTCGGCCGGGGGCCCAGGGCGGGGCCGAGTACGTACAGCACGGCGAGGGCGGCCGAGAGCGCGACGATCCACGCGGTGCGGCCGTCGCCGGGGTGGCGGATCAGGAACCGCGCGAGCGAGGCGCCGAGCAGGAGGAAGAAGGCGACGTGCATCACGGCAGGCAGCCACCGCTCGTCGGCGGCCGACCGCTGCTCGTCGGTGGCCGACCGCTGCTCGTCGGTGGCCGACCACCGCTTGTCGGCGTCCGGCCGCTGCTCGTCGGTGGCCGACCACCGTTTGTCGGCCTCAGGCCCCCGCTCGTCGGCTGCGGGCCCCCGCTTGTCGGCCTCGGGCCCCCGCTCGTCGGCCGCGCACCCCCGCCTCTCGGTCGCGGACCGGCCCTCGGCCCGCTCGGCCCCCGCCCTGGCGGCTGACCGCTCCGCCCCGACGGCTGGTCGTCCTGCCTCGGCGGCTGGCCGTCCTGCCTCGGCGGCTGGCCGCTCCGCCCCGACGGCTGGTCGTCCTGCCTCGGCGGCTGACCGCTCTGCCCCGGCGGCGGACCGCCCTGCCCCTGCCTCCGACGCGTCCCCCTCCGCCCCTGCCCCCGACGCGGCCCGCTCGGCCCCCGTCCCCCCTGCCGCCCCCGTCGCCCCTGCCTCCACTGCCCGGCTCCTGACCTGCGCGTACATGGACATCCGTACTCATCCTCACCCGCCCCGCCCACCCCCGCATCAGCCGATCGGTTGACAGGCGGGTCCACCGGTCCGGGCGCGGGGAGCAGCCGGTGCGCCGACCGTACGGGGGCGGGGCCGGGTCCACGATCGAGGCATGGACACGAACGCGACCACGAACACGACCACGAACACGACCACGAACACGAACACCACCGCCCAGCGTCCCCGGGCCGCACACCCCACCACCCGCCGCACCAAGAAGGTCCTCCTCGGCGCCGTCGCGGCCGCCGCCCTCGCCGCCGGCACCTTCGGCGCGGTCAGCGCCAACGCGGCGGCCACCCCCGCCACCACCCCCGCCACCACCCCGGCCGCCGCCACCCCCGGCCCCCGCCCCGCCGACCGCGCCCTCACCCACTCCACCCACCTGACCGTCGCCGCCGCGACCAAGGCCGCCACCGCCGCCCTGGACGCCGCCCGCAAGGAGAACCAGCGCGTTTCGGTCGCCGTCGTGGACCGGAACGGCAACACCGTGGTCACCCTGCGCGGCGACGGCGCGGGCCCGCAGTCGTACGAGTCGGCCGAGCGCAAGGCGTACACGGCGGTCTCCTGGAACGCCCCCACGTCCGTGCTGGCCGGCCGCCTCGCCCAGGCGCCCAACCTCAAGGACATCCCGGGCACCCTCTTCCTCGCGGGCGGCTCGCCCGTCCAGGCCGAGGGCGCACCGATCGCGGGCATCGGCGTCGCCGGGGCGCCGAGCGGCGACCTGGACGAGAAGTTCGCCCAGGCAGGCGCGGCGGCGCTGGCCGAGTAGCGCCCGCCACGGGCGGATCCCTCCGGCGCCGCCGGCCAGGTTCCGCCCCGCGCCCGGGGCGGAGGCCCCCCGGCGGCGCCGGCCAGGTAGCGCCCCGCGCCCGGGGCGGAGGCCCCCCGGCGGCGCTGGCCAAGCAGCATCCGCGTCCGCGCCCGCCGCGGAGGCCGCCCCGCCGCTCTGGCCGAGTACCGCCCGCGCCCAGGGCGGAGGCCGCCCTTCGCCCATAGGATCGCCCTGTGGATCACCGCACGCACCGCACGCACCCCACACCCCGCCCGCACCGCGGCGCGATACGCCGGTTCGCCCTCCCCGGCGCCGTCCTGCTCGCCCTCGGTGGCTGTACGGGCGGTGTGCAGGGCAAGCCGGGCGCGGCGGGGCTGCGGGACGGGCTCTTTCCCAAGCTGGGCAACGGCGGCTACGACGTCGAGCACTACAGCCTCGCCCTCGACTACGACCCGGCCCGCCACCACCTCACCGGCAGCGTCACCCTCACCGCCCGCGCCACCCGCGACCTCAGCGCCTTCAACCTCGACTTCACGGGAATGGACGTGACCTCCGCGACCGTCGGGGGCGAGCGCGCGGACGCCGACCGGGCGGGCGACGAGCTGACCCTGCGCCCGGCGGACGAGATCGAGAAGGGCGCCGAGTTCCGTACGACCGTGGCCTACTCCGGGACCCCGAAGACCGTCACCGACCAGGACGACTCGCACGAGGGCTGGCTGCGGACCGCCGACGGCGCGCTCGCGCTCGGCGAGCCCGCCGGGTCGATGGCGTGGTTCCCCTCCAACAACCACCCCAGCGACAAGGCCACGTACGACATCAAGATCACCGTGCCCCGGGAGCTGAAGGCGGTCTCCAACGGCGAGTTGAAGTCGGCGGTCACGGCGGGCGGGCGCACCACCTTCACCTGGCACACCGGCGAGCCGATGGCGAGCTATCTGGCGACGGTGGTGATCGGCGCGTACGACGTCAAGGAATCCAAGACGCCGTCAGGGCTGCCTGTCTATACGGCAGTTGAGGCGAAGCTCGACTCCGCCGCGAAGAAGGAGACCGCCGACGTGGTGGGCCGGCTTCCGGAGATCGTCGAGTGGGCGAAGGAGAACTTCGGGCCGTACCCCTTCTCCTCCACCGGCGTGATCATCGCCCCCGAGGGCTCGGCCGAGTACGCCCTGGAGACCCAGAACCGCCCGGTCGTCCCCGCCGACCAGCTCACCACCGAGACCCTCGCGCACGAGCTCGCCCACCAGTGGTTCGGCGACTCGGTCACGCCGAAGCGGTGGAAGGACATGTGGCTCAACGAGGGTTTCGCGACGTACGCGGAGTGGCTCTGGAGCGAGGACCACGACGGCAAGTCGGCCCAGGCGCACTTCGACGAGGCGTACGCCAAGCCGGACGACGACAACGTGTGGGCGTTCCCGCCCGCCGAGCCGCCGTCGGCGGCCGTGATCTCGGACGAGCCGGTGTACCAGCGCGGGGCGATGGTGGTCCACCAGATCCGCCGGGCCGTCGGGGACGACACGTTCTACGACATCGTGCGGGGCTGGACGAAGGAGCACCGGCACGCGAACGCCTCCACCGAGGACTTCACCCGGTTCGTGGAGGAGGAGTCCGGCAAGGACCTGACGGATCTGTGGGACACCTGGCTCTACGGGGACGGCAAGCCCAAGTCCCCGTAGAGCCCCAACGGTTGGCCCGGTGGCCCGGTGGCCCGGTGGCCCGGTGGCCCGGTGGCCCGGTGGCCCGGTGGCCGGGTGGCCGGGTGGCCGGGTGGCCCGGTGGCCGACTGGCCCGTCGGACGGTTACTTCACGTTGACGGCGGTCCAGGCCGCCGCCACCGTCTTGTACTCGGTGCTGCTCGCCCCGTACAGGTCGGCCGCGGCCTGAAGGGTCGTGGTGCGCGCCTTCGCGTAGTTGGTCGTCGACGTCATGTACGTGGACAGGGCCTTGTACCAGATCTTGTACGCCTTGGTCCGGCCGATGCCGGTGACCTTGGAGCCGTCCGACGTCGGGGAGTTGTAGCTGACGCCGTTGATGACCTTCGCGCCGCTGCCCTCGGACAGCAGGTAGAAGAAGTGGTTGGCGACGCCGGACGAGTAGTGCACGTCCTTGTTGCCCACGGTGCTCGACCAGTAGTCGGCCGACTGGCCGTCCTTGCTCGGCTTGTCCATGTAGCGCAGCGGGGTGCCGTTGCCACGGATGTCGATCTTCTCGCCGATGAGGTAGTCACCGGGGTCGGAGGCGTTGTTCGCGAAGAACTCCACCGACGTGCCGAAGATGTCGCTCGTCCCCTCGTTGAGCCCGCCGGACTCCTTGCTGTAGTTGAGCTTGGCGGTGGCGGCGGTGAGGCCGTGGCTCATCTCGTGGCCCGCGACGTCGAGCGCGGTGAGCGGCTTGAGGTTGTTCGCGCCGTCGCCGTACGTCATGCAGAAGCAGCTGTCGTCCCAGAAGGCGTTGACGTACGCGTTGCCGTAGTGGACGCGGGAGTACGCGGCCTTGCCGTTGCCCGCGATGCCGTTGCGGTTGAGCTCGGCCTTGTAGAAGTCCCAGGTCACGGCGGCGCCGTAGTGCGCGTCGACACCGGCGGTCTCGCGGTTCTGCGGGGTGCCGTCGCCCCAGGTGTCGGTGGACTTGGTGAAGAGCGTGCCGGTGCCGGAGGAGCCGTGCTTGAGGTCGTACGTCTTGTGGCCGCCGCGTCCGGCGTCCGTGAGGCTGTACGTGGTGCCCGACTTGGACGTCCCGAGGGTGACCTTGCCCGAGTACTCGCTGGTACCGGTCCCGGTGTCGATGGCCTCGTACGAGTAGAGCTCGGCCCCGGTCGCCGCGTCGGTGATGACGTGGCGCTCGCTGGGGGTGCCGTCGTGCTGGGTCCCCTTGAGGACCGCCTCGTACGCGAGGACGGGCGTGCCACTGGCGGCCCAGACGACCTTGCGGGCTTGGGCGGGGGCGGCCTTGAGCGTGGCGCCGGAAGTGGCCACGGATATCCGGGCGTCGGTGCCCTTGCTGACGCCCTTCAGGCTGCCGTCCTTCTTGGTGTGGACCACGAGGTCGCCGCCGAGGACGGGCAGGCCGTCATAGGTGCGCTCGTAGCGGGTGTGGACGGTGCCGTCCACGTCCTTGACGACGTCGCGTACGACGAGCGCCTCCTTGGTGCCGAGCCCGATCTGGCGGGCGGCGGCGGGCGCGGCGGCCTGGGCGGCCTGCAGGGCGTCGGCGCGCTCGGCCACACCGAGCACGCGGGCGCTCGCGCCCGCCTCGCGGTCGGCGGCGCCCGCACTGGTGCCGGACTGGACGCCGACGACGACCATGGCGGCGGTGGCGGCAAGGGCTGCGGCACGCAGGGAAGTTCTCACTGAGGGGTCTCCTTCACTCGATCCGTTGCGCGGTGGGGCGCGGTGGGGGGTGGTGCGAGTGGGTGGTGCCCAGGCAGGTGCGTGGGGTGCATCTGCGTGTGGTGCGTGGGGGGAGCGTGCCAGCAGATGACTACTTTTTGACAGGGTACCGACAAGTATTTGACTGGAATGTGTCCGTCAGGGAGTGCGGGGTGTCCGGTAAGCGATGCGATTTTCCTGCGGGGCAGGCGGGTTGGGGGCGCGCGGGGGAGCTGGGGCCGGGCACGCCGAAGCCCCCGGCGCGGGGTGCGCCGGGGGCTTCCGGAGGTCTTGGCGGGTGCCGGGGACTCAGACGTTGACGCCGAAGTCCTGGGCGATGCCGACCAGTCCCGAGGCGTAACCCTGGCCGACCGCGCGGAACTTCCACTCCGCGCCGTTGCGGTACAGCTCGCCGAAGACCATCGCGGTCTCGGTGGCGGCGTCCTCGCTCAGGTCGTAGCGGGCGATCTCGGCGCCGCCGGCCTGGTTGATGATGCGGATGAACGCGTTGCGCACCTGGCCGAAGTTCTGCGAGCGGTTCTCCGCGTCGTAGATCGAGACCGGGAAGACGATCTTGTCGACGTCGGCGGGGAGGCCGGCCAGGTTGACGTTGATCTGCTCGTCGTCGCCCTCGCCCTGGCCCGTGACGTTGTCGCCGGTGTGGACGATGGTCTGGTCCGGGGTCGACTTGTTGTTGAAGAAGACGAAGTGGGCGTCCGAGTAGACCTTGCCCGCCGGGTTGACCGCGATCGCGGAGGCGTCGAGGTCGAAGTCGGTACCGGTGGTCGTGCGGACGTCCCAGCCGAGGCCCACCGTGACGGCGGTCAGGCCCGGGGCCTCCTTGGTGAGCGAGACGTTGCCGCCCTTGGACAGGCTTACAGCCATGGGAAGTCCCCTTCATCGTGATGTGCGGGCTACGGCCGTTCCCGAAGCTACCGTCACCCCTCATAACGTCGGCAGGGGAGGGTGGGTTCCACTTGGCTTTACTTTCTTTGCCCGGGGGAGTGAAGGGGAGCGGCAAAAGCGGGTGACGTCCTCCCCCGCGCAGGGGACCATGGAGCGCATGTCCGGGCCTTACTTCATCCGCGGCTCCGTCTCCCTCCCGGAGGCCGAGCTCATGTGGCGTTTCTCGCGGTCCTCCGGGCCCGGCGGGCAGCACGTCAACACCAGCGACTCGCAGGTGGAGCTCCGCTTCGACCTGGGGCGTACGGAGGCGCTGCCGGAGGTGTGGAAGGAGCGGGCGCTCTCGCGACTGGCGTCGCGGCTGGTGGGCGGGGTGGTGACGGTCCGGGCCTCCGAGCACCGGTCGCAGTGGCGCAACCGGGAGACGGCGGCGGTCCGGCTGGCTGCGCTGCTCGCGGAGGCGACGGCGCCGCCGCCCGCGCCTCGGCGGGCTACGCGGATTCCTCGGGGGATCAATGAGCGGCGGTTGCGGGAGAAGAAGGCGCGGGGGGAGACGAAGCGGGGCCGCACGGGGCGCGACTGGTAGTTGCGTGAGGGTGGAGGTGCCTTTCCCGGGGCCTGCGCCCCCGACCCCCGGCCGGGGCCCCCGACCCCCGGCCGGGGCCTGCGGCCCCTGCACCCCCCACGGGGCTCCGCCCCGGTCCCCTGTTTGTCTGCGGACCGTGCTGGGCCGGCCGCGCAGTTCCCCGCGCCCCTTAAGTAGTACGACGCAGCCGGAGAACGCAGCTCAGCCACAAGCTCTTAGGGGCGCGGGGAACTGCGCGACCAGCCCAGGACAGCCCGCAGGCAAACGCCGGCCCCTCCGCGGAGCGGGCCCGCGGGCGTCGCACCGGGCCCCCGCCCAGGGGGCGCGCCCTCCGCGGAGCGGGCCCGCGGGTGTCGCACCAGGCCGGGCCGCCCGCCCAGGCCGGGCCGTCCGGGCCGCCCGCCCAGGGCTTCAGGGAAGGGGCGGGGTGGGGGAAACCAACCCCTACCCCAGCTGCCGGTACCGCCCCCGGAAATACGTCAGCGGCCCCCCCTCCGCACTCGGCAGGTCCACCCCCAGCACGCGCGCGATCACCAGCGTGTGGTCGCCCGCCTCCACCCGCTGCTCCGTGCGGCATTCCAGGGTCGACAGGGCGCCGCCCACCAGGGGGGCACCGCTGAGGGGGCCCCTTTTGTAGGGGATGTCATCGAAGAGCAGGCGGTCGCTGATGCGGCCCTTCATCGCGAAGCGGCCCGCCACGTGGCGCTGGCTCTCCGAGAGGACCGAGACCGCCCACAGAGGCTGTTCGGCGAGCAGGTCGTCCATGCGGGAGCCGTTGCGTACGCTCACCAGGACCAGGGGTGGGTCGATGGAGACGGACAGGAACGCCGTGGCCGTCATGCCGACGTCCTCGCCGCGCGGGCCGGCGTCCTCGTCGTGGGCGGTCACCAGCACCACCCCGCCGGCCAGCCGGGACATCGCGGCGCGGAATTCGTCATTGCTCACCCCCTCAGCATGGGGGTTCTGCGACGCCAGGGACGGAAGAGCTCGGAGAACGTCTGTCTGCAACACGTACAGAACGCTAGTCTCCGGGGTCAACGCCGCACATCGGGCCCTGGGACCAGAGAGGTCCTAGGACCGGAGGGGAAGAATGCCGGCCCCCGCCGCCGTGCTGACCGCCCGTACCGCCCGCCCGTACTGCAAACTCCGCCGCCCTTTTCACGCCCCACCCCGCCCCCAAAAACCGGCATTAATGCCTGTTTGCATTCCGGAATTCTGCGGAGCGCTCCCACTCTCCGTACACCCTCTCTCATCACCCCATGTGACTTGAGTCACAGAGTGCAGTAATTGTTGACCCTGTGTACCGAGTGAGCAGCTCGCTGTGATTCAGTGACGGGGACGCTGCACGAAAAGCGCCCACGGGGAAGCCGGAAGAAGCCAGAAGCCGGGCCGGAAGGCAGAGAAGAAGCGCGCCGAATCAGGATCCTGGAGTTGCTGTCGAGGTCTCGGGGAGAGCGAGCAATGGAGACCGAGTCGGAGCCGTACGTCCGCCTTGCGACCCTGCGGCAGCTGCATCAGGTGGTCACCGACCTGAACACGGCCCGCAGCCTCGCGGACACGCTGCAGACCGTCGCCGACGGCGTCATCGCCGGGCTCGGCTACGAACTGGCCTGCGTCAATCTCGTACGCCCTGACGGGGACCTCGTTGTCGCCGCCTTCGCCGGGAACGCCGCCGCGGAAGCTCTGATCACCGGACGTGTCGGGTCCCGGGCCTCCTGGGAGCGGCGGCTCACCATGGGGGAGGGCTGGGGCGACCTGCGGTTCATCCCGCACACCGAGGGCTGGGTGCTCCTGGAGGACGACGTTCCGCAGTGGTACACCGAAGGGCCCGAGCCACGCTTCGAGGACGAGTGGCACCCCCAGGACCGCCTCTACGCGCCGATGTACGCCTCGGGCGGCGGGCGGGAGCTCCTCGGCGTCATTTCCGTCGACAAGCCGCGCAACGGGCGGCGCCCGGGCGCGTGGGGGCGCGAAGCACTTCAGATGTACGCCTCCCAGTCCGCCATTGCGATCAGCAACGCCCGGCTTCGCGCAAACATGCAGCGCGCGCTCGTCCGCCTGGAGCGGGAGCAGCAGGCGCTGCGGGCCAGCGAGGAGAGCTTTCGGCAGGCCTTCGAGTACGCGCCGTCCGGCATGGCCATCGCCGAGATGGGCGGTGACCAGCACGGACGTCTGCTGCGCACCAATGACGCGCTCTGCCGGCTGCTCGGTCGGCCCGCCGCCGTGATGCGGCGCTACTCGTTCGCGGACCTCGTGCACCCCGAGGACATCGGGCTCCTGCTGCGCACCTCGGCCGAGGGCGGCCGCGCCGAGCTGCGGCTGGGGCGGCGCGACGGCTCGTACGTATGGGTGTCGCTCCGCAATTCCGTCGTCGCCGATACCGCCGACGGTCCCCGTTTTCTGCTCACCCATGTCGAAGACATAGAGGAGCGCAAGCGGCACGAGCTCCAGCTCGCCCACCGCGCCTCGCACGACTCGCTGACCGGTCTGCCCAACAGCGCCGAGCTGCGCGCCCGCCTCTCCGCCCGGCTCTGCCAGCGGCCGTACGCGGTGGGCCCGAGCGCCGTGGAGGCGCTGGACGCGGCGTACGGAGAGGCGCACGACGGGCGCGGCGAGACCCCGGGGCACGCGGTCTGCGCCCCCGGCGGCTTCGACTTCGACCCGGTGCCGGGCGGCGGCCCCTTCGACCACCACGTGCACATGACCGCCCCCGAGGGCGACGTCGACGACGGCAGCAAGGGCCTCGCGGTCCTCTTCTGCGACCTCGACGGCTTCAAGTCGATCAACGACCGGTTCGGCCACAACACCGGCGACGCCGTCCTCATCGAGGTCGCGCGCCGGCTCACCTCCGGCGTGCGCGACGGCGACACGGTCGCGCGGCTCGGCGGCGACGAGTTCGTCGTCCTCGCCGACGGCCTGGGCGCGGCCGACGCGGCCGACCTCGCGGTCCGGCTGCGCAACGCGATCATCCCGCCGATCCGGGTGGACGGCCGGGCGGTCCGGGTCGGGGCGAGTTTCGGCATCGGCTGGGCCAGCTGCGGGATGTCCGTCGAAGAGGTCCTGCGCTCCGCCGACCAGCGGATGTACATCGAGAAGCGCTCCCGCGCCAAGGTCCACCGGCGAGCCGGTTAGCCCTCCGCCGCCTTCCCGCGAAGGGCCGGGTGATCGAGGTCGCGGCCATGGTGTCGGCCGTTCGGGTAGGCTCGGCCGGTCGGCGACGGCTGGCGAACAGTGAGGAGTGACCCCGGATGACGCCCGGCAACAACGGCGCGAGCACGCCCGAGGACGACGATCCGTTCGGCTATCTGTACGAGGACGGTCAGGCCTCCGGCGCCACCCCGCCCCGCTCCGGTGGCTACGGCTACCCGGGCCCGAGCGCCCCGCACCAGCCCGGCGTACCCAGAACCTCGTACAACCAGGTGCGGACGGTCGGCGAGCGTCAGTACGGGCAGGTCCCGCAGCAGTACGGCCAGCCGCCGCAGGTCGCTTACGGTCAGCAGCAGTACGGCCAGCCCACCGCCCAGTACGCGGCGCCCGAGACCTACGGCGGCGCCCCCCACCGCCCCGCGCCCCCGGCCGACGGCGGCGGGCGCGGCGGCCGTGGCCCCAACACCAAGGGCCTGCTGATCGGCGCGGTCGCGGTGGTCGCGGCGGTCGTCATCGGCATCGGCGTGGCGCTGCTCAGCAACAGCGACGGCAAGAAGGACGAGGACGCGGGCAAGCCGGCGGGCGGCGGTGCCTCCACGGGCGCCCCGCAGCAGCCGTCCACCAAGCCCTCCGACTCGGCGTCCTCCCCGGCGGCCGAGCTCCCCAAGCAGGACGCGGCGACGCTGAAGCTGGGCGGCAGCGCGGTGCTGGCCAAGGACGTCAAGGGCGCGCAGGGGACGGACGGCGCGTACGTCAGCGGCTTCAACCAGCTCGGGGCATCGCTGACGTGGCAGGCGGACCTGCCGACGTCCGGGGGCTACTACCTCTATGTGCGGTACGCCACCCCGGCGAAGGAAGCGAACGCCACGGTCACGGTCAACGGCAAGCCGAACGCGCAGCCGGTCCGGCTGGGGAACTTCATAGGGTCCTCGGACCCCAACCTGGAGAAGAACTGGCAGACCACCTGGACCCAGGTCACGCTCAAGCAGGGGCAGAACACGATCAAGTTCTCCTGTGAGCAGGGGAACCAGTGCGATGCCGTCTTCGACTGGGTCGAGATCAGCAAGACGAAGAAGTCGTACTGACGCCGGCGAAGGCAGGGGAACGGGTCAGCCCGGGACGTCGCTCACCCGCACCTGCGTGAGCAGCGTCTCGTACGCCTCCGCCTCGTACTCTCCCGCCACCGGTGCCAGTACCGTCGCCGCCGACAGGGCCACCGCCCTCGTCAGCCGGTCCGGCCAGGGCAGGCCCTCCACCAGGGACGACAGCAGGGCCGCCACCGCCGAGTCGCCCGCGCCCGTGGGGTTCCCGCGGACCGGGGCCGGCGGGGTCGCCTGCCAGGTGCCGTCCGGGGTGACCGCCACCAGACCCTCGGGGCCCAGCGAGGCGACCACCGCGTGCGCGCCCCGGCGGCGTGCGTCGCGGGCCGCGCGCAGGGGCTCGCGGGAGCCGGTGAGCCGGGCCAGTTCGTCGAGGTTCGGCTTGATCAGGTCCGGGCGGCCCGCCAGACCGCGCCGCAGGGGCTCGCCGCTGGTGTCCAGGAGCACCGGGACGGATGCGGCGCGGGCGCGGCGTACGAGGTCCGCGTAGGCGCCGACCGGGACCCCGGGCGGCAGGCTGCCGCAGAGGGCCACCGCGTCCGCCTCGCGCAGCAGCGGCTCGTACGTTCCGAGGAACGTCTCCCACTCACCGGCCGTGACCTGCGGGCCCGGCTCGTTGAGCTGGGTGGTGTCGCCGGTGGCCGCGTCGACGACCGCGATCGTCCGGCGGGTGGACCCGGCGATGGGGACGAGGGCGTCGACGGGCGCGAGCGGGGCGAGCAGTTCGCGCAGGGCCGCGCCGGTGCGGCCGCCCACGAAGCCCGTGACGACGCTCTCGTGGCCGAGCGCGGCCAGCACCCGGGCGACGTTCAGCCCCTTGCCGCCGGGGCGTTCGGTGACCTCGTCCACCCGGTGGGAGGCGTGCGGGACGAGCTCGGGGACCCGGTAGGTGAGGTCGAGTGCCGTGTTCAGCGTGACGGTCAGGATCACGGGGTGATCATGCCAAACGGACGGTGGCCGGCCCAGACCCCACAGCCCCGGAATCCGGCCACCCTCCCGTCATGAGGCCGAGGGGCTGACGATCCACTCGCCTCGGCGCATCACGCCCTTCAGTGCGAAGTGCTCGTCCAGGACCACCAGGTCAGCGGCCTTGCCCGGCTCCAGCGATCCGACCTTGTCGTACACGCCGAGCAGCCGCGCCGGGTTGGCGCTCAGCGCGCGGACGGCGTCCTCGACGGAGAGGCCGTCGATGGTCACCGCGCGGCGCAACGCGCGGTCCAGGGTCAGGGTCGAGCCCGCGATCGAGCCGCCCTCCACGAGGCGGGCGACGCCTTCCTTGACCTCCACCTCCAGCGGCCCGAGGTGGTAGAGCCCGTCCCCGAACCCGGCCGCGTCCATGGCGTCCGTGATGAAGGCGACCCGGTCGGCGCCCTTGTGGTGGAAGGCGAGTTCGAGCGAGGCGGGGTGCAGGTGCGTGCCGTCGTTGATCAGCTCCACGGTGATCCGCTCGTCCTCCAGGAGGGCGGCGATCGGGCCGGGCGCGCGGTGGCCGAGCGCGGGCATCGCGTTGTAGAGGTGGGTGGCGACGGTGGCGCCCGCGTCGATCGCCTCGACGGTCTGCTCGTACGTGGCGTCGGTGTGGCCGATGGCGGCGATCACGCCGTGCTCGGCGAGCAGCCGTACGGAGTCCAGGCCGCCGGGGAGCTCGGTGGCGAGCGTGAACATCTTGGCGGTGCCCCGGGCCGCGTCCATCAGCTTGCGGACCTCGGCCGGGTCCGGGTGGCGCAGCAGGTCCTCGCTGTGGGCGCCCTTGCGGCACGGCGAGATGAACGGGCCCTCGAAGTGGATGCCCGCCAGGTCGCCCTGCTCGACCAGCTCGGACAGCAGCCCGGCCCGCTGGGCCAGGAAGTCCATCTCGCCGGTGACGGTGGAGGCGACCATGGTGGTGGTGCCGTGCAGGCGGTGGGTGTGGACGCCCGTGAGGACGTCGTCGACCGTGCCGTTGGTGAAGGAGGCGCCGCCGCCGCCGTGCACATGCATGTCGACGAAGCCGGGGACCACCCAGTGGCCCGTGAGGTCGACGCGGTCCGCGCCCTCCGGCGCACTTCCGGCGATCTTCCCGCCCTCGACGATCACGCGTCCGTCCTCGACGACCCCGGTCGGCAGGACGACGCGGGCGCCGGAGAGAACCTTGCTGGTGGCCATCAGGCGGTTACCTCCGAGGAGTCGGTGGAGTCGGTGGAGTCGGTGGTGCCGGTGGTGCCGGTGGTGCCGGGGGACTGCGTAGTACCCGTGGACTGGGCGGGGGCGGTCGTCGTGGGGGCGGCTTCGCGGGTGTCGGTGAGCAGGTCCCAGGCGAGCAGGCCCGCGCCCAGGCAGCCCGCCGTGTCGCCGAGGGCCGCCGGGACGATCGTGGGCAGCTTCTGGAATGTGACGCGCTCCTCGACGGCCGCCCGCAGCGGTACGAACAAGGTTTCCCCGGCTTCGGCCAGTCCGCCACCGATGATCAGCGTGCGCGGGTCGAGCAGGGTGAGCGCGGTGACCAGGCCGTCCGCGAGCGCGTCCACGGCGTCCTGCCACACGGCGGCCGCCCTCGGGTCGCCGGACTCGACGGCCTTGGCGCAGTCGGCCGCGTCCGCGTCCGGGTCGCCGCTGGCCTCGGCCCACGCCTGGGTGACGGCGGAGGCGGAGGCGAGCCGCTCCAGGCAGCCGCGCTGGCCGCAGCCGCAGGGGATGCCGCCGGGGCGCACCACGATGTGGCCGATCTCGCCCGCGTAGCCGTGGGCGCCGGGCTCGATGCGGCCGTCGATGCCGATGGCCCCGGCGATGCCGGTGCCGAGCGGGATGAACAGGAAGCGGTCGGCGCCCCGGCCCGCGCCGATCCGGCCCTCGGCGAGGCCGCCGGTGCGCACGTCGTGGCCGAGGGCGACGGGCACACCGTCCAGCCGCTCGCTCAGCAGCCGCCGCATGGGGACGTCACGCCAGCCCAGGTTGGCCGCGTAGACCGCGATGCCGTTCTCGGCGTCGACGATGCCGGGCACCGCGACTCCGGCCGCGACGGCGCTCTCGCCGAGGTGCTCCTCGCCGTACGTCCGCAGCTCGGCGGCGAAGTCGAGGATGGTCTCGACGACGGCCTCGGGGCCGCGCTCACGGCCGGTGGGCCTGCGCGCCTCGTACAGCAGGCCGCCGTCCACCCCGATGAGGGCGGCTTTCATCCCGGTGCCGCCCACATCCAGGGCGATGACGTGTCTCACGGGGGACAGTCTCGCGCGTTCACCCACGAAAGGTCTAGTCCACTCGCCGGGTGGCGGGGTAAGCGTTTTCCCAAGTGCCGCCCGGATTACGGCCGTACGGGTGGGACGGCGGCGGCAGAAGTTGCGCAAGTGATACCCAATTGGTGTAGACCTCAGCCCCGGCCGCAAGGGAAGATCGCAGCTCATGTAGACAGGACGTTGCGAACAGGACGTTCACGGGGGACCGACTGGCGAACAACGAGGGTGGGACAGAGCACGTGCAGCGGCGCTTCATCGGTCTGACGGCGGCGGTCGCCGCACTCGGCATGGCGGGGGCGGGCCTCACCGGCTGCGGCAGCGACAGCGGCTCCGGCAGCGTCACCCTCAAGCTGGTCGCGGCCGACTACGACATCGCGGGCGGCAGCAGCACCAAGGCGTACTGGAACGACGTCGTCGCCGACTTCGAGAAGAAGAACCCCGGCATCAAGGTCGACGTCTCCGTCTACTCGTGGGACGTCGTCGACGCCAAGGTCGCGGAGATGGTGAAGGCGGGCAAGGCCCCCGACATCGCGCAGATCGGCGCGTACTCGGACTACGCGGCGGCCGGCAAGCTCTACTCCGTCGACCAGGTGCTCTCCATCCCCGTCCAGGCGAACTTCCTGGCGCCGCTGGCGGACGCGGGCGAGATGAAGCGCGTCCAGTACGGCATCCCCTTCGTGGCCTCCACGCGCCTGCTCTTCTACAACCAGGCGCTCTTCGACAAGGCGCACATCAAGCCGCCGCAGACCTGGGCCCAGCTGGAGGCCGACGCGAAGGCGCTGAAGGCCAAGGGGGTCAAGACCCCGTTCGCGCTGCCGCTCGGCAGCGAGGAGGCCCAGGCCGAGACGATGATGTGGCTGCTCAGCGGCGGCGGCGGTTACGTCAACCAGATCTCCGGGTACGACATCGACTCGCCGGAGAACGTCAAGACCCTCAACTGGTTGAAGAGGAACCTGGTCGAGGGGGGCCTGACCGGCCCCGTCGCGCCGGGCAAGCTGAACCGGCAGGCGGCCTTCGACGCGTTCGCCAAGGGCGAGGTCGGCATGCTCAACGGGCACCCGTCGCTGATGGAGCAGGCCAAGAAGAAGGGCGTGAAGTACGGGATGGTCCCGCTGCCCGGCACCGAGGGCAAGGCCAAGGCGTCGATGGGCGTGGCCGACTGGATCATGGGCTTCAAGCAGAACGGCCACCGCGAGCAGATTGGGAAGTTCCTCGACTTCACCTTCAGCGACCAGAACGTGCTGGCGTTCGCGGACAAGTACGACCTGCTGCCCGCGACCCGTACGGCGTCGCAGACCATGCAGAACAACGGCAAGCACGCGGAGCTCAAGGAGTTCCTGGCCGCCCTGCCGACGTCGGAGCTGCCGCCGGTGGGCAAGACGTCGTGGCCCAAGGTGAGCGAGACGATCAAGAAGCGGATCGGCGGGGCGGTGTCGCCGGAGGGGGACCCCCGGTCGGTACTGGAGGGGATCGCGAAGGTGGCCACGGAGGCGGAGAACGCGGAGTAGTTGGCCCGGGGTTCGTCTGCGGCTGAGTGGTGGGTTGCTCGCGCAGTTCCATGCGCCCCTTCGGGGCGGCCAGGGGATTGCCGCGCAGCGGCATTTTCAGGGGCGCGGGGAACTGCGCGACCAGCCCCCACCGGCCCGCAGAAGAACGGAGCCGGGCGGGTTGTCACGCGTCGGCTATACGTTGGCTTGTATGACTGACCACGACGAGGGTGGGCTGAGCGAGCGGGCCCGGGCCGTACTGGCCATCGAGCGGCGGTCCTGGACCGGGCCCGGGGCCAAGGAGCGGGCCGTGCGCGAGCGACTGGGGATCTCGCCGACGCACTACTACCAGCTCCTCAACGCCCTGCTCGACGACGAGCGGGCGCTGGCCCACGACCCGGTCACGGTGAACCGCCTGCGCCGGATACGCGAGGAGCAGCGCGAGCGGCGCGGTTGACCGGGGTGGGCTGCGGGTGGCTGCGGGTGGCCGCGTTCGGCGGCCGTTGACCGTGGCTGGCTGCGGTCGGCGGCAGTTGGCCGTGGCTGGCCGTGGTTGGCCTTGACTGATCGCAGTTGACCGCGGTTGAACGCCCTCCCGCCATGGCTGTGATCCGGTCCGCGCCGCTAGGGTCGTGGCATGGGCAGCCACACGCATTCCCTGCCGACCCCTGCCACCTCCGCCGGACGCGAGGCGCTGGCGGCGATCCTGGCCGCGCCCGAGCGGGCCGTGATCGCGCTCGACTTCGACGGCACGCTCGCCGAGATCGTCCCCGACCCCGAACAGGCGCGCGCCCACCCCGGCGCCGTCCCCGCCCTCGCCGCCCTCGCCCCGAAGGTCGCCTCGGTCGCCGTGATCACCGGGCGTCCGGCGGGAGTGGCCGTACGGTACGGGGGCTTCGCGGGCGTACCGGGCCTTGAGCACCTGGTGGTGCTGGGCCACTACGGCGCCGAGCGCTGGGACGCGGTGACCGGTACGGTCCACGCGCCCGCGCCGCACCCCGGCGTCACGGCCGCGCGGGCCGAGCTGCCGGGGGTGCTGGACGCGCACGGGGCGTGGCGGGGCACGTGGATCGAGGAGAAGGGGCAGGCGGTCGCGGTCCACACGCGGCGGGCCACGGACCCCGAGGCCGCGTACGCCGCGCTGCGCGACCCCCTGGAGGCCCTCGCCACCCGCCACGGCCTCATCCTCGAGCCCGGCCGCCTCGTCCTGGAGCTGCGTCCTCCGGGGATGGACAAGGGGGTGGCGTTGGCGGAGTACCTGCGGGAGGTGGGGGCGGGGGCGGTCCTGTACGCGGGCGACGACCTCGGCGACCTGCCCGCGTTCGCGGCGGTCGAGAAACTCCGCTCGGACGGGGTGCCGGGGCTGCTGGTGTGCAGCGGCTCGACGGAGGTGGTGGAGGTGTCGGAACGGGCGGATGTGTCGGTGGCGGGGCCGGTGGGCGTGGTCAAGTTCCTGACGGCCCTGGCGGACCGGCTTTAGGGCCCCACCCCGCACATGTCACAGCCCCGCGCCCTTGAATGCCGCGCAGCGGCATTCAAGGGGCGCGGGGAACTGCGCGACCAGCCACACACGGTCCGCAGACAAACGGGGGGTCCTGGGGCGAAGCCCCGGGAAACACCTTTACGCCCCGGGGGCGTCAGGCCTCGCGTAGCGCCCCCAGCTGGTCCAGGAACCACCGCTGCGGCGGCAGCGCCGTCGCCGCGGCGGCCAGTCGCTTGGAGCGGTCCGAGCGCTCGCCCGGCGACATGGACAGCGCGGCGAACAGCCCCGCAGCCGTCCCCATCACGTCATACGGGTTGACACAGACCGCGTCCTCCCGAAGCTCCTCCCACGCCCCCGCCTCCCGCGACAGCACCAGCGCGCACCCCTCGTCCGAGACCACCGGGACCTCCTTGGCCACCAGGTTCATGCCGTCCCGGATGGGGTTCACCAGAGCCACGTCCGCCAGCCGGTACGCCGCCAGCGAGCGCGCGAAGTCGTCCTTGACGTGGAGGATCACCGGGGTCCAACCCGGCGTACCGAACGTCGAGTTGATCTCCTCGGCCGTCCTGGCCACCTCCGCCGTGTAGTCCCGGTACACCGCCAGGTCCTGCCGCGACGGGTACGCGAACGCCACGTGCACCACCCGCTCCCGCCACTCCGGGTGGTCGAGGAGCAGCTGCCGGTACGCCAGCAGGCCGCGCACGATGTTCTTGGACAGCTCCGTGCGGTCCACCCGCACGATCGTCTTGCGGCCCGCCCCGATCTGCTCGCGCAGCGCCACCAGCCGCTCGTCCACGTCCGGCTCGTGCGCCCGCCGCCGCAGGAACTCCGCGTCCGCGCCGAGCCCGTGCACCCCGACCCGGGTGGTCCCCAGGCCCCCCACCGCGTCCTCGCAGCAGCGCGTGAACGCGTCCGCCCAGCGGTGGGTCAGGAACCCCAGCCGGTCCGCGCCGAGCATCCCCCGCAGCAGCTGCCGGGCCACGTCGTCCGGGAGCATCCGGAAGTACTCCGGCGGCGCCCACGGCGTGTGCGAGAAGTGGCCGATCCGCAGGTCGGGGCGGAGTTCGCGGAGCATGCCCGGCACCAGCGCCAGGTGGTAGTCCTGGACCATCACCGAGGCTCCCTCGGCCGCCTCCTCCGCCAGCGCCGCCGCGAAGGCCCGGTTGTACGCCTCGTACGCGCCCCACTCGCGGCGGAACTCCGCGTCGAAGACCGGCTCCAGGGGCGTCTGGTAGAGCATGTGGTGGACGAACCACAGCACCGAGTTGGCGATCCCGTTGTACGCGGCCGCGTGCACCGACGCCTCGATGTCGAGCATCCGCACGCCCGCCTCGCCCACCCCGCGCCGCACGGCCTCCCGGTCGCCGTCGCCGAGCGCCGAGCACACCCACAGGGTGTCCGCCTCGGAGCCGATCGCGGAGAGGCCCGAGACCAGGCCGCCTCCGCCCCGGCGGGGTGTGAGCGACCCGTCGGCCTCGAAGGCGTACGAGACCGGGCCGCGGTTGGACGCGACGAGGATCTGAGGACCGACCTGGGCAGCGCGCGCGGAGACCATGGAGACGAACCTAGCCCGTAGCGGAATGCCTCAAACGTGCGAACCGAGGCACCGGCCCCCGACGGTCACGCCCCCTTACGCCGCCCGGTGCACCGCGTACTCCCCGATTTCCCGCATCGGCGGCCGTTCCTCGGTGTCCACCGCGTACGTACGCGGGACGAACCCCTCCTCGCCCCGCTCGAACTGCGTCAGCGACGGGCGCACCAAGTGCGCCCGGGACAGCCGCAGTTGGGCCGTGCGGTAGATCGCCGCGGCCATCCGGCCGAGCGCCTGCCCGTCCTGGTGGCGGTGTTTGCGCACGCCCACGTCGACCTGGGCCAGCGCGTCCAGGCCCACCGTGTGCAGCGCGTCGACGAGCAGCCCCAGCTCCACTCCGTAACCGACGGGGAACGGCAGCCGTTCGAGCAGCGAGCGGCGGGCCGCGTACTCACCGCCCAGCGGCTGCACGAAACCGGCTAGCTGCGGCCAGTGCAGGTTGAGCAGGGGCCGGGCCACCAGCTCGGTGACGCGGCCGCCCTGACCTGGGGTGTCGCCGAACGGCCGGTCGTACATCGCCTTGACGAAGTCCACGTCCGCATCGGTCAGGAGCGGGCCGACGATGCCGGAGACGAAGGCGGGGTCGAAGTCCCTCAGGTCCGCGTCGATGAAGCAGACGATGTCACCCGTGGTGACCAGCAGGGAGCGCCACAGCACCTCGCCCTTGCCGGGCAGGGCCGGTATCCGGGGCAGGATCGCGTCCCGGTGCACCACCCGGGCACCGGCGGCCGCCGCGACCTCGGCCGTACGGTCGGTGGAGCCGGAGTCGATCACCACCAGCTCGTCCACCAGCGGCACGGCGGCGGTCATCAGCTCGCGCCGGATCGCCCCGACGATCCGCCCGACCGTGGCCTCCTCGTCGAGCGCCGGCAGGACGACGCTGACCGTGGTGGCGGTACGGCGCTTGGCGGCCACGAGCGCGTCCAGCGGGCGGTCGGCCGCCGACCAGGAACGCCTGCTCAGCCAGCGCTCCACCTCTTCCAACACGACCGTGCGCCTCCTTGTGCGGGCCTCTGTGATCCATCTCGCGGTTCGGACGACTATCTCAACCGTCCGGGCCTTCGGTTACAGTCTTGAACAACGCGGATGACCGTCGCATGTCGGGGTCGCCGCGCGGACAAATGCCTGGGTCCTGGACCCAGTGCCACAGCGCTCATCCAGAGGGACTGAGGGAACGGCCCGTTGAAGTCCCGGCAACCCTCCTGCCGACCGCGAGGTCACGGTGGGGAAGGTGCCAATTCCGTCTCATGGCGAAATGCGCCATGGGGAAGATGAGGAGAAAGGGCCTCGCCATCATGGCTGTGCAGACCGTTGACAACACCGCCAATGCCGCCACCACTGTGAACCTCGGTCCCGCCGTCGCGCTTTCCTGCCGGGAATGCGGCGAGCGGTTCGACCTCGGACCGATCTTCGCCTGCGCCCTGTGTTTCGGGCCGCTCGAAGTCGCGTACGACCTTCCGACGGGTGACCCCGAGGCGCTGCGCAAGCGTATCGAAGCGGGCCCGAACAACATCTGGCGCTATGCGCCCCTGCTGCCTGTTCCGGCCAATGTGGCTGAAAAGCCCAACCTGAATCCGGGATTCACCAAGCTCGTCAAGGCCGACAATCTCGCCCGTGAGCTGGGCGTCACCGGCGGCCTCTACGTGAAGGACGACTCCGGCAACCCGACGCACTCCTTCAAGGACCGCGTCGTCGCGATCGCCGTCGAGGCCGCCCGCGCCTTCGGCTTCACCACGCTCTCCTGCTCCTCCACCGGCAACCTCGCCGGCGCGGTCGGCGCGGCCGCCGCGCGGGCCGGATTCCGCTCCTGCGTGTTCATCCCGCACGACCTGGAGCAGGGCAAGGTCGTCATGGCCGCGGTGTACGGCGGCGAGCTGGTCGGCATCGAGGGCAACTACGACGACGTCAACCGCTTCTGCTCGGAGCTCATCGGGGACCCGCTCGGCGAGGGGTGGGGCTTCGTGAACGTGAACCTGCGCCCGTACTACGGCGAGGGCTCCAAGACGCTCGCGTACGAGATCTGCGAGCAGCTCGGCTGGCGGCTGCCGGACCAGATCGTCATCCCGATCGCCTCGGGATCGCAGCTCACGAAGATCGACAAGGGGCTCCAGGAGCTGATCAGGCTGGGCCTGGTCGAGGACCGGCCGTACAAGATCTTCGGTGCTCAGGCGGAGGGCTGCTCTCCGGTGTCGACGGCCTTCAAGGCCGGTCACGACGTCGTACGGCCGCAGAAGCCGAACACCATCGCCAAGTCCCTGGCCATCGGGAACCCGGCGGACGGCCCGTACGTCCTGGACATCGCCCGGCGCACCGGCGGCGCGGTGGAGGACGTGAACGACGAGCAGGTCGTGGACGCGATCAAGCTGCTCGCCCGGACCGAGGGCATCTTCGCCGAGACGGCGGGCGGCGTGACGGTCGGCGTCACACGGAAGCTCATCGAGAACGGGCTGCTCGACCCGAGCCTGACTACTGTCGTCCTCAACACGGGTGACGGCCTCAAGACCCTGGACGCGGTGGCGCCGACCACTGGACCGACCGCGACCATCCGCCCGAGCCTGGACGCGTTCCGCGACGCCGGCCTGGCCGGCTGACCTCCACCTCGCTTCGGAAGACGGAAGGGCAGAACCCATGAGCGTCAACGTCCGCATCCCCACCATTCTCCGTACGTACACCGGCGGCAAGGCCGAGGTCGCGGCCGAGGGCGCCACCCTCGCCGAGGTCATCGCCGACCTGGAGAAGAACCACACCGGGATCGCCGCCCGGGTCCTGGACGACCAGGGCAAGCTGCGCCGCTTCGTCAACGTGTACGTCAACGACGACGACGTCCGCTTCGAGCAGGGCCTGGAGACGGCGACGCCGGACGGGGCGGGCGTCTCGATCATTCCGGCCGTCGCCGGAGGCTGACCGTCAAGCACGGTGCCGACCGGGTGCTGAACCTACGCCGCGTTACCTGAATTGCCCCCTCCGCAAGCTAAGCGGAGGGGGCAATTCAGTGTGGTTGAGCGCGGTACAGTGGGGAAGTCCCCTTCGCTGTGTGTGCCACGCGCATATGAGAACGCGACGAACCGGCGTCGAGATGCAGTCAAAGTGTTCGAGCTTTTTGCTCCGTAAGTGCGCTTTGCCCGGCCCGACTTGCCCTGGAATGCTGGAATAGGCGGCATTCCGCTCCCGACCCGTGCCCGGAATTCTCGTCCGATTGACCTGTTGCAGAGGGCAGTTGGGCAGATACATTCAGCCGCGGTCGACGCGTTCCGGCGCACACCCTCTCCTGTCGGAGGGTGGAGGTCTGACCCGGGTCCGCGAAGTGCGGTCCCGTGCAAGGGCCAGTAATAGGGGAGTTAGGCATGGCTCAGGGCACCGTCAAGTGGTTCAACGCGGAGAAGGGGTACGGCTTCATCGCGGTCGACGGTGGTGCGGATGTTTTCGTCCACTACAGCGCGATCCAGATGGACGGGTACCGCACCCTTGAAGAAGGTCAGCGAGTCGAGTTCGAGATCTCGCAGGGCCAGAAGGGTCCGCAGGCGGACATGGTCAAGCTCGCCGTCTGATCTCGGCGCGATCGGCCACCGACGCATACAGGCCCGTGGGGCCCGCATCCTCTGTAAATGGATGCGGGCCCCACGTGTGTGTCCGGGGTCCGTGGTCCCCGCCGCGGAGGTGGCCGGACACGGCCGGGACCGTGGGACGGCCTTGCACTCTCCTGGGTCGAGTGCTAATCATTGGCGTTAGCACTCTCCGAGTGAGAGTGACAGAATCAGGATCGGGTCGGTGAGGCCCGCGAGCCGCGTGGGGCAAGGAACCACAAGGCGCGCAGGCCGTCCGTCGCGGGCGCCTCCTCGATCCGGAGCAATCCACCCCTGTCCGGGAGGACCACTTCACATGGCCAAGATCATCGCGTTCGACGAGGAGGCACGGCGCGGTCTCGAGCGCGGGATGAACCAGCTCGCCGACGCCGTCAAGGTCACCCTTGGCCCCAAGGGCCGCAACGTCGTCCTCGAGAAGAAGTGGGGCGCCCCCACGATCACCAACGATGGTGTTTCCATCGCCAAGGAGATCGAGCTCGAGGACCCGTACGAGAAGATCGGCGCCGAGCTGGTCAAGGAAGTCGCCAAGAAGACGGACGACGTCGCCGGTGACGGTACGACCACCGCGACCGTTCTCGCCCAGGCGCTCGTCCGCGAGGGTCTGCGCAACGTGGCCGCCGGCGCCAACCCGATGGCTCTGAAGCGCGGCATCGAGAAGGCCGTCGAGGCCGTCTCCGGTGCGCTGCTCGAGCAGGCGAAGGATGTCGAGACCAAGGAGCAGATCGCTTCGACGGCCTCCATCTCCGCCGCCGACACCCAGATCGGCGAGCTCATCGCCGAGGCGATGGACAAGGTCGGCAAGGAAGGCGTCATCACGGTCGAGGAGTCCCAGACCTTCGGTCTGGAGCTGGAGCTCACCGAGGGCATGCGCTTCGACAAGGGCTACATCTCGGCGTACTTCGCGACCGACATGGAGCGCATGGAAGCCGCGCTCGACGACCCGTACATCCTGATCGTCAACTCGAAGATCGGCTCGGTCAAGGACCTGCTGCCGCTCCTCGAGAAGGTCATGCAGTCGGGCAAGCCGCTCCTGATCATCGCCGAGGACGTCGAGGGCGAGGCCCTGTCGACCCTGGTCGTGAACAAGATCCGTGGCACCTTCAAGTCCGTCGCCGTCAAGGCCCCGGGCTTCGGCGACCGCCGCAAGGCGATGCTGAACGACATCGCCATCCTCACCGGCGGCACGGTCATCTCCGAGGAGGTCGGCCTCAAGCTGGAGAACGCGGGCCTCGACCTGCTCGGCCGCGCCCGCAAGGTCGTCATCACCAAGGACGAGACCACCATCGTCGACGGTGCCGGTGACAGCGAGCAGGTCGCCGGTCGCGTGAACCAGATCCGCGCCGAGATCGAGAACTCGGACTCGGACTACGACCGCGAGAAGCTCCAGGAGCGCCTGGCGAAGCTGGCCGGCGGCGTGGCCGTCATCAAGGCCGGCGCCGCCACCGAGGTGGAGCTCAAGGAGCGCAAGCACCGCATCGAGGACGCCGTTCGCAACGCGAAGGCGGCCGTCGAGGAGGGCATCGTCGCCGGTGGCGGCGTGGCCCTGCTCCAGGCCTCCTCGGTCTTCGAGAAGCTGGACCTGTCGGGTGACGAGGCGACCGGCGCCAACGCCGTGAAGCTCGCCCTGGAGGCCCCGCTGAAGCAGATCGCCGTCAACGGTGGTCTCGAGGGCGGCGTCGTCGTCGAGAAGGTGCGCAACCTGGCCGTCGGCCACGGTCTGAACGCCGCGACCGGCGAGTACGTCGACATGATCGCCGAGGGCATCATCGACCCGGCGAAGGTCACGCGCTCCGCGCTGCAGAACGCCGCGTCGATCGCCGCGCTGTTCCTCACCACCGAGGCCGTCATCGCCGACAAGCCGGAGAAGGCCGCCGCGGCCGCTCCGGGCGGCATGCCGGGCGGTGACATGGACTTCTGATCCCCTTGAGGGATCGGTAGCCCGGTCACGTAGTACGGACGAAGGGCGGCACCCCACGCCGGGGGTGCCGCCCTTCGGCGTGTCCGGGGCGGCACGGTTCAGCAGGCGCCTTCAGCAGGCGCCGTCCGTGACCCGGGCCCCGATCACCGCCTGGCCATCGCCGAACGGGCTGACGGTGAGGTGCATGCAGAACGCCGCGTGCGTGCCGGAGCCGGTGATGTCGTACGCCCCCTGGTCCTCGCCGTGGCCGCGCAGCACGATCGGGTCGACGAACCACTGGGCCGCGCCGGTGTTCTTCATGGCGTCCTCGATCGTCCGCGCGTAGTCGTCGCCGGAGAACCGCTGGGACGGGTCGATGTTGCGCTGGGTCGACCCGTCCAGGTCGTGCGCCGCCTGGTGGGCGGCGTCCCGCAGTTCGCCTTCGCTCCAGTCGGTCTGGTCGTTCACGACGAGGATGGCGACGGCGACGAAGGCGAGGGTGAGGAGGATGAGGGCGAGGCCGACGGGATGGGCGGGGTTGTAGGCGAACCGGCCGTTGAGGCGCAGGAAGACGGGTTCGGGCTCGCGGTCGGACGTGGTCATGACGAGAGCCTAAGACGGGGGCGCCGCCCGGGAGTTGGCGCCCCCCTGCGGCTTCCCCCTCTACGTCAGTGCCGTGCGCAGATGGCCGTCGGCCCGCTCCAGGCGGCGCGTCGCCGTCGGCGCGTCCACGTCCGCGAGGAGCATCAGGATCGCCGTCTTCACCTCGCCGTCGGCGGCCGTGAGGGCCGACTCGATCTCCTCGTCGGCCGCGCCGGTCGCGAGCGCGACGATCCGCCGCGAGCGGGCGCGCAGCTTCTCGTTGGAGGCCCGTACGTCGACCATGAGGTTCCCGTACGTCTTGCCGAGCCGGATCATCGTGATCGTCGAGATCATGTTGAGGACGAGCTTCTGGGCGGTGCCGGACTTGAGCCGGGTGGAGCCGGTGAGCAGCTCCGGGCCGACCACGACCTCGATGCCGTGCTCGGCGGCGGCGGCCAGGGCGGACCCGGTGTTGCAGGCCAGGCCGACCGTCAACGCCCCGCGCGCACGGGCGTGTTCGACGGCGCCGACGGCGTACGGGGTGCGGCCGGAGGCGGAGACGCCGACGACGGTGTCGAGCGGGGTGAGCCCGAGCCCGTCCAGGTCCTTCGCGGCCAGCTCCTTGGAGTCCTCGGCCCCTTCGACGGACGTGGCGATGGCCGCAGGACCGCCCGCGATCAGCCCGACGACCTGGGCGGGGTCGGTGTTGAAGGTCGGCGGGCACTCGCTGGCGTCCAGGACGCCGAGCCGCCCGGCGGTGCCCGCGCCCGCGTAGACCAGCCGCCCGCCCCGGGCCATCCGCTCGGCGGTGGCGTCGATGGCGGCGGCGATGCGCGGCAGTTGGGCGGCGACGGCGGCGGGGACCGTGGCGTCCTCGCCATTCATGATCCGGGCGATCTCGGCGGTCGGCAGCCGGTCGATGTCGGCGAGCTCGGGCCGGAACGCCTCGGTGGTCAGGTGGGCCAGCTGGGCGCGGAGTTCCCCGTACGTGGAAGTCATGGGAGCGGTGCTCTTTCCGTACGTGTGCGAGGGCACCCGGGGTCAGCGGGTGCGCGGGCTGTGGCGGTGGGCGAGCGCCTCGTAGGAGGCGGCGAGCGCGGGGGCGGCCGTCTCGTACGTGCGCTGGGCGATGCCAATGAACAGGCAGTCCACGACGAGGAGTTGGCTCGTCCGGGACGACATCGCGGCCGGGCGCAGCTCGCTCTCGCGGGCGGTCGAGGTGGTCAGTATGTGGTCGGCGTACTGGGAGACGGGGCCGTCGGGACGGCCGGTGATGGCGATCGTGGTGGCGCCCCGGTCGAAGGCGACGCGCAGCGGCTCGATGACGTCGCCGGTGGAGCCGGAGTGGGTGATGGCGACGGCGGCGTCCCCCGAGCGCAGCTGCACGGCGTTGGTGACGGCGAGGTGCGGGTCGGTGTGGGCGTGCGCGATGAGCCCGATCCGCAGCAGCTTCTGGGCGAGGTCCTGCCCGACGAGGGACGAAGCCCCCACGCCGTAGATGTCGACGCGGCGGGCCTGGGCGAGGGCGGCGACGGCGGCGCCGAGCTGGACGGTGTCGAGGGCGGCGGCGGTGTCGGCCAGCGTCTGCTGCTCGTCGTAGGCGAGCTTGGCGACGACGTCGGCGATCGGGTCGTCCACGGCGATGTCGGCGGTGACGGCCGGGGCGCGCCCCGACTGCTGCTGGGCGGCGAGCCCGGCGAGCGCGAGGCGCAGATCGCGGTAGCCGGGGTAGCCGAGCAGCCGGGCGGTGCGGACCACGGTGGCTTCGCTGGTGCCGGTGAGCTCGGCGAGGCCGGTGACGGTGAGAGCGGCGCACCCGGCCGGGTCCCCGGCGACGGCCTCGGCGACGCGCTGCATCGAGCGGGTCATGGAGGGCGCGAGCATGCGCACCTTGGCCGCGAGGGCGGCGGGTGGGGGCGGGGCGCCCGCGGTGGAGCCGGTGAAAATTTCCTTCACGTCATCGGTCACCCTTGAAAGGTATTTTCGCGGCCGCGGCGTGGTCAACCCCGTGGGTACGGGAAGGCCTACGGGGCCGAAGGGGTGACAATGGCTGCATGGACGACGTCGACCCCCTGGAGCAGTCCCTGCACGCCGCCCGCGCCCTGGTGCTGGCGGACCTGGCCGCGCGCGACGTGGCCCAGGCGGATGTGGTCTCGCTGGTCGAGGACGCGGTGACACACCGCCGCTGGTGGGTGGAGCAGTGGCCGGACGGCGCTGCGTTCGTGGCCGGCCTGGTCGCCCAGGACGTCCAGGACGCGCTCCTGGAGAAGTACGGCCGCTGGCCCATCTGCCCGGTCTGCCACGCCGGCGACCCGCACGCCCTGGACGTCGAGCCGGAGCTGGGCCCCGACCCGCACTGGGTCTGCGGCAAGGCGGGCGTGAAGGTGGCCCCGGTGGGCGGCCTGGGCACGGGCCCGCTCGCATGACGCTCTACATCGACCCCCCGACCTGGCCGGGCCACGGCCGCCTGTGGTCACACCTGGTCAGCGACGTCTCGTACGAGGAACTCCACGCCTTCGCGGCGGCCATCGGCTGCCCGCCGCGCGCGTTCGAGCGCGACCACTACGACGTACCTCAGTCGCGGTACGCGGACGCGGTGCGAGCCGGGGCGGTGGAGATCGGCTCCAAGGAACTGGTGCGGAGGCTTACGGGGGCGGGGTTGCGGCGGCCGAAGGGGCGGCCGGCGTAGGCCTCGGGTCAGTGCGGGAAGGCGGAGGTGTCGAGCGGCTTGCCGAACGTCTCGGGGAGCTTGATCTCTCCGCCGAACGGGGTGCGTACGGTGCGGCTGTAGACGCCGTCCACGGGCTCGGTGAACAGGGTGCTGGTCGGGCCGTGTTCGTCGAACCGGTCGATCAGGAGGTACGCCGGGACGGGCGCGTGGGCGTAGCCCCAGAGCTTCTTCTTCCGGTCGTCCTTGGCGTTGCTCTTCGAGGTGATCTCGACGACGAGGAGGGCTTCGGCGGCGTCCACGGGGTCGTTGGAATGCGGGTCGGCCGCCTCGATGGGTGCGACCGGCATGACCACCAGGTCGGGCATGTAGAGCTTGTCGAGGCGGGCGATGTGGATGCCAAGGGTTTGGTAGATCCCCAGTTCCTCCGGGAGCGAGCGGCACCAGGGCCGTTGAAGTTCCGCGAGGATCACATGGTGGTGCCGAGGCGGAGGCGGAGCCATGTGGATCTGTCCCTCATCGATCTCGGCACGCCACCCCTCGGGCATATCCAACTCGCACCATGCCTGGAATAGACCCTCCCATGTGGCCATTCGATTCCCCCTGTCTCCGGCGACCTGACAGGGCGAACCTAGATCGACGGTTGTGGGATCCGCAGCCGTCTCTTGGCCGGTCCCACGATCGGGTGAGGGACGCAGTAACGACTCACTCCCTGAGCAGCTCCAGCTCCGCCGCCAGGTTCTCGCGGGCGCGGGCCTCCCACTCCTTGGCGCCGTAGGGCGTACGGAAGAGTCTCGGCAGGTCCAGCAGCTGGCGCAGGACGGCCGCGCGGCCGTCGCGGAAGGCGTCGTCGGGGACGAAGGCGTACTCCTCGCGGACGGCGGCCGCGTACGCCGCGTACTCCTCCGGGTCCCCCGCGAGCACCGCCAGGTCGGCGTCGCACAGGGCCTCGCCGTTGGTGTCGCCCTCGTGGGGGTCGTGGGTGACGGTGAGGCGTACGAGCCGGGCGACTTCGGCGGTGGCGTCCGGGCCCAACCCGGCCTCGGGGAGGGCGCGTTCGGCCTGCGTCGCGCTGCGCTCCTCGTTCTCGGAGCGGTCCGGGCGGTACACGGCGTCGTGGAACCAGGCGGCGAGGCGCACGAGTTCGGGGTCCTCGGCGTGGTCGGCGAGGGTGTCGACGTGGCGCAGCACGGCGGCGAGGTGGCCGACGGTGTGGTACTTGCGGTGGGGCTCGGCCCATTGGGCGAGGAGGCGCTCGGCGTACGGGGCCGGGTCCGGGCCGGGCCCTTGGCGGGCGGCGGCGAGGGTTTGGGTCCAGCGGGTACGGAGGTCGTCGAGGTCGGGCATGGGGCGAGCGTAGCCAGTCGCGCCCGGTCCGCCAGGGGGACAGCCCCCGCCCCGGGACGGGGGCGTGCCGGATGGGGACGGCGGGCCCGGTCCGGGAGGGTGGGGGCATGGTTACCACTCCCTCCCGCCGTGGGTTCCTGTCCGTCGCCGCCCTCGGGGCCGCCGCGTCCCTGGTCGGCGTCCCGCGTGCCGCCGCCGCCCCCGCCCGCCTCCGGCTGTCGCTGCCCGCGCCCACCGGCCCCCACCCCGTCGGCACCGTGACCGCCCGGCTCGTGGACCGGGGGCGGCGGGATCCGTGGGTGGCGCGGGCGTACCGGGAGCTGATGGTGAGCGTGCGGTATCCCGCGCGGGACGTGCGCGGGCATCGGCGGGCGCCGCAGATGACGCCGGGCGCGGCGGCCGCGTACGACCGGTTCAACGGGCTCGGCGAGGACCTGGCGCCCGGCAGGGTCGACTGGGCGGCGACCCGCAGCCACGCGTACACCGACGCCCCCGCCACCGGCACCTGCCTGCCCGTGGTCCTCTACTCGCCCGGTGCGGGCGACCCCCGCACCCTCGGCACCACCCTCTGCGACGAACTCGCCTCGCGCGGGTACGCGGTGGTGATGATCGACCACACCTACGACGCCGGGGCGGTGGAGTTCCCGGGCGGCCGGGTGGAGCGGACGGTCCTGCTGGACGAGTTCGCGCGGGCCCGGAAGGCGGGGCCGGAGCAGGTGGTCGCGTTCCTGAAGAAGGTCGCCGACGTACGGGTCGCGGACACCCGTTTCGTCCTGGACCGGCTGGCGCACCTGCCCGCCGGGCTCGGGCGGCGGCTGGACCTGGACGCGATCGGCATGTTCGGGCAGTCCGCGGGCGGCTTCGCGGCCGCGCAGACGATGCACGACGACCGCCGCGTGAAGGCCGCGCTCAACATGGACGGGGTGATGGGCTACACGCAGCGCGACGACGACCCCTCGAACCCGTCCACGGTCGCCACCGACGGCGTCGACCGCCCGCTGCTGCTCATGGGCATGGACGGCGACACCCACCACACCGTGGCCTCCTGGGGCCAGACCTGGGAGCACAGCACGGGCTGGCACCGCGACCTGACCCTGGCGGGCGCGGCCCACGCGTCCTTCACCGACCTCCAGTCCCAAGTGCCGCAGATCGTCCGGGGGTTGGGCCTGGACGGCTCCGTCGCCACGAAGAGCGTGGGGGCCATCGATCCCGTACGTTCGGTGGCCGCGCAGAAGGCGTACGTGTCGGCGTTCTTCGACCGGTGGCTGCGGGGCGGGGACCCGGCGGGGCTGCTCGACGGGGCGTCGGCGCGGTGGCCGGAGGTGCGGTTCGTGAGGTGAGGCATGCGGCTGGACGGGTCGGCGCGTAGGCTTGTTATTGGACTAGACCTGTCGACCTGTAGGACAGCCGAGGAATTGGGGTCAGATGAGCAACCGCGCACTGCTTGAGGTGATCGCCCTCGACGCGGCGGACGCGATCGCGGCGCAGGCCGGCGGGGCGGACCGGCTGGAGCTGGTCACCGACATGGCGGCCGACGGCCTGACCCCGTCCCGGGAGACCTTCGCGGCGATCCGCGCCGCCGTGGACATCCCGCTGCGCGTGATGCTCCGCTCGGCGGACGGCTTCGCGGCGGGCGACGTGGACGCGCTGGTCCGGGACGCGCGGGCGCTGCGGGCGGAGGGCGCGGACGAGTTCGTGCTGGGGTTCCTCGACGAGACCGGCGGGCCGGACATGGCGGCGGTACGGGCGCTGGTGGCGGAGCTGGACGGCTGCCGGTGGACGTTCCACCGGGCCATCGACCGCGCCGCCGACCGCGACGCCCTGCGCAAGGAGCTGGCGGAGCTGCCGGGCCTCGACACGTATCTGACGGCGGGGGCGGCGGGGGGCGTCGACGACGGCCTGCCGACGCTGGTCGCGGAGGCGGGCCGCGGGGCCGAGCCCGGCTACGAGCCCCGCATCCTCGTCGGCGGCGGCCTCCGCCTCGACCACCTCCCCGCGCTGCGCGCGGCCGGGATCGACGCGGTCCACATCGGCGGCGCGTCCCGTCCCCGGGGGTGGGGGGCGCCGGTGGCGGCGGAGGCGGTGGCGGAGTGGCGGTCGGCGCTGGACGCGTAGGGGCTCGGATGGGGCCGTAGGCGGCTCTCCCGGGGGCTACGCCCCTGGACCCCTGGCGGGGCCTGCGGCCCCTGCACCCCGCTGCGGGGCTGCGTCCCGGGCTTCTGTTTGTCTGCGGGCCGGTGGGGGCTGGTCGCGCAGTTCCCCGCGCCCCTGGAGAGCGGGGCCTGCGGCCCCGATGGCGGCTGTGAAAATCGCTGTCCGATTGTCGGAACGTAGTGATAGAGATTCGGGGTGACAACTACACTCGCGTTCCCCGTTCTGCTGCGACTGATAGACGAACGGTCGACTGCCTTCCGCGCCGCGGTCGCCTCCGCGTCCAGCCTCGACGTACAGGTGCCGACCTGCCCCGAATGGACGCTGTTCGATCTGGCGCAGCACATCGGCGAGGGGCGCCGCGACTGGGCCGCCACCGTCGCCGCGGGGCCCGCTCCGGCCAAGTCCGCGGCGGAGGGCGCCCCGGCTGCGCCTCGGGAGCGCGAGGCCCTGCTGGCCTGGCTGGCGGAGTCCACGGAGCAACTGCTGGACGCGTTGCGGAAGGCCGGCCCGGATCGCGGTTGCTGGGCGTGGTGGGAGCCGCTGGAGTCGCCGCATACCTCCGGCGTCGTGGCTCGGCACCAGCTCCAGCAGATGGCGGTGCACACGTACGACGCCCAGATCACCGTAGGTGCCCCGCAGCCGCTGCCGGACGAGGTGGCGCTCGACGGTGTCGAGGAGTTCCTGTCCACCTGCGTCGCGACGACAAGTGCCTGGCCGCACGAGCCCGCTGCCATCGACTTCCACGCCTCCGAGGGCCGCTCCTGGCGCCTCTCGCTCTCCGCCGACGGCGCCCGGACCGTCCGCCTCCCCGGGCCCGGCACCATGCCGGCCACCGCTGCCGGCCAGGACCCGGATGCGGCCACCGCCTTCTTCTCCATTCGGGGCACGGCCAGCGAGCTGGTCCTCAGCCTGTACGACCGTATCCCGGTCAACTCCCTGAAGACCGAGGGCGACCGACGTGTCTTCGAGCAGCTCAGCGCCTGGGACCCGGACGAGTAGGACGTGACGATGCGCCACCGTCGTCCGGAGCGTCCAGCCACACCCTTTCCCGGTCGCCGTCGACCGTGAGACCGAAGCGGTCGAATCCGGGGCGGCCTCGCTGGTCCCACCAGTGGTACGCGGCCTCCGTCTCGTCCCACAGCCGGCGTGGTCCGGACTGGACCACCTCGTACGAGTCCGCACCGCACTCATAGTCGGCCGATGCCCACGACATGGCGTCGGTGCTGTACGTCCACAGGGTGTACGCGCCGCCCTCGTACCGCTCCACGGTCCAGAACGCGCCCGGCACGCGCAGCCCGATGACGAACTGCTCCACCCACCCGCCCACGGCAGCGGGGGAGAGCGGCGTGCGGCTCCTGACGCCGTCCGCGGGCCACGCCCGGCCGTTCAGGTAGGCGGCGTGCGGCGGCCGGGCCGCGCGCTGCTGGCGGAGCCGCATGAAGGCGCTGGAGCGGGTGAAGCGGCCGCTCGCCGTGCCGTCGTCGCCGACGACGAGACGGGCGACCGCCTCACCGCCGTACTCCGTCCCCCAGGGGGTGACGACCAGACCGCCGGGGCGGGTCTGCTCCACCCACGCCGACGGCACCGCCCCGACCGAACACGTGGCGATGACCCGGTCGTAGGGCGCGTTCCCGGTGAACCCCAGCCGGCCGTCTCCCGCCATGACCAGAGGGCGCAGCCCAGCGGCCCGGAGGTTCTCGCCCGCCCCCTGAGCCACCTCCCCGTCGTACTCGACGCTGACCACGTTCGTGCCGCCCAGCCGGTGCGAGAGAAGTCCGGCGTTCCACCCCGTGCCCGTACCGATCTCCAGAACGCGGTGGCCGTCCTGCACGCCGAGATCCGCCAACATCGAGAAGACCATGCGCGGCTGGGAACTTGAGCTACTGGGCGTGGTGCCCAGGCCGTCCCCGGTGTGCGCGCCGTCGTCCCACTGCGTCGTCAAGGGGATGTCGGAGTACACCGCCTCGAACCACGCCTCGGGGTCCTTGGCGCGGTCGACCACCGGGTTCTGCCGCGTGCCGTCCGCGATGCCCGGCCAGACGCGGTCGGGCACGAACAGCTCACGCGGGACGGCCTCGAACGCCGCCAGCCAGTCGGGAGTCAGCGCGCCCGCCGCGAGCAGCGCGGAGGCGAGCCGCGAAGGGCCCGCCTCCTCCGTGCGTGCGTTCATCGGCTACTTCCTCGCGGGGCCGGAGCCGTCGGAGCTGTTCCCGCCGCTGGTCTCCTGCCCGCCTCCACCGTGTCCGCGCCCGCTGCTGCCGTCGTCCTGCTGACTGCCACCCTGCCCGGACCCGGTGCCGCCGCCGTGCTGTCCACCCATGGGGTGCTCCTTTACGTAGTCGGGTTGATGACAGGCTAGGAACGGCGGAGACCGGGCTTCAACGAACGTGCGCGGGCTTGCACGCGGTCACCCCAGGGAGTCGATCGCGCTCCTGATCAGCGCGCGTGCGGCGGTGCCGTACACGGCAATGGCGGAAAGCTCCGTGAACGCCTTCGCGTACTCGGCGATTTCGCCGGGCTGCGTGACGGTGAGGTGTGCGGAGACCAGTTCCACGTTGACCTGCTCGTCGTCGTACATGGTGAACGACTCGACGGGCCATCCTCCGCCGCGCTGAACGCCCAGGGGCACGATGCCGAGCGACACCGAGGGCAGGGAGGCCAAGGCGATCAGGCGGTCCAGTTGCCCGGCCATGATCTCCCCGTCACCGATCACGGTCCGTAGGACCCATTCCTCCACCAGCATGGCGAAACGGTGGTTTCCGGTGTGCAGCACGCGTTGCCGATCCATGCGCACGGCCACGGCCGCGTCCAGGTCGCCCGGCACGTCGCGAAGCGCGGTGACCGTGGCCAGTACGGCCCTGGTGTAGGCGGCCGTCTGAAGCAGTCCGGGCACGACCCAAGACTGGTAGGTGCGAAAGCGCCGGGTGCGCTCGAACAGTGGAGTGACCGACTCCTGGACCCGTTTCAGCCCCGCGCGCTCCAGGCGCCGCCATTCGACGTACGTGCCCTCGATGTTCCGGGCGGTGGCGATCAGATCGGCGGTCTGGTCCTCGGCATCACAGTGCAGCGTGTACGTGCGCAGATCGTCGTACGACGGTGCTGTCCGCCCGTTCTCGATGCGGCTGCACTTGCTCTCGTGCCAGCCTGCCCGAGAGGCCAGCTCCCGCGCCGTCAGCCCCGAGTCCTTGCGGATCTCACGCAGACGCTTTCCCAGGGCCTCTCGGGCTTGCCGGACGCTGGATGATGAAGTCACGCGCAACTATCCCGGATGCGGGCGGTACTCCCCGTGCGGGATCGCGCGTTCCCATACGGCCTCGAACGCGGATTCGCACAGCTTTACCGTCGTCGGGTCGTCGGTGAACGACTCGTCGTCCGGGGCGAGTTCGCCGTACCCGTCGAAGTGGTGAAAGACGACGACGCTGCCGTCCAGCAGCCAGAAGTCGTTGCCGGGAAGGGCGATGTCCGAGGCCTGCCGCGGAAGGTGGTTTTCCGGGGGCTGCGCCCCCGGGGCCCCGAGCGGGGCCTGCGGCCCCTGCACCCCGCTACGGGGCTGCACCCGTACCCCCTTCAAGGGGCGCGGGGAACTGCGCGGCCAGCCGCAGACGGCCCGCAGGCGAAGCACCCCCCCGGAGGGTCCTCCGGGGAACTGCGCGACCAGCCCCCACCGGCCCGCAGTCACAGTCCCAGCTCCGCCCACACCGTCTTCCGAGGAGCCGCCCCCTCCGCCACCCCCCACCGCTCCGCCAGCGCCTGTACCAGCAGCAGGCCGCGGCCCGACTCGGCGTCGGGGGGCGGCGCCGAGGCGGCCACCGGGTGCTTGTCGGCGCGCGTGTCCGTCACCTCGATGCGCAGCCCTCCCGCCCGCAGGATCAGGACCAGCTCGAAGTCCCTCCCCGGCACCCGCGCGTGCACCACCGCGTTCGCGGCCAGCTCCGCCACGATCAGCGCGGCGGCGTCCGACGCGACGGACCCACGGGGTACGCCCCACTCCGCGAGCTGTTGGATCGACAGCAGACGGGCGAGCCGCGCGCCCCGCCGAGTGGCGGCGATGCGCCGCCTGAACACACGTACGGTAACGGACAGTTGTACGGCCGAAGCCTCTGTTTCGGGGTGCATGGGGCCACCGTGGCGCGCGTATCCCCCCGTACACCAGGCATGGAGCGCGTACGCTGCGCGAGCGTACGCGCACAGCCCGTAGACAGTACGTCCAACACCCCGTAACCCTGGGTGAGTTGAGTACGGCGCGATTCACTCACCGGGAGGTGCCCGCAGATGGCCTGGGACCACGAGGGACACGACGGCGAACCCGAAGCATCCGACAGCCTGCGCACGTTCGGCGCCGTGGTGCAGGCCCTGCGCGAATTCGCGGGCCTGACCCGGGAGGAGTTCGCCCCGCTGGTGGGGTACTCCAAACACACCATCGCCTCGATCGAGCTGGGCCGCCGCATGCCCGACGACGCCTTCGTCGAACGCGCCGAAGCCGCCACCGGCAACACCGGCATCCTGACCAAGGCCGCCGCCCGCCTCCACCGGCAGCCCGGGCTGGCTTCCTGGTTCCGCCGGTGGGCCGGCCTCGAACAGGAGGCGATCAGCCTGTACACGTACGAGTCCCGGCTCGTGCCGGGTCTGTTGCAGACGGAGGCGTACGCGCGGACATTGTTCGGGGCGCAGGTGCCGCCCCTCGCGGACGATCAGATCGAGGCGCATATGGCCGCCCGCCAAGAACGACAGCAGCTCCTGCGCGACCGGCCCAACACCTCGTTCAACTTCATCGTCGAAGAGCACGTCTTCCTGCGGCGTACGGGCGGTGCGGAGGTGACCCGAAGGCTTATCGACCATGTTCTGGAGTGCGCGACGCCGAGGAACGTCGATCTGCAAGTCCTTCCACTGGGAGGGGGGGTGCACGCTGGGCTGGCCGGCCCCATTCGACTGCTGGAGACTCCTGGCAACAGGTGGCTCGGTTACTGCGAGGGACAGGAGAGCGGCCAGTTCATCTCTGATCCCAAAGTGGTCAGCACGCTCCACATGCGGTATGCAAAACTGCGCTCACAGGCCCTCACCACAGAGCAGTCCGTGGGCCTGCTGGAGCGACTGCGAGGAGCGCTATGAGCAGCACCGAACTGGCCTGGTTCAAGAGCAGTTACAGCAGCGGCTCCGGCGACAGCTGCGTCGAAGTCGCCCTCGACTGGCGGAAGTCGACCTACAGCAGTGGCTCAGGCGACGACTGCGTAGAGGTGGCCAGTTGCCCGGCCATCATCCACGTCCGCGACTCGAAGAACCCCACGGGTCCCCGGTTCGCCGTCTCACCCGACGCCTGGGAAGGCTTTCTGGGCTACTTCCAGTAGAGGCCCTTGTCCGCCATGGTGAACGGGTCGCCCCAGTACTCCGCCGACGCGACCTTCGTCGTGGCCGACGGGGCCAGGGCCACCGCGCAGCCCTTCTGCGTCTTGCCGGTGGTGAAGCCCTGGGGCAGGGACTCGCTCGGGCACTTGGCGAAGGTGCCGAAGACCATCAGGTCCTGGGCGTCCGTGCCGTCGCCGAGGTGGCCCTTCATGTGGCTGACGGAGGCGTACTCCAGGTTCGTCGTGCCGACGTTCTTGATCGTGTAGCGGATGTAGTACGGGACCTTTCCGCTGACCTTGTCGCCGAGCTTGAGCGGTGCGAGGTCGGCGGGGTCGCCCTTCTCGATCGCGTCGACGGTGAGGGCGATCTCGCCCTTCTTCGTGGTCCCGTACTTGAACGGGAACCGGGCCGCCTCGCCGATCTTGAACGTCTGGCCGCTCTTGGCCTGGCCCGCCGAGCCGCCGCCGTCGCCGTCGGCCGGTGCCGACGGCTGGGTGGACGGCGTCGACGACGACGGCGCGGACGGCGTCGGCGTCGCCCCGCCGACCGGCTTCTCGGCGCCGTCGTCCCCGTTGCACGCGCTCAGCGCCAGCGAACCGACGACCACCAGGCCGACGACCGACGCCAGCTTGGCCCGGCTGCCTCGGTGCATGACAGAACTGCTCATGGTGCGTACTCCCCCGTAGGAATGATCTCTGTGAACAGAGTTCCTAATGCAGAGTCGTCGAGCACCGCCATCGCGATGACCGATATGCCTGGGGCCGTGGCCGATTCATGACTTGGTCAGGACGAAGGTGCTACGCGCGGTGCCCGATGGTGACGGCGATGCCTTCCTGCGCGTCGTCACCGCCGCCAGGGCAACCGCCAGCAGCATCAGCAGCGTTGAGGTGAACGGGAACCAGCGCTCGCCCAGCACCGCGATCGCCGCGCTGCCCGTGACGCCCGCCGCCGCCACGCCCAGATACAGCGCGCTGCTGTTCAGGGAGAGGAGGAGGGGTGCGGACGGCGGGTCGAGCGAGACCAGGCGGGCGGGGAGCGCCACCGCCACCGCCCAGCCCGCGAGGGGGTTGAGGGTCGAGGCGATCAGGGCCGTCGTCATCGACTGCATCAGCCACGGCAGGGCCAGCGCCACCGCCGCCGAGACCGTACCCGCCGTCAGGATCACCACCCTCGGGCCCCAGCGGTCCACCACCCGGCCGCCGAGCGAGCTGCCCGCGACCGAGGCGACGCCCGAGACCAGGAGGAGCAGGGTCAGTTTCGACTGGTCGCCCTTCGTGGCGGGGGCCGCCGCCACCGTGTAGTAGATGAAGACCGTCTGGAAGGCGAGGAAGACCAGGAAGGTCGTCGCCGCCGCGCCCAGTACGGGGCGGTTGGCCAGCGGGGCCAGGCGGGCCCGCAGGCCCGGGGACGGCTGCGGCGCCGGCAGGCCCCGCAGCATCAGGCCGACCCCGGCGAACGCCGCCGCGCCCAGCGCCGTGACCAGCCACATCGTGAGGCGCCAGTCCGTACGGCCGATCCAGGTGCCCAGCGGGACCCCGAGCGCCGTCGCGACCGTGAGGCCGCCCATCACCGTGGCGATGGCCCGGCCGCGTCGCTCCGGCGGTACGAGTGCGGTGGCCACGGCGTTGGCGGTGGGTGTGTAGAGGGCCGCGCCGACCGCCGCGAGGACGCGGGTGGCGAGGAGGAGCGTGAAGTTCGGGGCCAGCGCGGAGAGCGCGTTGGCCAGCGTGAAGATCACCAGGGCCGTCAGCAGGGTCCGCAGCCTCGGCCACTTGGCGGTCGCGGTGGCCAGGACCGGTGCCAGCACCGCGTACGCGAGCGCGAAGACCGTGATCATCTGGCCTGCCGCCGAGACGGACACGTCCAGGTCGTCCGAGACCAGCGGCAGGATTCCGGCGATCACCATGCCGTCCGTGCCGACGGCGAAGGTGCCGAGAGCGAGCAGGAGCAGGCGTAGGCGCATCAGTTCCCCCCGTATGCGTATCGTTTGATGTACGTCAAACCATCGCGGAGTTGTTTGATGTTTGTCAAACGATTCTGGGAGGAGGGAGGGTGGGTGGATGGGTGACGAACACGTCGAGGAGTGGCTGCCGCAGCCCGATGTCGCCGACATCGAGCTGGTCAAGGTGCTGCACGCGCTCGGTGACCCCGTGCGGCTGGCGCTGCTGAAGGTGTACGCGGATGGGGAGCAGTACAGCTGTGCGCCCGGTGCGCTGGGGCTCGGCCATTTGCATAAGTCGACCGTTTCGCACCATATGCGCATCATGCGCGAGGCGGGGGTCACGTCTACCCGGGTTGTTGGGCGCAGCCGGTATGTTCGGCTGCGCCGGGGGGATTTGGATGCGCGGTTTCCTGGGTTGCTGGATGCGTTGGTTTCGGCGCTGTAGGTCGGTCGGCTGCGGCTGAGTGGGTGGCTGGTCGCGCAGTTCCCCGCGCCCCTAAACCCTCTCTCGTCTGCGGACCGTGGTCGCTTCTCGCGCAGTTCCCCGCGCCCCTAGATGCGCCCCTGCGGGGCGCTCCAGGGGATTGCCGCGGAGCGGCTTTTTTAGGGGCGCGGGGAACTGCGCGACCAGCCACCCACTCGGCCGCAGACAAAGACCGCGCCCCTAGGTCAGTTGGTCGGGCAGCTCCGCCGCGTGGACCACCGTCAAGCCCGACACCGCCCTCGTCAGCGCCACATACAGTCGTCGCAACCCCGTTCGTTCGTCCGGTTCGCCGTCTACCACCGCCGCCGGTTCGTCCAGGACCACGTAGTCGTACTCCAAGCCCTTGGCCAGTGACGCGGGTACCAGGGTGAGGCGGGACTCCGTCGTCGTCTCCTCGCCCGGGGCCAGGAACACCAGGCCCGCCGCCATCAGCGCGTCCGCGAGCGCCGGGATGCGCGCGTCCGCCGCGATCAGGCCGATCGAGCCCTCGTGCCCGAGGGATTCGCGGCAGGCCGCCAGGACGTCGGCGTCCAGGTCCGTGGAGGCCCGTACGGACAGGGAGCCAGATGTCTCACGTACCGACTCCACCGGCGCCAGGCCCGGGGAGATGGACGGAAGCAGGCGCGACGCGTACGCGATCACCTCGCGCGGTACGCGGAAGCCCGCCGTCAGCTCCTCCACCACCGCGTCCGCCTTGCCCAGATGGCGCAGCGCCTCGTCCCAACTCGCCGTCGCCCAGGGCGTGGTGCCTTGCGCCAGGTCGCCCAGGACCGTGGCCGAGCCGGTCGAGCAGCGGCGGCCGACCGCCCGGTACTGCATGGGGGAGAGGTCCTGCGCCTCGTCGACCACCACATGGCCGAGCGAGTGCGTACGCGCCACCAGGTCGTTCGCCTCGTCGATCAGCACCGCGTCCGCCGCCGACCACTTCGCGCTCTTCACGCTCCGCGCGGGCTTGGCCCAGGTGATCGTCTTCTGCTCTTCGGCGGTCAGGAGCCCGTCCGCGTGTACGGCCAGGAAGTCCGGGTCGCAGAGCAGACGCAGCACCAGCTTCGCCGGGTCCACCGGGGGCCACAGCTCCTTGACCGCCGCCTTCACCGCCGCGTTGCGCGCCACCGCGTCCTGCACGCGGTCGTCGGGCGCCTCGCCCGCCTGCTCCATCCGTACGAGTACGGCGTGCGCGATCCGCTGGGGGAGCGCGTCGCGGGCGGCACCGTAGCGGATGTCGCGCTCCTGCAACTCCCGGACGATCTCCTCCAGTTCGTACGCCGGAATCCGCCACCGGCGCGAGCCGCGCACCACCACCAGCGGCTCGGTGGGCATCGTCACGTGCGAGCGGACCGCGCGGCGCAGCACCTCGGCCATCCGGGCGTCGCCCTTGACGATCGCGGCGGGCGCGTCGTCGGTGCCCCGCACCTCGACGTGCGCCACCAGGTCGTCGACGGTCGCCTGCTTGACCTCCAACTCGCCGAGCGCGGGCAGCACTTGCTCGATGTAGTGGAGGAAGGACGCGTTCGGGCCGATGACCAGCGTGCCGGTGCGGGCCAGGCGGTCGCGGTGCGCGTAGAGGAGGTACGCCACCCGGTGCAGGCCGACGGCGGTCTTACCGGTGCCGGGGCCGCCCTGTACGCAGACGGATCCGGTGAGCCCGGACCGTACGATCTCGTCCTGCTCCGGCTGGATCGTCGCCACGATGTCGCGCATCGGGCCGACGCGGGGGCGCTCGATCTCCGCCTGGAGCAGCTTGCTGGTGGTGGCCGCCTCGGCGGGGTCGGTGAGGTGCTCGTCCTCGTACGCGGTGAGGTCGCCGCCCGTGTAGCCGAAACGGCGGCGCAGGCCAATGTCCTGCGGGTCCTTCCTGGAGGCGCGGTAGAACGGCTGGGAGACGGGCGCGCGCCAGTCGATCACCATCGGGTCGCCGTCGGCGTCGTGCACATGGCGGCGGCCGATGTAGAAGCGCTCGCCGTCCGCGCCCTCGGCCAACTCGGCGCCGGGCGCGTGCAGATAGTCGAGGCGGCCGAAGAAGAGGGGGGTGTGGGAGAGGTCCGCGAGGGCCTTGATGCGGTCGTCGATCTGGCGCTGGAGGACGGCCGCGTTCACCCAGTTCGCGGTGACGTCCTTGATATCGAGGTTCTCCACGTCCTCGCGCATCGCGCGCAGGGCCGCGCGCGACTCGGTGAGGTGAGCGCGCTCGCGGCTGAGGGGATCGCTGAGCGGATCGCTGACGGGATCGCTGAGCGGATCTTCGGGGGCGTGCGTGGACACGGGGTTCCTCCGGGCGGCGTGTCGCGGCGACGGGTCGGGGCGACGGGTCAGGGCTGCGGATCGCCTTGCGGCTTCGGCGGCCGACCGGTTTCCGTCCGGACGGCGGCGCTCCTCGGAGGGAGGCGGGGAAGGGGCGATTGTAGTCAGGGGGTTCTGGGCGGTCGAACGCTTTTTCCGGGGGAGCGGACAGGGACCCCGGAGCCCCCGCCCCGGCGGGCCTCCGCGTCCCGCCGAGCCCCCGCGCCCCCGACCGACCCTGAGGGACCCGGGTCATACCCGTAGGGGATGGCGTTGGACCAGAGGTGGATACGGGGGCGGTCCGGGTTCAGACCGCAGAGCGATGAATCGGGAGGGGCGCAGGAGCACCATGGATACATGAGCACCGTGACCTTCACCCCCGCGCCCACCGTCCCCAGCCCCCGGGGCGCCACCGCCACCGGCGCCGAGCACTCCCCGCACCGCGTCGGCAACGCCCTGCGCGCCGCCAAGGCCTTCGCCGGCGCGGCCCTGAGCGTGGTCGTCCTGGGGGAGTACTCGGAAGAGGCGGGCGTGCGGCGCCGCCACCACTGAGCCCTTCGGCGCCGCGCCACCCCTGAGCCGAGCCCCTTCGACGCCGCCACCACTGAGCCCTTCGGCGCCCCGCCACCCCTGAGCTGAGCCCTTCGGCGCCCCGCCACCCCTGAGCCGAGCCCCTTCGCGCAGGCGCCCTGACGCCCCGGCCCTGACGCCCCGGCCCCGGCCCCGGCCCGGCCCCGCCGAGCCTGCCCGGCCCCGATCGCCTGATCCCCTAGGGTCACGCCCGTGAAGTACCGGACCGTGACCGAACGTTCACTCCTCGCAGTGGGCGTGCTCCCCCTCGTGCTCCCCCTCGCCCTCTCCCTCACCGCGCTGGCGGTGCTCTGCGCCGTACTCCGCATCCCCATGGCGGACGCCCTGGTCTACCGGGCGGAGGGCGCGGCCGTCGCGCACGGCACCGATCTGTACGGGTTCACCGTCACCCGCTGGCACCTGCCCGCCACCTACCCCCCGTTCGCCGCGATCCTCTTCGTGCCGGCCACCTGGCTCCCCGTGCCGGTGCTCAAGGCCGTCTTCGCCGTCGGCAACGCGCTGCTGCTGGCCCTTCTGGTGCGGCTGTCCTGCCGTTTCGCCGGGATCGCGCCGCGTCCCGCCGCCCTGGCGGCCGCCATCGCCGCCGCGCTCTGGCTTGAACCGGTGTTCCAGACGCTGTTGTTCGGCCAGATCAACCTCGCGCTGACCTGCCTGGTCCTGTGGGACCTCACCCGGCCCCCCGGGTCCCTCGGCAAGGGCTTCGCCGTCGGGGTCGCGGCCGGTGTCAAGCTGACCCCGGCGCTCTTCCTCCTCCACGCGCTGCTCACCGGAAGACGCGGGGAGGCGGCGACGGGCGCCGCCGCCTTCGCCGGGACCGTGCTGCTCGGCGCGCTCGTCCTGCCGGGCGCCAGCGCGGACTTCTGGACCCGGCGGCTCTTCGAGACCGACCGGGTCGGCAAGGCGTGGATCGTCGACAACCAGTCACTGCAAGGGCTGGTGGCCCGGCTGCTGCACACCTCCGCGCCGGGCGCGGCGTGGGTGGCGGTCGCGGCCGCCGTGGCGGGCGTCGGCCTGTGGACGGCCCGCCGGTCGCACGAGCGCTGGGGCGTCCTGGTCACCGCCCTCACCGCGCTGCTCGTCTCGCCGATCAGCTGGTCGCACCACTGGGTGTGGTGCGTGCCGCTGCTGGCGGCGCTGGTGGCCGAGGGCCGGACCCGTACAGCCGTCGCCGTAGCGGCCGTGTTCGCCGTCCGCACGTTGTGGCTGGTGCCGCACGAGGGGGACCTGGACCTCCATCTCCCGTGGTGGCAGCAGCCGTTGGCATCGCCGTACCCGCTGCTCGGGCTCGCCGTGCTGGGGTGCGCGGCGGCCCGTGCGCGCACTCAGCCCAGATCGCCCGCGAGCAGATCATCCGCGTCGACGATGCGGTACGCGTAACCCTGCTCGGCCAGGAAGCGCTGGCGGTGGGCCGCGAAGTCCTGGTCGAGGGTGTCGCGCGCGACCACCGAGTAGAAGTGCGCCTGGTGGCCGTCGGCCTTCGGGCGCAGCACGCGGCCCAGCCGCTGGGCCTCCTCCTGCCGCGATCCGAACGTGCCGGACACCTGGATGGCGACCGTCGCCTCCGGCAGGTCGATCGAGAAGTTCGCGACCTTGGAGACGACCAGCACGGAGATCTCGCCCTGCCGGAAGGACTCGAAGAGCTTCTCGCGCTGGGCGTTGGGCGTCTCGCCCTTGATCACCGGCGCGTTCAGGTGCTCGCCCAGCTCGTCGAGCTGGTCGATGTACTGCCCGATGACGAGGATCTGCTGCCCCGCGAACTTCCGTACCAGCGCCTCGGTGACCTTCCGCTTGGTGGCGGTGGTCGCGCAGAACCGGTACTTCTCCTCGGCCTCCGCCGTCGCGTACGCGAGCCGCTCAGAGTCGGTCAGATTGACCCGCACCTCCACGCAGTCGGCGGGCGCGATGTAGCCCTGCGCCTCGATCTCCTTCCACGGCGCGTCGAACCGCTTCGGCCCGATCAGCGAGAAGACGTCCGACTCGCGCCCGTCCTCGCGTACGAGGGTGGCGGTGAGCCCGAGGCGGCGGCGCGCCTGGAGATCGGCGGTGAACTTGAAGACCGGCGCGGGCAGCAGGTGCACCTCGTCGTAGACGATCAGTCCCCAGTCACGGGAGTCGAAGAGCTCCAGGTGCGGATAGACGCCCTTACGGCGCGTGGTCAGCACCTGGTACGTGGCGATGGTGACGGGCCGGATCTCCTTCCTCGTCCCGCTGTACTCGCCGATCTCCTCCTCGGTCAGCGAGGTGCGCTTGACCAGCTCGTGCTTCCACTGCCGGGCCGAGACCGTGTTGGTGACCAGGATCAGGGTGGTGGCCTTGGCCTGCGCCATGGCGCCCGCCCCGACCAGCGTCTTGCCCGCGCCGCAGGGCAGCACGACCACACCGCTGCCGCCGTGCCAGAACCCCTCGACGGCCTGCTTCTGGTACGGCCGCAGCGCCCAGCCGTCCTCCGCGAGCTCGATGGGGTGCGCCTCGCCGTCCACGTACCCCGCGAGGTCCTCGGCGGGCCAGCCGAGCTTCAGCAGGGTCTGCTTGATCTGGCCGCGCTCGGAGGGGTGCACGGCGACGGTGTCCGCGTCGATACGCGTCCCCACCAGCGGCGCGACCTTCTTCGACCGCAGGATCTCCTCCAGCACCGGCCGGTCCGTGGTGGTCAGCACCAGGCCGTGGACGGGGTGCTTGCTCAGGGTGAGGCGTCCGTAGCGCGCCATCGTCTCCGCGACGTCGACGAGCAGCGCGTGCGGCACCGGGTAGCGGGAGAACTCGACGAGCGCGTCCACCACCTGCTCGGCGTCGTGCCCGGCCGCGCGCGCGTTCCACAGTCCGAGCGGGGTCAGCCGGTAGGTGTGGATGTGCTCCGGCGCCCGCTCCAGCTCCGCGAACGGCGCGATGGCTCGGCGGCAGGCGTCGGCCTGCTCGTGGTCGACTTCCAGGAGCAGGGTCTTGTCCGACTGGACGATCAGTGGCCCGTTCACGTACCTACATCCCTCCGCAGGTGCCAAACCTCCAGTGTGCCTCAGCCGGGCGCGATGAGGGGCCGTGCGGGTCAGGCCGGGTCGTCCGCCAGTTCCGCGACGCCTGTGATCCGGTGCAGGGGATAGGTGCGGACCTCGTCTGCCGTGTGGTCGTACGCCGTCACGAAGCCGCCCTCCACCCGTACCGGCGCGATCACCCGCTGGCTCGCCGCGCCGTCCGCGTTGACGTAGCCGATCCACAGCGCCGAGCCCGTCATCACCGCGGCCTGGACCGTGGCCAGGGTCTCGGCTGCGGTGGTGCGCGGCAGTCCGCCCGGCTCGGCGGGGGCGTGCGGCTGCTCCTTGCGGACGACCGTGGCGGCCTCGTCGCCCGCCCGGATCGCCCGGACCGCCGCGCCGAGCAGCGTCTCGTCGGGCAGCGGCGGGCCCTCCGGCACGGGCGCGGGGGCGGTACGGGGCGGGGTGCGGCGGGTGTCGGCGCGGGTGATCACCACATCGCCCTCGGCGGACTCGGCGGCCGGGGCGTACCCCATCGCGCGCAAGCCCTCCAGGAGGGCGGCGGGGTCGGCCTGGGCGGCGAGGACGGTCGGGGCGAGCCGGCGCAGCCGCAGCCCGGCCGAGCGCTTGTCCGCGACGATCTCGTCGAGCAGCGCGTCGTCGTCGCAGCGCACGTACGCCGAGGCGGCGCCGACCCTGAGGTGCCCGTGGCGGCGGGCCACGTCGTCGATGAGGTAGCTGAGCGGCTGCGGTACGGGGGTGGCGCTGTGCGCGGCCAGGAACGCGTGCAGGTCGGAGGCGGCCTGCCCGGCGTCGAGGGCGCGGCGCACCGAGGCGGGCGTGAACCGGTACACCGTCGCGCCGCCCTTCGACTCGATGTCCGCCAGGACGTTCAGGGTCGCGGCGAGCGGGCGCCGCAGCGGGCCGGGCGCGACGGCGGTGAGGTCGGCCTGGAGCAGGACGTGGTCGACGGGCTCGGGCAGGTGCGGCGCGAGGGCGGCGGCGGCCGCGAGGCCGAGGAGGGGGGTGGTGGTGGAGCTGGGAGCGGTCGTGGTGCGGCTGTGGCCTGCCGGAGCGGTCGTGGTGCCGCTGCGGCCTGCGCCGTCTGCCCCGCCTGCGCCGTCTGCGCCGTCTCCGCCCTCTGCACCGTCTCCGCCCGCGCCGAGCAGTGCCCGCCCGTGCGCGGCCAGCGCGCCCCGGCCCGTCACGCCCAGCCACTCGGCCTCCGCCAGCGTCCACTGGGCCAGCCGGGGGCGCAGGTCCTCGGGGCCGGTCCGGGTCGGGTGCTCCCAGCGCAGCCGGGCGAGCAGCGTCTCCGGGTCGGGCGCGGTCCCTTCCGGCAGCCGCGCGAGCAGGACGAGCACGCGGTGGCGCACCTCCGGCGCGGGGGAGCGGTCCAGATCGGGGCCGAGGGCCGCCAGGGTGCGGGCCCGGGCGTCCTGACCGCCGACCAGGCCCGGCGTACGGGTCGCGGCGAGCCAGGCGACGGCGAGCCGCGACCAGCGCTCGGCGGGCGGCAGGTCCAGCCAGTCGTCGTACGCGGGCGTCGGCGCGTACCGCTCGTCGGCTTCTCCGTCCGACGCCAACAGCCCGGCCGCGTAGGCGAGTTCGAGCCAGAAAGCGGCGGCCTGCTCGGTGGTGTCCAGGCCTGCGGCCGTCCGTTTCAGGTCACGCACGCTCAGTCCGCCCGCGCGCAGTACGGCGGGCCCGCCCTCGTTCCACTCGGCCAGCAGGTCCTCGACCATGGTCAGCGCGGTCAGGGCCTCGCCCGCCGCCGCGGAGTCCACCACCTGCGGCCGGTACTCCTTGGCCGGCGCGACGGCGGGCGCCACCGGCTCGGGCGCCCGGTGTGCGCGCCCGGCGCGCAGATGCAGGGCGGCCTCGCGCGGCAGTACGACCGTGCGGGCCGAGGTCGGCAGCAGCAGCCCGTGGTCGCGCAGCCAGCGCACGGGCGGCGCCGGATCCGCCGACACCTCCCCGTACGGCGGCCCCCACACCAGCCGGTCGAGCACCGCGAGCGCCTCCGGCGGGGCGGTGTCCAGGAGCGCCGACATCCGCGCCCGATCGGTGAAGAGCGAGGTCAGCGCGGCGACGGCGGAGACGGGGTCATGGGTGGCGGACAGCCCCGCCGCCTGAAGGATCTCCTGGACGCGCCCCGGCGACATCCCGGCCGTGGCCTCGGCGACGGTCGGCCCGAGGCCGGTGGGGGAGGGGTGCGCGGGGGAGGGCGCGAGCAGCTCGCGGGCGGTACGCACCAGCCGCAGCCGCTCGTCGGACCCCCACACGAGTGCCTGCTCCCGCAGCCCGGCGAGGGCGCCGGGCAGCGCGCCTTCCACGGCGGCGTCACCCTCGTCCCCCGCCAGGAGGGCGAGCAGTACGGGACACGGCGCCGGGTCCGGCGCCACGGCCAGCGCCTGCGCCGTCTGGAGCGCGAACCGGTCGAGCCGCTCCAGGGCCCGTACGACGGAGGCCCGCGTCCCGGCCCGGGTGGCGAGCTGGGTCAGGTCGTTCGGTACGGGAGTGAGCAGGTCGGGGCGGGCGCGCAGCAGGGCGGCGAGGGAGGTGTCGGGGCGGGAGCGGAGGGCTTCGGCGAGGGTGCGGGGGTCGCCGGTGCGGGGGGCGCGGGTGCGGGGCTCGCGGGTGCGGGGGTCGCCGGTCGAGGCTTCGCCGGTCCTGGCGTCGCGGGTGGGGGCGTCGCCGGTCCGGGCGTCGGTCTCACGGCCCCCGCCGCCCGTGCCGCCCGTGCCGCCCGCACCGCTCACTCCGCCCGCTCCGGTCGTTGCTTCGGACACGTGCGCCTCCTGGTCGCGCTCGCCGGTCCCCATCCGCCCCACGGTAGCCGCTGCGCGCTACCGTCAGGGCAGGGAGGCGGCGGCGGGCCCCGGCGGGGCACGGAGGGGAACGGTGTGGGGATCGAGAGCGACCAGCTGGTCTACGACTATCTGAGCCGGGTCGGCGACCTGGCCCAGCAGCGGCAGCTGCCGTCGGCGGCACGGATGCGGCTGGTGTCCTCGCTGCGCGACGAAATCGACCGCAGACGGGCGAAGTTCGGCAGCGACTCCCCCGCCGCGGTGCGCCGGATCCTGGGGCGGCTCGGTACGCCGGACGAGGTGGTGGAGTCCGTGTCGACGGGCGGTACGTACGAGGCGCCGCCGGCGGAGGTGGAGGCGGCGGGGCGGGGGGTGCCGGGGCAGCGGGACGGCGGCCGGGGCCGCCGCGTCGCGTTCCCGCGCCCGCGCGCGTCGTCGCCCCCGCCTCCGTCTCCGGATACGGCCGCGTCGCCGCCCCACCTGGCGGGGATGGACGAGCTCGGCCCGTCGCACGGCGAGCCGGACTGGTGGCGGATCGAACCGGGCCCGTTCGGGGGCGGGATGCCCGGGGACTCGGTGGCGGGGTTCGTGGGCGGGGTGGAGATCCCGGAGATACTGCGGCGGCCGGAGGAGCTGGCGGCGGCGTCGGAGGCCGCGGAGCCGTCGGATTCCGAGCCGGTGGAGGTGGAGGTGGAGGCGGAGGCGGAGGATGCCGAGCCTTCCCGTACCCGGAAGTGGCGGGGGCTGCTGCCCGGCGCCGGGGCGCCCCGCCGCTCCCTGACGAACCCGCTTCTGCTGTTGGCGGCGGCCCTGCTGGTGGCGGGCGCGGTCCTGGGCAACTGGCTGGCCCTGGGCGCGGGCTGGCTCCTGGCGTACGTGTCGCGCCGCCTGACGCCCGCGGAGACGAAGTGGGCGGTGCTGGGTCTGCCCGCCCTTGCGGTGGTCGGGGGTCTGGTGTGGCTGTGGGGCCGCCAGAACGAGCGCTGGGGCGCGCCGATCGCCGAGGGGGCGATGGGGGACGCGGTGGCGGGGGTGTGGCCGTGGGTGGTGCGGGGCGCCGCGCTGTCGTCGGCGGCGTTCTTGACGTGGCGCTCGCAACGCCACCGCTGAGACGACCCCGGGGGTACGCCCCCGGCCCCCGGCGGGGCTACGCCCCGGACCCCGCTGTTCGTCTGCGGCCCGGCGGGGGTTGAGCGCGCAGTTCCCCGCGCCCCTTAGCAACTGGGGCTGGTCGCGCCCGCGCGGCGGGGCCGCGTGTGCGGGGCTGCGCCCCGGACCCCGTTGTTCGTCCGCGGGCCGGTGGGGGCTGGTCGCGCAGTTCCCCGCGCCCCTTTGGGGCTGGTTGCGCAGTTCCCCGCGCCCCTTTTCGGTCGGGTGTTTGTCTGCGGGCTGGTGGGGGTTGAGCGCGCAGTTTCCCGCGCCCCTTTTCGGCCACTGGGCTGCGCGCGCCCGCCCGGTGGAGCCGCAGATGTCATAGTCCCGCGCCCCTATTCGGCCACTGGGCTGGTCGCGCCCGCGTGGTGGAGCCGCATATGTCGCAGCCCGCGTCCCTGAAGGCGTGGGGCCGAGCGTGGATCTTTGGCTGCGGGGGGGCTACCTAAGGGGCGCGGGGAACTGCGCGACCAGCCACCCACAGCCCGCAGACAAACAGGGGTCCGGGGCGAAGCCCCGTGGGGTGCAGGGGCGCAGCCCCGTCCGGGGGCGTCGGCCCCGGGGGAGCCGCCCCCACCCCCGGAGGCCGCACACGGCGCGGGAACGGGCGGAGTGGGGGCGGCCCCACAATGGGGGCCATGGCTTCGCACACCGTCGGGTTCGACCTCGACATGACCCTCATCGACTCCCGCCCCGGCATCCGCGCCTGCTACCTCCGCCTCGCCGAAGACACCCGCACCCACATAGACGCGGACGCGGCCGTCAGCCGGCTGGGGCCGCCGCTGGAGTGGGAGCTGAGCCACTGGTTCCCCCAGGAGCGCGTCCCGGAGATGGTGGCCCGGTACCGCGAGCTGTACCCCACGTACGCCATCGAGCCCACCCCTGCCCTCCCCGGCGCCGCCGACGCGATCCGCGCCGTCCAGGAGCTCGGCGGGCGCGCCATCGTCGTCACGGCCAAGAACCGGCCACAGGCGGCCCTGCACCTCACCCATCTCGGCCTGGAGCCCGACGAGCTGGTCGGCGGGCTGTGGGCCGAGGCCAAGGCGGAGGCGCTGCGCGCGCACGGCGCCTCGGTGTACGTCGGCGACCACACCGGCGACGTCCGCGGCGCCCACACCGCAGGCGCGCTCTCGGTGGCCGTACCGACCGGCCCGATCGGCGCGCAGGAGCTGCGCGAGGCGGGCGCGGACGTACTCCTCGCCGACCTCACGGAGTTCCGCCCGTGGTGGAAGGCGTACGTGGGGAACGCCGACCACTGACCGGCTGTCAGCCCGCCGGCCGCTCCGCCCGCCGCTGCGCCGCCACCGACGTCACCACGCCCGCCCCGGCCATCAGGAAGCCGACGCCCATCAGCATGCACACCGCGTACGCGACGGGCGGGAACGGCGTCGTGTGCAGGAACAGCGGCGCCACCGTGACCAGCGTGGCGAGCGCGCCGACGAAGAAGACGATGACACCGGCGCGAACCAGCCGGTCCCCGGTGTTCGACTCGTCCCTGGCCGAATTCGCTTGGGTTTCGTTACTCACTCGGTCAGGGTAGTTCCCTGCCCGTAAGGACCCGCCGGGACGTCTTGTCAGCAGCCTCTGGACCATTAGCCTTGGTCCCGGCGGGTCCGAAGGCGACCCGCTGCAGTGCTATCCAGAGCCGTTTTCCCCGGCATCCCGAGCACCGCCCGAGCACCCCACGACGAGTACGAGGACGAGGACAGACGTGCCTACCGGCAAGGTCAAATGGTTCAACAGCGAGAAGGGCTTCGGCTTTCTCTCCCGCGACGACGGCGGTGACGTCTTCGTGCACTCGTCCGTGCTCCCCTCCGGGGTGGAGACGCTCAAGCCCGGCCAGCGCGTCGAGTTCGGTGTGGTCGCGGGCCAGCGCGGCGACCAGGCTCTCTCGGTGACCGTCCTCGACCCGGCCCCCTCGGTCGCGGCCGCCCAGCGCCGCAAGCCCGACGAACTGGCCTCCATCGTCCAGGACCTGACGACGCTGCTCGAGAACATCACGCCGATGCTGGAGCGCGGCCGCTACCCCGACAAGGCGGCGGGCAAGAAGATCGCCGGTCTGCTGCGGGCGGTGGCCGACCAGCTGGACGTCTGACCGGCCACGGTCATACGAAGCTGAGCGCGTCGCGGCCGAGCGGAGGCACCAGCCCCTCGGCCGCGGCCCGCGTCAGCAGCCCGCGCACCGCCGCGTAGCCGTCCTCGCCCAGGTCGTGGGTGAACTCATTGACGTAGAGCCCGATGTGCTGGTCGGCCACCGCCGGGTCCATCTCCTGGGCGTGCTCCCGTACGTACGGCCGCGAGGCCTCCGGGTCGTCCCAGGCCATGCGGACGGACGTACGGATCACCTCGGCCAGCTCGCGCAGCTTCGCGTCGCCCAGCGAGCGGCGGGCGATGATCGCGCCCAGCGGGATGGGCAGCCCTGTGGTGGACTCCCAGTGCTCGCCCATGTCGGCGAGCGCGTACAGCCCGTAATCCTGATAGGTGAACCGGGCCTCGTGGATGACCAGTCCGGCGTCCACGCGGCCGTCGCGCACGGCGGGCATGATCTCGTGGAACGGCATCACCACGACCTTGCCGACCCCGCCGGGCACCACGTCGGCGGCCCAGAGGCGGAAGAGCAGATAGGCCGTGGAGCGCTCGCTGGGGACGGCGACGGTCTTGCCGGTCAGGTCCACGCCCGCTTCCCGGGTGAGGACGAGAGGGCCGCAGCCGCGCCCCAGCGCGCCGCCGCAGGGCAGCAGCGCGTACTCCTCCAGGACCCACGGCAGCACCGCGTACGACACCTTCAGGACGTCGAAGCCGTCCGCGCCGCGCTCCGCGATGCCGTTGGTGATGTCGATGTCCGCGAAGGTGACGTCGATGTCCGGGGCGCCCGGGACGCGGCCGTGCGCCCACGCGTCGAAGACGAACGTGTCGTTGGGGCAGGGCGAGAAGGCGATGCGCAGCGGCTCATGCTCAGTCATGACCGTTCCAACTCTCCAGTACGGGCGGGAGCTTCCCGAAAGCGTCGGTGAGGGCGCCGAGCGCGTCCCCGATCCGCCAGGCGGAACGGTCGCGCGGGCCCACGGCGTTGGAGACCGCCCGGACCTCCAGGACGGGCACCCCCTGCTGCGCCGCCGCCTCCGCGACCCCGAACCCCTCCATCGCCTCGGCGGCGGCCCCGGGGTGGCGGGCGGCGAGCTCGGCGGCGCGGGCGGCGGTGCCGGTGACGGTGGAGACGGTGAGGACGGGCCCGTACGCGGCGCCGGTGGTGTCGGCGAGCGCCCGCGCGAGTCGCCGCGGCGGAAGGTGCGCGCACCGGCCGAACCCGAGCGCCTCGACATCCATGTATCCGTCGGGCGTGTCGGCGCCGAGATCGGCGGCGACGATCCGGGAGGCGACGACCAGCGACCCGACGGGCGCGACGGAGGGGAACCCGCCGCCGATCCCGGCGGAGACGACCAGGTCGTACGGGCCGCGGGCCAGCGCGGTCGCCGTGGCGGCGGCCGCGGCGGCGGGGCCGACCCCGCCGACGAGGACGTCGAGGCCGGCCGGGCACGCCTTCGTGACCGCGTCCCGTTCGACGGGGACGGCGGTCACGACCAGGACGCGCATGTCAGCTGTCGTCGCGCTTGAGCGTGAAGCTCCAGACCGACTTGGGCTTGTTGTCCTCGTTGACCTGAATGATGTTGATCTTCTTGCTCTTGGGCGCGGCGCCCTGCCCGCCCGTCGCGAAGACGTCCGCGTTCGGGAACGAGCGGTACGTCTTGTTGGACGGCTCGGTGATCGGGTTGCCGTCGAGGACCGCGACCCACTTGTCGCCGTGCTCCACGACGTCCGGGTCCACGCCCAGACGCATGGTGGCACCCGGCGAGTACTTGATCGTCTTCGAGGTCTTCACGCTGCTGAGGCAGGTGGTGAGCTTCTCCTCGGAGAGCACCTTGCCGTCGTCGCGGCAGGCGGCCTCGGCGTTCACCGAAGTCGTCCCGACCGTCACGGTCGCGAGGGGCGTCGGCTTGTCGCAGGCGGAGAGGACGAGGAGGCCGACGGAGACAGCGCCCAGGGCGATGCCGGCCCGACGGGCCTTACCAGAGGTGAACGCAACGGTCATGAGCCGAAGGCTATCGGTCCCTCGTGATCACGCCACGCGCGGGTGTGGCGTGCCGCGCCGTCCGGAGCTCAGCAGCCCCCGTACGGACGTGACCGCGCCCGCCGCGAGCAGCCCCGCCGCCACCGACATCCCGACCACTCCGTTGAGCGGCAGCACGATCCCTATGGCACCGCCGAGCACCCACGACATCTGGAGCACGGTCTCCGAGCGGGCGAACGCGGAGGTGCGCACCTCCTCGGGCACGTCGCGCTGGAGCATCGCGTCCAGGGACAGCTTCGCCAGCGCCTGGGTGAATCCGGCGGTCGCGCCGAGCACCGCCATCAGCACCCCGCTGAAGAACGCCGCCGCGCACGCCGCCGCGCCCAGCGCGGCCAGCAGCGCCATCACGATGATGATCTCCGGGCCCCGGGAGCGCAGCAGCGAGCCCGCCGCCGTGCCCAGCGCGTTGCCGACGCCCGCCGCGACGCCGACCACGCCCAGCGAGACGGCGGCGCTCTGCCCGGACAGCGGGTGCTCGCGCAGCAGGAACGCCAGGAAGAAGATCAGGAAGCCGGAGAGGGCGCGCAGGGCCGCGTTGGCGATCAGCCCGTTCTGCACGGACGCGCCGACCGTGCGCAGCCCCGGTTTGCGGGCCCGGTGCTCGACCAGCTGGGCCTTGCCCTCGCCCTTGGCGGAGTCCACCTTGTGGTCGAGCGTGAACGCCAGGAACGTGCCCGCCACGAAGACGCAGAACGCCCCGTAGAGCGGCCACTCCGGCCCGACGTGCTGGAGCCCCGCGCCGATCGGGGCGGCGGCGGCCGTCGCCAGCAGCCCGGCCAGCGTGACCCTGGAATTGGCCTTGACCAGCGAGAACCGTGGTGGCAGCAGCCGGGGCACGACCGCGCTGCGCACCACTCCGTACGCCTTCGACGCCACCAGGACGCCCAGGGCCGCCGGATACAGCTCCAGGCCGCCCGTCGCCACCGCGCCCGACATCGTCAGCGCCAGCAGCGCGCGCGCCAGCATGGCGCCCGCCATCGCGGCGCGCCGGCCGTGCGGCATCCGGTCGAGCAGCGGGCCGATCACCGGGGCCAGGAGGGTGAACGGCGCCATCGTGATCGCCAGGTACAGCGCGACCCGGCCGCGGGCCTGATCGGTCGGGACGGAGAAGAAGACGGTGGACGCCAGCGCCACGGTGATCATCACGTCGCCCGCGCCGTTCACCGCGTGCAGCTCGATGAGCTTGCCCAGGCCCGACTCACCCGCGCCGTGCGCGTGGGTCGCCTTTCGGATGGAACGGGCGGTGCCCGTAAAGGGCAGGTGCAGCGCTCGGCCGACCGTCCGCCCCGCCCTGCGGAGGGGACCGGTCGCTTCGGCGGACCTCGCGGTAGCCACTCAGTCATAGTGCCCCAACCCCGTCTGACCATGACGTACCGACAGGGATTCGGACCGGCAGGTGGGCCAGGGGCCGCGAAGGGGGTAGCGTGACAGGCGCGCCGCCCGCGGCTGCTCATGGCCGCGCGCCTCTCCGCGATCCCGCAGAATGGATGGCGAAAGGCGCGCCCCTGATCAGCTCACGGCCCGGGCGCGGACGTCGACGCGGCCCCCTGGTCCGCTCCGTCCGCGACTCGTACGTACGCGGTCCCCGGCGCACCCGTGAGACGGCGTAGGAGAGAAGCGAGACCTGTGAGTGCTGCGACGACGCGAAGCCGTACCCCCGACCGCCTGTGCGCCGAAGCGGTCGACCTCGCCCGGGAGGCGGCCGAGGAGGCCGCGCACCCCGGTGTGGTCGGAGAGCACGTCTCGGTGGTGGCCGAGGGTGACCGGGTCGTCACGCACTTCTTCGAGTGCAAGGAGCCGGGGTACCGGGGCTGGCGCTGGGCGGTGACCGTCGCGCGGGCCTCCCGCGCGAAGCTGGTCACCCTCGACGAGACGGTCCTGCTGCCCGGTCCTGACGCGCTGCAGGCGCCCGAATGGGTGCCGTGGAGCGAGCGCCTGCGCCCGGGTGACATGGGCCCCGGCGACCTCCTCCCCACCGAGGCGGACGACCTGCGCCTGGAGCCCGGCTACAGCGGCGAGGACGCCCCGCCGCCGAACTCGGCCGTCTCCGAGGAGATGGCCGAGCGGGTCGAGGCGGAGGACGCGGAGCTGGTGTCCCGGCCGGGGACGTCGCGCGGCTCCGTCGCGGCGCTGGCGGAAGAGCTCGGCATGCGCCGCGCGCGTGTCCTGTCGCGTTACGGCCTGCACGCGGCGGCGGACCGCTGGGACGAGTCGTTCGGCGCGAAGACGCCGATGGCGCAGGCGGCCCCCGCGTCCTGCGTGACCTGCGCCTTCCTGGTCCCCCTGGCCGGCTCGCTCCGGCAGGCCTTCGGCGTCTGCGCGAACGAGTTCGGTCCGGCGGACGGGCGTGTCGTGTCGATGGCGTACGGGTGCGGGGGGCACTCGGAGGCGGCGGTCATGCCGAAGCCGCCGCGTCCGGCGCCGCCGGTCCTGGACACGCTGGGCGCGGACGCGCTGGCCGTGCGGCCGGCTGCGGATGGTGGATCTGTGGAGGCGGAGGGGGACGAGGGGGCGGAGGACTTGGGCCACTCGTGAGCCCCGACTGCCTTTTGTCCCCCGCCCCGCCCCTTCCCGCTGTGACATGTGCGGCTCCGCCGCGTGGCCTCCGGGGGTGGGGTGGGGGCTGAGGCGGTCCCCCGGGGGCTACGCCCCCGACCCCCGGGCGGGGCTCCGCCCCGGACCCCCGTCTGTCTGCGGACCGTGGATGGCTGGTCGCGCAGTTCCCCGCGCCCCTTAAATGCGCCCCTTCGGGGGCGCGGGGAACTGCGCGAGCAACCCAGCACGGTCCGCAGACAAACGAAGCGGGGTGCAGGGGCAGCAGGCCCCGCAAGGGGGAGCCGGGGGCGTAGCTCCCGGGAAGCGGCCTCAACCCCCACCCGGCCGCCCGCCAGAGGGCTTTCGGGAAGGGGTGGGGTGGGGCTCTCTCCGGACCCGGGCCCGGGCGCCGGAATCCTCGACGCGGTACCTTCGGGCCGCAGGGTTTCCGATGGCTGTGGACGGAGTGCGCGTGATCGTGAAGGCGACGGCGGTCGAAGGGGCCGACCCCTTCGGGACGGGACGGCTCCGGCGCGGGGTCATCGACGCCTGGGCCGCCGCCCCGGCCCGCTTCCGGGAGGACGCCAACGCCGAGGAGGACCTCGCGCTCGGCGGCTACCGGGACCGGCTGGTCGTCGAGCTCGCCCAGAACGCCGCCGATGCCGCCGCACGCGCCGGCGTGCCCGGACGGCTCCGGCTCACCCTCCACCCCGGCGCCCCGGGCGAGCAGCCCGTCCTCGCCGCCGCCAACACCGGCGCCCCCCTCGACGCCGCCGGCGTCGAGTCGCTGTCCACCCTCCGCGCCTCCGCCAAGCGGCGCGACTCCGGCACCTCCGTCGGACGGTTCGGCGTCGGGTTCGCCGCCGTCCTCGCCGTCACCGACGAACCCGCCGTCGTCGGCCGTACCGGCGGCGTCCGCTGGTCGCTGGCCGAGGCCCGCGACCTCGCCGCCGAAGCCGCCCGGTTCAGCCCCGGCCTCGGTGACGAACTGCGCCGCCGCGACGGCCACGTACCCCTCCTGCGGCTTCCGCTGCCCGCCGAGGGCCCCGCGCCCGACGGGTACGACACCGTCGTGGTCCTGCCGCTGCGGGACGAGCCCGCCGAGGATCTCGTACGGCGGCTGCTCACCGCCGTCGACGACGCCCTGCTGCTCACCCTGCCCGGCCTCGTCGAGGTCATCGTCGAAACCCCCGACGGCTCGCGCGTGCTGCGCCGCTCCGAGCGCGACGGGTACGTCCACATCGACGACACCCGGGACGGGCTCAACCGGTGGCGGACCGTCAGCGACAGCGGGGCGCTCGGCGCCGAGCTGCTCGCCGACCGGCCCGTCGAGGAGCGGCTGCGGCCCCACTGGTCGGTCACCTGGGCCGTGCCGGTCGACCTGGACGGCGCCCCCCAGCGGCCCCGTACCGCCCCCGTCGTCCACGCCCCCACCCCCACCGACGAGCCCCTCGGCGTGCCCGCCCTGCTGATCGCCTCGCTGCCGCTGGACACTGCCCGGCGCCACCCGGCCCCGGGGCCGCTGACCGACTTCCTGGTGCAGCGCGCCGCCGACGCGTACGCCCGGCTGCTCGGCGACTGGGAGCCCGTGTCGACCGGCACCGTCGACCTCGTGCCCGGCCCGCTCGGGCGCGGCGAGCTGGACGGGGCGCTGCGCGCGGCGATCCTGGAGCGGCTGCCCCGGGTCGCCTTCCTCGCCCCGGCCGTACCCTCCGAAGAGCTCCCCGCGCTGCGGCCGTTCGAGGCCGAGGTGGTGGAGGGAGCGGGCGCCGACACCGTGAAGGTGCTGGCCGAGGTGCTGCCCACCTTGCTGCCCGCCGGGCTTGAGCGGCGCGCCGAGCTGCGTACGCTCGGCGTCGGCCGGCTGCCCCTCGGCGACGCCATCGAGCGCATCGGCGGCGCCGAGCGCGCGCCCGAGTGGTGGTACCGGCTCTACGACACCCTGGCCGGCGTCGACCCCGACCGGCTCTCCGGCCTGCCGGTGCCGCTCGCGGACGGCCGTACGGCCGTCGGCCCCCGGCAGATCCTGCTCCCCCTGGCCGACACCCCCGCCGACCTCGGCCGGCTCGGCCTGAAGGTCGCGCACACGGACGCCACGCACCCCCTCCTGGAGAAGCTGGGCGCCCTGCCCGCCACGCCCCGGGCCGTCCTGACGACTCCTCAGGTGCGGGGCGCGGTCGCCGCCTCCCTCGACGGCGGGGAGATCTGGGACGAGGACGCGCTCGACGCCGACGAACTCGCCGAGACCGTACTGGCGTTGGTGCGCGACGCCGCCCTGGAGCCCGGCGACGAGCCGTGGCTGGGCGCGCTCGCCCTGCCCGACGAGGACGGCGAACTCGCCCCCGCGGGTGAACTCGTGCTGCCCGGCAGCCCCTTCGCCTCCGTCATCCGCTCCGGCGAGCTCGCCGAGGTGGACGCCGAACTGGCGGCCCGCTGGGGCGAGCAGCCGCTGGCCGCGTGCGGCGTACTGGCGACCTTCGCGCTCGTACGCGCCACCGACGTCGTCCTCGACCCGGACGAACTGGAGCCCCGCGAGGGCGACTTCGCCGAGCCCGACGACGCCGGGCTGCTCGACGCCGTCGACGTGTGGTGCGAGGACGTCCTCGACCAGCTGCCGCACACCCCCGTACCGCCGGTGGCGACGGAGATCGTGGCGGTACGGGACCTGGACCTCGTCGACGACGACGCCTGGCCGCAGGCGCTGGCGATGCTCGCGCGGCCGCCGCTGCGGGACGCGCTGACCCAGCCCGTACGGATCCTGCTGCCGGACGGCACGACGGAGACGGTCCGCCCGTACACGGCGTGGTGGCTGCGCGGCCACCCCGTCCTGGGCGGGCGCCGCCCGGCGGGCCTGCGCGCGGCCGGCTCCGACCCGCTGCTGTCCGGCCTGTACGAGTCGGCCGACGCGACCGGTTTCGACGACGAGCAGGTGCTGCGGGCGCTGGGTGTACGTACGTCGGTGGCGGCGCTGCTGGACGAGCCGGGCGGGGCGGCCGAGCTGCTGGCCCGCCTGGCGGACGAGGACCGGCCCGTCTCGGACGCCCAGCTGCACGCCCTCTACACGGCGCTGGCCGACCTCGATCCGGACCAGGTCACGCTGCCGGACGAGCTGCGGGCGGTGGTGGACGGGGAGGTACGGGTCGTGGACGCGGCCGACGCGGTGGTGGCGGACGCGCCGGACCTGCTGCCGCTGACGTCCGGGGTGCCGCTGCTGCCGGTCGCCCCGTCGCGGGCCGCCGACCTTGCCGACCTGCTCCAGGTCCGTCGTCTCGGTGAGTCGGTGACGGCGGAAGTGACGTCGGTCGGGACCGAGCGGTCGGTGCCGGAGGCGGTACGGGTCCTGCTGGGGCCCGCGACGCCGTCGACGTACGTCGAGCACGAGGAGCTGCTGGCGGGCGGGGTCGAGCTCGACTGGCGTCGGGCGGGGGACGGGACGGTGCATGCGGCGACGCTGGAGGGTGTCGCGGCGGGTCTCGCCTGGGCGGCGGGCCAGTGGCCGCGGCGCTTCGAGGTGGCGGCGCTCCTGGAGGACCCGTCCCGGACGCGGGAACTGTCCCGAGCGCGCTGGTTCGACTAGGCCGTCAGCCCCCACCCCGCCCCTTCCCGCTGTGACATGTGCGGCTCCGCCGCGTGGCCTCCGGGGGTGGGTGGGGGCTGAGACGGTCCCCCGGGGGCTACGCCCCCGGACCCCGTTGCGGGGCCTGCGGCCCCTGCACCCCGCTCAGTTCGTCTGCGGACCGTCTGTGGCTGGCCGCGCAGTTCCCCGCGCCCCTGAAGGGGCGCCCCGCAGGGGCGCATTTAAGGGGCGCGGGGAACTGCGCGAGCAACCCAC